>NZ_JBHWFG010000027.1:0-109110 GCF_042733745.1 Streptomyces sp. NPDC059696
GGGGCCCGGCCCCCACGTCCGCAATCATCGTGGAGTGCGCCGCGCCAGGCGCGGCTTTACTCCGTCACCACTTCTTGCAGGCGGTCCCGAGGATCTGCTGGTTGTCGACACGCTTGATCGACCCGCAGCTCTTGATTCCGACGCCCTTGGCGTATGTGGCGTCAATTTTGAACTTGTGAGTGCAGCTGCCACCCGTGCTGCTGCCACCGCAAATCATGGTGTGCGTCTTGGTCGGTGATGTGGTGGCGAAATAGGTGAACTGATACTGGGCAGGTCCCTGCGGTTCCGGGAGCCCGTGGACGGTGACCGAGCTGACGTGCGTACCGCTGCCGAAAATCACCATTTCCACGTTGCCCCCGGTGACCGTCTCGTCGGCAGATGCCGGTGCGGATGCCATGGCCGTCATCGCCACTGCTGCGACCCCGGCGCCGATCAGTCTCCTGACCCTCATGTTGTTGCCTCCTTGTTCCCCCGGACGCCACTTCCTGTGGCGCACTGGTCAGTTGGAGGCTACATGGATTGATGTATCGGGCGGCTGTTCCCCGGAAACTTGCGTGTGCCTTTTTGGAGGAGGTCCGCCATTTCGGATCGGCCCAGAGAGTTTTAGTAAATTCCTGGAGTGTCCGGGATATCCGTCACGCCCAGGATCCGGGGTTCGTATTCGGTTCTGCCCTTTCAGCTGACACCGGCGCGTGCCGTACGAGGACGCCGCTCGAACCCCGCCGCCCGATACGCCGCGCCGAGCCCGTCGCGCCGGGCCGCTCAGGCCCGCCGTACCTCCTCGATCGTCACGGGGCGGTGCTCGTGCAGGGACAGGGTGCAGGCGTCGGCGATCCAGCCCGCCTCCAGGGCGTCCTCGATCGTGCAGGGGGAGGGGCGGGTGCCGGCGACGACCTCGGTGAACGCGGTCAGTTCGGCGCGGTAGGCCTCGGTGAAGCGGTCCATGAAGAAGTCGTGCGGCGTGCCCGCCGGGAAGGTCACCCCGGGCTCGACCGAGCGCAGCGGCAGCTTGTCCTCCAGGCCGACGGCGATGGAGTCCTGGAAGCCGTGGATCTCCATGCGGACGTCGTAACCACGGGCGTTGTGCCGGGAGTTGGACACCACCGCTAGGGTGCCGTCGTCGAGGGTGAGGATCGCGCCGGTGGTGTCGGCGTCCCCGGCCTCCTTGATGTACTCGGCGCCCCGGTTGCCGCCCACGGCGTACACCTCGGTCACCTCACGGCCGGTCACCCAGCGGATGATGTCGAAGTCGTGCACCGAGCAGTCTCGGAAGATGCCACCGGAGGCGGCGATGTACGCGGCCGGCGGCGGCGCCGGGTCCAGCGTGGTCGAACGGACCGTGTGCAGCTTGCCGAGCTCACCGCTGTGCACGGCCGCCCGGGCGTTGACGAACCCGGTGTCGAAACGGCGGTTGTAACCGATCTGGATCGGCACGTCCCGCCCGGCGACAGCCTTGAGCACCTCGACACCCTCGGCCATCGTCTTGGCCACGGGCTTCTCGCAGAACACGGGGACACCGGCCTCGACACCGGCCAGGATCAGCGCCGGGTGGGCGTCCGTGGCGGCGGCGACGACGATGCCGTCCACACCGGCGGCCAGCAGCGCCTCCGGCGAGTCCACGACCTCGGCCCCGAACCGCTCGGCGGCACTCTTGGCGGCGTCCGCGAACGGGTCGGTCAGGACGAGGGAGTCGACGGCGTCGAGTCCGGAGAGGGTCTCGGCGTGGAAGGCGCCGATACGGCCGAGGCCGAGGATTCCGATACGCATGGGTGTTGCTCCTAGGGGTGAACGGGGGGTGGTGCTGCGCCCTCGCTTTTCGGGGCGCGGGGAACTGCGCGATCAGCCACGAGGGCGCCGCACGCGACCGACGAGCGGGCGCGGCACGTCCTCAGTCGAGTCCTCCAAGGACGTTCTGGTCCCAGTCGATCACCGACCCGGTGACCACCCCGGACCGCTCCGACAGCAGGAACACGACGAAGTCGGCGATCTCGTCCGGCTGGCCCAGCTTGCCCATCGGCAGCTTCGCCGCGGCCGACTCGCGCCAGTCGTCACCCGCCCCGTGGAACGCCTTCTGCGTGGCGTCCTCGCCCTCCGTCGCCGTCCAGCCGATGTTGAGCCCGTTGATCCGGACCCGGTCCCACCGGTGCGCGTGCGCCGCGTTGCGGGTCAGCCCGATCAGCCCGGCCTTGGCGGCGACGTACGGCGCGAGGAACGGCTGCCCGCCGTGCGCCGACGAGGTGATGATGTTGACGATCGTGCCGGGCGCCTGACGGCCCACCATGTCCGACACCGCCGCCTGCATCGCGAAGAATGGGCCCTTGAGGTTGATCCCGATGTGCTGGTCGAACAGCTCGGGCGTGGTGTCCAGCAGCGTGCCCCGGGACGTCAGGCCGGCGGAGTTCACCAGGCAGTCGACCCGGCCGTACGTCTCGACGACCCGGCCCACGGAGGCCAGGGCCTGCCCGGCGTCCGACAGGTCGGCCCGTACGTACAGGGCCTTGCCGCCCGCGGCGGTCAGCTCCTCCACCAGCGCCTCACCGGGCTCCGGGCGCCGCCCGGTCACCGTCACGACCGCCCCCTCGCGTACCGCGGCCCGCGCGACGGCCGCGCCGACCCCCTGGCTGCCGCCGTTGACCAGGACGACCTTGTCGTCGAGAAGTCCCATCGGGTTCCTCAGCTCTCTCGCCGTTCGGCACCGGCCCGCAGCTCCGCCCGGAGCGCCTGCGGCGTCCACCCCTCGCGCAGCGCGCGCCGCACCAGGTCCGCCTGCGAGGGCGGTGCCAGTCCGTCGACGGGCGGATCGCCGTCGAGGTTGGTGGGGAAGGGGTAGCCCTCGGCGCTCGCCGCGACCACCTGGTCCAGCCATGCCTGGTCGGCGCCCTCGGCCTTGCGCCGCAGGAGAACCGGGTACACCGCGTTGGCCACGGCCTCCCGGTCCACCGTCTCCATCGCGCGGCCGAAGGCGGACGACACCTGGAGCAGGTTCGCCATGCGCCGGATGTCCGCCGAGCGGTTGGTGCCGGCCGCGTGGAAGAGCGCCGGGTTGAAGAACACGGCGTCGCCCTTGGCGAGCGGCAACTGGACCTGGTGCGCGTCGAAGTACGCCCGGAACTCCGGGCGCCGCCAGGCGAGATAGCCCGGCTCGTACTTCTGCGAGTGCGGCAGGTACATCGTCGGCCCGGACTCCACCGGCATGTCGCAGTGCGCGACCGCGCCCTGGAGCGTCAGCACGGGGGAGAGGCGGTGGACATGCGCCGGATAGGCGGCGGCGACCTCGTTCGACAGGAAGCCCAGGTGGTAGTCGCGGTGCGCGGTCTGGGCGGCGCCGCCCGGGTTGACCACGTTCAGCTGGGAGGTGACCTGATAGCCCGGGCCCAGCCAGGCGGTGGCCACCAGCGCCAGGACGTCGTTCGCGTAGTAGTCGGCGAACGCCTCCGGGTCGTACAGGGCCGCCTTCTCCAGCGCGTTCCACACCCGGTCGTTGGCACCGGGCGCCGCGAAGTGGTCTCCGGCGGCGGCGCCCGAGGCACGCTGCTCGGCGATCAGCGCCTCGAACACGGCGGTGGCCCGGTCCACGACGTCCGGGTCGGGGAAGGCACCGCGGAAGACCACGATGCCGGGCCCGTCGGCGAGCGCCCGCACCAGCTCGGCCTGGACCACCCGGTCGCCTTCGAGCAGCCCGCAGTCGTAGACGGGCACGTTCCGCTCGACCGCGAAGGCATGCGGGTAGTCGGCGGGGTCCGTCGCCCGTTCGACCAGGTCACGGAACGCGTCGAGATCACAGTCCTGCTCGGACAGCCAGGCACGGTGGTGTACGGAAGTGAAGGACATCGTCGTCCCTTCGGGGTCACGGAGCGACGCAGCCCTGTCATTCTTGTCAGTACAAACCCTTCGAACAACCAGCAGCGAGCCATCAAAAACCCCTCAAGGAGCCGGCGCATGGGCCACCCGTTCCCGATCCGGGAGATCGCCCGTCAGGCGGGTCTGAGCGAGGCGACCGTCGACCGGGTGCTCAACGGCAGGGGCGGGGTGCGGGAGAGCACCGCCCGGGAGGTCCGCCAGGCCATCGCCGATCTCGACCGGCAGCGCACCCAGGTGCGCCTGGTCGGCCGGACGTTCATGGTCGACATCGTGATGCAGGCGCCCGAGCGCTTCACCACCGCGATCCGCGCCGCCCTGGAGGCGGAGCTGCCGTCGCTGCGTCCGGCGGTGCTGCGCTCCCGCTTCCACTTCCGCGAGACCGGCCCGGCCGCGGAGCTGGTGCGGATCCTCGACCGCATCGCCCGGCGCGGCTCGCAGGGCGTGATCCTCAAGGCCCCGGACGTCCCGGAGGTGACCGCCGCGGTCGGCCGGCTCGAAGCCGCTGGCATCCCGGTGGTGACGCTGGTGACCGACCTGCCCGCCAGCGCCCGCCGCGCCTACGTCGGCATAGACGACCGGGCGGCGGGCGCCACGGCCGCCTATCTGATGGGCCAGTGGCTGGGGGAGCGCCCCGGCAACATCCTCACCAGCCTCAGCAGCGGGTTCTTCCGCAACGAGGAGGAGCGCGAGATGGGCTTCCGCAGCGTCATGCGCGCCCGGCACCCGGAGCGCACGCTGGTCGAGATCGCCGAGGGCCAGGGACTGGACACCACCCAGTACGACCTCGTCCGGGCCGCACTCGAACGCGACCCGGACATCCGCGCGGTGTACTCGATCGGCGGCGGCAACATCGCCACCCTGCGCGCCTTCGACGACCTCGGCCGCCACTGCGCGGTGTTCGTCGCGCACGACCTCGACCACGACAACACCCGCCTGCTGCGCGAGCACCGCCTGTCCGCCGTGCTCCACCACGACCTCCGCCAGGACGTGCGCGAGGCCTGCCACACCGTCATGCGCGCCCACGACGCGCTGCCGCCGGCCGGACCGACCCTGCCGTCGGCCATCCAGGTGGTGACGCCGTACAACATGCCACCGCAGGCGGCCGTGTGATCCCGGGGGCGGCACCGGGCGTGGATGCGCGGGGAGTCCCGGCCCCGCCCCTACGGTCGCTCCATGTGGACCTCGCGCCCGGACGGCGGCCCCGAGCGGCTGGTGACCCTGGCCGACGGCGTGTTCGCCATCGCCATCACGCTGCTCGTCCTGGACCTGTCCGTGCCACCGGAGCTGGACCCCGCCGCGTACCGCGCGGCCCTGCGCGAACTGCTCCCGGACCTCGGGGCCTACGCGCTGAGCGTCGCGGTGCTCGGGAGCTTCTGGCGCGACCACCGGCGGATCTTCCAGGACGTGCGGGAGATCGACGGCCAGGTGATCGGTCTCTCGATGGCCGGACTCGGCGTCGCGGCCCTCGTACCCTTCCCGACCCGGCTGCTCGCCGAGTACGGCGCCCAGCCCGTGTCGGTCGCCGTGTACGCGGGCGCCGTCGCCGCGCTCGCCGCCTGCCATCTGGGGGTGGCCGCGGTGCTGGCGAAGCGCCCCTGGCTGCGCCACGACAGGCCCTCCGAGGCGGCGACCACCCTCTACCTCCTGGACAGCGCCACGTCCGTGGTGGTCTTCCTCGCGACCGTCCCGCTGGCGATGGTGGCCGGTCCCAGGATCATGTGGATGTGGCTGGCCCTCGTGCCCGTGAAGGTCTACCTGGGCCGCAGGCTCGTCAGCCCTTCATGAGGGCGGGAGTCATGCCCGCCCGCCGACCTTCGCCCAACTCCCGCTCTGCGCCGACCGCGCCATCGCGTCCAGCGCGGCCGCGCTGTGCACGGCGTCCGTGAGCGTCGCTCCGTGCGGGACGCCCTCGGCGACCGACCGCAGGAAGCGGTACGCCTCGACGACCTTCAGGTCGTCGTACCCCATGGCGTTCGCCGCGCCCGGCTGGAACGCGGCGAACTCGCCGTGGCCCGGGCCCACGTAGACCGTGGTGACGGACTGGTCCTGGTACGTGGTGCCGCGGCTGACGCCCAGCTCGTTCATACGGCGGAAGTCCCAGAACACCGCGCCCTTCGTGCCGTGCACCTCGAAGCCGTAGTTGTTCTGCTCGCCCACCGACACCCGGCAGGCCTCCAGGACGCCGCGTGCGCCGGAGGCGAAGCGCAGCAGGCAGCCGACGTAGTCCTCGTTCTCGACCGGGCCGAGTTCCCCTCCGGCGGCACGGCTGTGACCGGCCGTGGCGCCGGACGGGCGGGCCCGCTCCGGGACGAAGACCGCCGTGTCGGCCGTCAGGGACGCGATGTCGCCGACCAGGTGCCGGGCCAGGTCCACGCCGTGCGAGGCCAGGTCGCCCAGGACCCCGCTGCCGCCCCGCTCCCGCTCGTAGCGCCACGTCAGCGCGCCTTCGGGGTGCGCCGCGTAGTCGCTGAACAGCCGGATGCGCAGGTGCGTGACCGTCCCGATCTCGCCTCCCGTGATCAGCTCGCGGGCCGCTTCGACGGCGGGCGCGTTGCGGTAGTTGAAGCCCACCGTGCCCTGCACTCCGGCCGCGGCGACGGCGTCCGCGACGGCGCCGGCGTCCTCGGCGGTCAGACCCACCGGCTTCTCGATCCAGATGTGCTTGCCCGCCTCGGCCATGGCGACGCCGATCTCACGGTGCAGGAAGTTCGGCGCGGTGATGCTGACCGCCCGCACCCGCGGATCGGCGGCCACCTCGCGCCAGTCCCGGGTCGCGGAGGCGAACCCGAACTGGGCGGCGGCCTCCTCGGCCCGGCCCGGCACCTCCTCGGCGACCGTGACCAGTTCCGGGGCGAGGGGCAGCTGCGGGTAGTGGTGCCGCACGCGCGCGTAGGCCTGGGTGTGCACCCGCCCCATCCAGCCGAATCCGATGACGGCGACGCCGAGCGTGTCCACCATGAGAGCCCCTCTTTGGACCGTTCCAGAACCTGTCCAGGCCACCCTGGGCGGGGCCTGCCGACGCTGTCAACCCTCTGACGGGCCGTGCCGCCTCCTTTGACAACCCGCACCACCCCATGGAACGGTCCATCCCATGAGACCGCCGACGATCCGGGACGTGGCCGAGCGGGCCGGTGTCTCGAAGTCGCTGGTCTCCCTCGTGCTGCGCGGCTCCGACCAGGTGCGCCCCGAGAAGCGGGACGCCGTGCTCCGGGCGGCCGGGGAGCTCGGCTACCGCCCCAACGCCGCCGCCCGCAGCCTCAGCGAGCGGCGCACCCGCACGGTCGGCGTCCTCCTGAACGATCTGCGCAACCCCTGGTTCGTCGACCTCCTCGACGGCCTCAACTCCCTGCTGCACGCAGGCGGCCTGCGCATGCTGCTGGCCGACGCCCGCCTCAACCGCCGCACCGGCCAGGACCCGGCCGACCCGCTGCTGGACCTGCGCGTCGACGGCCTGGTCGTGGTCGGCACACTGCCCGATCCGGCGGCGCTCGAGGACGCGGCCGGGCGCATCCCGGTCGTCCTGGCCGGCTCCCGCGAACCGGCGCCGCCGGGCGTCGACGTGGTGGCGGGCGACGACGAGCGCGGAGCCCGTCTGGTGACCGAGCACCTGATCGGCCTGGGCCACCACCGGATCGCGCACATCGCCGGCTACGGAGCGGTGGGCGAGCTGCGCCGCCGGAGCTTCGAGGCGACGATGCGCCGGCACGGTCTCGCGGACGAGGCGCTGGTCGAGCCGAGCGACATGACCGAGGAGGGCGGCTACCGCACGACCGTCCGGCTGCTCAGCCGCCCCGACCGGCCCACGGCCGTCTTCGCCGTCAACGACATCGCGGCGATCGGCGCGCTCTCGGCGGCCGGGGAACTTGGCCTGCGCGTCCCGCACGAGCTGTCCGTCGTCGGCTACGACAACACGAGCATCGCCCGGCTGCGGCACGTGTGGCTGACGACGGTCGACAACTCGAGCCACGAGGTCGGCCGCCGCGCGGCCCGCTGCCTCCTGGAACGCTTCGAGGACGCCGGCCTCCCGGGCCGCGTCCGACTCGCTTCGCCCACCCTGGAGATCCGCGGGACGACGGCCCCCGCGCCCGGCCCCTGACCGCGCCCGGCCGCCGACCGCGCTCGGCCCCTGACTGCTCCCGGCCCCTGACCGGCTCGCGCCGTGCGCCGGGCTCGCGCCGCGCGAACACCGGCGCGGGTACTGCTCGGAGACGGGGCGCGCGCCGGGTGGTGACGAGACGCGCCCCTCGGAGACCCGGGCACCGGGGACCGCGCAGGCGCAGTCGGCATACTGCGCGGATGACGCCCGGAGGCCGCTCGGATGTCGCGTGGGCTCCGCTCAGAGGTTGATCGCGTACGCCTTGCGCAGGGTTTCGTGCACCGTCCACGTCGTGCGGTCGCCCTCGCGCAGGACGGCCATGTCGCCCGGCCCGACCGTGAGCGTCGGCCCGCCCTCGACCTCGATCGTCGCCGACCCGCTGATCACGACGAACAGTTCGTCGGCCTCGGTGTCGGTGACCACACCGGGGGTGATCTGCCAGACGCCCCGCACCTGACGGCCGTCCTCCGACTCCCAGACCACCTTCCCGGTCACCTCGGGCGTCCCGGAGACGATCTGCCCGGGCGCGAGGGGCTCGGGTTCGAGCTCGGCGTCGGGGATGTGCAGTACGAAGCTGTGCGTCATGCGGTGACCCTAGCCCTGGTGAGCGGGGGAGCGGCCTGGACAGAGTGTGGGGTCGCGAGCGGGCGGGGCGGACACTCCGTCGCCCCCGGTGCGCGCATCGGGGTCCCCGCCTGCCCGGTGCTGCCGCGGACACGAGGGCGAGGCCCCTCTGCCCGTCTCAACCCCTATGCCCTGGTCGGGAGTTCCCTCCGACTCGCGTATTGTTTGCGGCATATGCCCGGCCGGTGTGACGGCCGAGGGATGCGAGCGTGCGAGCGTGCGGGTGAAGGGGGAGAAGGACGTGGACGAGGCACGGGAACGGTCCGCGCGGCGAGCCGAACTCACCGGAGGCGTGGCCACGGTCCTCCTGGGCGTCGCGGCCTTCGCGGGGCTCGCCACCCAGGCCGGACTCCCTTGGTGGGCCGTCCTCGCCGTCGCGGTGTCGACGGTGGGACTCGCGGGCTGGACCCGCCGCCCGGACGGGCCGTCGGCGCGGACCGGGGGACGGGTGCCCATGCGGTAGGGTTGACCTGCGTGATCACGCGGTTCACCCGCGTGGGACACATCGGGACGTGGCGCAGCTTGGTAGCGCACTTGACTGGGGGTCAAGGGGTCGCAGGTTCAAATCCTGTCGTCCCGACTCGTACGAGTCACCGGCAAGGGCTGTTTCGGAGGCATCCGAAACAGCCCTTGAGTTTGTCCACGCCCGGGTTCGGCCGTGGTCGGGCCGCCCACCCCTGTCGTGACGTAGGCCACTCGTGTGCATTCGCAGCGTCCGTGTTTGCGTTCGCGCCCGTTGGAAAGTGGCTCTGTAGTCACCGGACGCGGCAATCCGGTGGATGGTGACCGAGAGCCGGAAAGAGGAGGTCCGATGTCCTCGAAGCGACGTCGCAAGAAGAAGGCCCGCCGCAAGAACGGCGCGAACCACGGCCGCCGTCCGCAGTCCTGAAGGATCGCGCGGGCGCGCCGACACGAACGGGCGGGTGGCCGGTGCCACCCGCCCGTTTGCGTTCGCAGGCTGTCAAAGCCGCTTCGCCGTCCGGCGGCCGTCACAGGCGGAAGATCCGCCCGAGGGCGTCCGCCGGCGCGGACTCCGTTCCCGTGGCCGCGAGCCGTCCGAGGCGGGCGGCGAGATAGCCGTCCGGGCGGACCAGGAAGGCCGTCGCACCCCGCGCGCCGTACAGTCGTGCGAACTCTCCCGCCGTGTCCCGGAACACGGGCAGGTGCCCGCCGTTCGCGCCGCCCGGCACGCGGGAGGCCCCCGCCGTCTCCGCGTCCCCGGCGGCGACCACGAACGCGGGCAGCTTGCCGCCGGTCAGCCGGTCCGCGGCGTGGGCGGTCTCGCGGCAGGCCGTGAGCGCGTCCGCCGAGTCGGCGTACAGGACCAGGACGTGCCCGCGGTCGCGCAGCAGGTCGTAGAGACGCAGGGGATTCGTCGCCAGGCTGGTGGTGAGCCCGCGGCAGTCGGGCGCCCGTTCGCCCGGGGCCGGTCCGGGTGAGTCCGCGTCGCCGGGGCCCGTGCCGTTCGTCGCGTTCAGGGGGCTGTCCGGGTAGGCGACGAGCAGTTGTGCCTCGCGCAGGATCACCGTTGTCGTGTCGTCCTTCGCGGCCTGGACGCCGCCCGCGGTGGCGTGCCGGACCGTGCGTCCGACGACCTCCTCGCCGACGGGCCGGCGTTCGGCGTCGTAGCTGTCGAGCAGCCGTGGATGCGCGCCGCCGTCGAGGCAGAGGGCCAGTTTCCAGGCCAGGTTGCAGGCGTCCTGGATGCCGGTGTTCATGCCCTGCGCGCCGGTCGGCGGGTGGATGTGCGCGGCGTCCCCGGCGACGAAGACCCGGCCCACCGCGTACCGGTCGACGATGCGGTGACTGATGCGGAACACCGACGACCAGCGCAGG
Organism: Streptomyces sp. NPDC059696; assembly: GCF_042733745.1. NCBI lineage: Bacteria > Bacillati > Actinomycetota > Actinomycetes > Kitasatosporales > Streptomycetaceae > Streptomyces > Streptomyces sp. NPDC059696. The sequence continues at coordinate 10,418 of NZ_JBHWFG010000027.1, forward strand.
GCGGACACGGTGGCGGGTTCCGGCGACAGCCGGTCGACGACCGCCTGGATGTGCTCGAGGCGGGGTGCGCGCCCACCCTCCAGGCCATGGGCCGTCTCGCCCCGCGCGGGCTGCTCGCTCTTCGCCGAGAGCTCGGGCGGCACCAGCATCGACATGCGGTACCGGCGGTCCCCGGGCAACGGGATGCAGACCAGGGCGTCGTCGACGCGGCCGTCGGCGCCGTGGTGCAGGGACCGCACCCCGTAGCCCTCCGGCCGGCTCCAGTCCACCTCCACGTCGGCGAGCATGTACTCCTCCGGGAACGCGCCCCCCTCGAAGGTGAGCCCGAGCCCTTTGCGGACGATGCTGTGCGCCCCGTCGCAGCCGATCAGGAAGCGCGTCCGCAGCTCTTCCCGGGCACCGGACGCCGTGCCGATCCTGCTCACGACCCCGCCCTCGTCCTGGGTGAACCCCAGCAGCTCCGTGCCCCGCTCGACGCCGGTGCCGAAGCGGGCGAGGTGCTCCTCGATGATCCGCTCCGTCTCGTACTGCGGCAGGGCCGCGAAGGCGTAGGGGACCTCCGGCGGCAGCCGCAGCTCGAAGCGCGCCTGCTCGACGCCGTCGGCGTACGTCAGCTGCCCGCGCAGCGGCACGGCGGCCTCCAGGGCCGCCCGCACCAGGCCCATCCGGTCCCAGGCCTCCAGCGTGCGCGGCTGGACACCCACCGCCTTGGCGTACGGCAGCCGGGCCGGCAGCCGGTCGATGATCCGGCAGCGGACCCCCTGCCGTCGCAGCTCCGCCGCCGCGGTCAGCCCGACCGGGCCCGCGCCCACGACCAGTACGTCCGTGTCCACCACCGTTATCTCCTGCCCGGAGCCCCCCTTCGGCTTCTGCCTCCATGGTCCACCGCCGGGCGGGGGACAGCGACTCCACCGCGGCCCACGGCAGGCCGGCGGGCCCGGGGCGGTCAGATCAGCTGCGCCTCCGGCACCCCGTTCCTGCGGACCCACTGCGCCCGGTGGTCCGCCGCCAGGGCCATGCCCCGGCGGCGGGCCTCGGCCGGGACGGGAAGGCGGCACAGGGTGTCGAGCGTGTCCAGCATCGTCTGCGCGAAGTGCTCGCCCAGGGCGGTGAGGCGACCGGAGGCCAGCAGCACCTCGGTGGCCTGCCGGGCGCCCACCCGCCAGCGGGCGAACTGCGCCTCGGCCAGGGCGCGTTCGGCAGGGTCCCGCTCCACGGCCCGGCGGCGGTCCCAGAAGTCCGCCACGCCCAGGTGCGCGTAGGCCCCGTGGAAGAGACCGAGCAACGGGCGCGGATCGGGGCGCCAGGGGGCGTAGTAGAGCTCCTCGCCGTCCGGCTCGAAGAGGTCGAACAGGTGCAGTACGGCGGCGAACTTGGCGTGCTGCATCTCGTGCGCCATGGACAGGGCCAGGCCCCGCGCGGAGCGCGGCCGGGACATCGCCATGGCGCCGAACGCCTCCGCGCTGCTGCCGCTGAAGCTGCCCGGGCGGTCGACCGGGACCAACGTGCGTGGACCGGCGGTGAGTTCGGCGTAGGTCTGCGGGTGGTGGTCCCGCAGCAGACGGCAGGCCTCCCGGGCCGTGCTCCGCCACCGGCACAGGTCGTCCTGCGTCAGTCCCAGCGGCCGCGCGGGGACACCGGGGAAGCGCAGCGGGTCGGCGTCGTCCAGGAGCAGCGGCGCACCTCCGTCCGGCACCACGAGCCGGTGCGCCGCCCGCCACCTGCCCGACGGCCCGGACGGGGCCCGCGGAACCTCGACCGGGCGGGCCCGGCAACTGCCTCCCGCCACCTGGATCCTGGCCGCGCCGTCCGTGTCCACGACCACCTCGGCCAGGTCACCGGGCCGGGCCCCGGGAAAGCGGGCACCGCCGAGCGAGGGCAGGAACACCTCGTCCGTCACCAAGGCCCACCGCACCCGTCCGGGCACGCCCGCGCGGACCGCGGCGGCCGCGGCCAGCGCGCTGAACCAGTGCACGGGCGGCGCGCACGCCGCCCCGGGCCCGGCCGCGACGACCCGGTCCAGCCGGGCCAGCAGACCCGTCAGCGCGGTACCCGCCGACGGATGGGACAGGACCGCCGCCACGGCCTCCGGGTCGGTCCGGTGGGCGGCCCTGAGCACGTCCCACGCGTGCGCGGCGGCGTCGGCCACGCCGCCGCCGACCGCACCGGCGGTCTCCGTCACGGCCAGCGCGCAGGCCAGCCGGCGGCTGTGCTCGGCGCGGGCCAGCAGGCGCAGGGCCCCTGCCCCGCCGCCGCCCGAAGCGAGCGCGGTGAAGATCCTTCCCGGCACACGAAGCGGCACCGGCCCCGTCATGCCGCTTCCGCCGCAGCGGCGCGCAGCCCGTCCAGGTCCGCGGCCAGCCGCCCCCTGACCCGCGTGATCAGCGCCGTCAGATCGGCGCAGTAGACACTGGGATTGGCGAACCCGGTGGCCGCACGGTAGCGGTGGGCGTAGTGCCCGCCCCCGCACACCTGCCGCAGCCGGCACGCACGGCACTGCGCGGACAGACCGTCGGCCCCCCACTGCCGGGCCGCGACACCCGGATGGCGCAGCAGCGCGTCGAAGGAATCGCGCCCGACGTGCAGACCCGTCCCGGAGGCGCCGTCGTACGCGGTGCGCAGCGTGTCGTCCTGGGCGAGGGAGCCGTCCGTCTCCACCACCGCGTACCTCACCGGGGCCAGGCCCAGCACCTCCGTCTGCGGGGTCCCGCCGAGCAGCAGCGCCATCATGTCCTCCAGCAGCCGCACCCGGGTCTCCCGCCGTCCCGCCCCGTACCACCGCTCGAACACCCGCCACAGCCAGTCCGCGTACGGCGTGCCCGGGCCCAGCCCCGGTGGGAGCGTCCCCCAATTGCCCTGCGGCAGCAGGAAGTCCACCGCGGGCGGGCGGTACGTCAGCAGGTGCTCGTAGCAGCGCACCGGATCGTTGCGCAGGTCGATGGCGCACAACAGGCCCGCGAACAGCTCGCGATGGGGCCCGTCGGCCAGGCGGTGCAGCGCGTCGGCGACCCGGGCGTGGCTGCCGCGCCCGTCCGCGCCGCGGCGGTGCCGGTCATGAGCCGCGCGGTCCCCGTCCAGGCTGACCGAGATCCGGATGCCGTGCTCGGCGCACAGGTCGAGCCAGCGCTCGCTCAGCCGCACGCCGTTGGTCTGCAGGGAAACGTGCAGCCGTACGCCGGGACCGGCCGCGGCACGCAGGGCCGAGACGGTGCGTCCGACCGCGGACTCACCGGCCAGCAGCGGCTCGCCCCCGTGCAGCACCACCGCGGCCTCACGCACGCCGTGCGCCGCGAGGTGCTCCGCGATGCGGCCGGCCGTGCGATCCACCGTCTCCGGCGTCATGAGGCGCGGCTGCTCACGCCAACCGCGGTCCCGTGAGCGGTACATGTAGCAGTACCGGCAGGCGAGGTCGCAGCGGCTGTGCACCTTCAGGACGAAGGAGTGCAACGGCACGGGCACCCAGCCCGCCGCCTCCCTGGCCGCGACGTCGGCCGCGACCGGCCACGGCGGCTCCGCGTGGCGCAGCCGATTCATACGCACCCCCCGGTTCGCATGCCGACCGGCCCGTGCCCGTCCGGCCGGTCCACGCCATCGGGCCCAGTATTCGGTGAGGGTGACGGGCCGTCAACATCGAGAATCCGTCGTCCGGGCCGCCACCGCCCGAAAGTCGCCGTTTTCCCGCGGTGGCCCGTGGGGACGTCAACACTGGACACCGAGTCCCGGGACACGCAGGCGCCGGGCGTGGAGAGCCGCCACACGGCGGTTGGTCGGGCACCGCGGAGGATGGGCCATGGCAGAGCTCGAGGAAGCGGGTGCCGAGCGGGACGAGGCCGCCCTGGAGTCCGTCGTACTGGACCTCACCGACGTGCCCCTGGACGACCTCGCCGCGCTGCCGCCCTCCGTACTGGGCGAGACCCTGCGCAGGCTGCGCACCGGCGGCGACCCCGACGAGCCCTTCGTCACCGGCCACAACGAGAGCCAATGACCGGCCCCCGCGCCGACGCGGCCCTCACGCGAAACCGCCTGATCAGGGGCAACCCGTCTTATACTGACCGTCCCTGACTGTCGAGCCCCACCGTCCAGCACCTGCCGTCCGAAGCGGAGTGGCCATGCCCGACATCCACGCAGCCGACCGCTCGGGACGGTTCGCCCTCTTCTGCTCCACCGCGGAGAACCTCGGCGTCAGCACGACGGTACGCAACGTCGCGGACCTGCTGGCCGCCGGCAACCGCAGCGTCCTCGTCGTCGACGGCCGGTCCGGCGCCGCGCCCGGCGACGCCCCGGTGCCCGAGCCCGTACCCGGGCGCATCCACGCCGTCACCCGCCCGGACGCCTCGTCCCTCCTCGCCCTCACCTCCGACCCCCGGGCCCTCGGCCACGACCACGTCCTCGTGGAGGCGCCGCTGCCCGACGCGATCGACGCGCCGGCCGAGGGCAGGCTCGGCTCGCTCGCCGACTCCCTCGTGCTCTGCTTCGCCATGACCGCCTGGTCCATCGACGGCGCCGCCGCGCTGGCCGAGCAGATGAGCGGCGGCCGCTCCGGCCGGCCAGTACGGCTGCTGGCCCTGGGCCTGAAGAGCAACGTCGAGTCGCACGACCGGCTGCGCGGCGCACGCGAACGGGTGCGCCGCAAGTTCGGGCCGCTCTCCCGGGCCTCCCGCACCTCCGAGGTCGCCTTCCTGGAGATCCCGTACCACCCGCTCTACCTCGACACCCGGCAACTGGCGGTGGAGAGCGAGCCGGAGGGCTCGGTCACCGGGCTGCGGCCCTACTACGAGCGGCTGGCCGACTGGCTCCGCAACCGGCGCCCGCTGCCGCTGAGCCGGGTCACCCTCGTCCACTCCCAGCGCCACGCGCCCTGGGCGGCCTGGCTGGAGGACCAGTTCCGGCGCGGCGGCATCCGCACCGAACTGCGCGCCCTGGACGCCTACTCCGGCGACCGGCCGGCCCCGGGCACCGCGCTGCTCTTCCTCTCGCCCGCCGACATGGACCACACCGGCCTCGCCCAGCTCGCCGCGCTCTCCCACCCCGACGTCCGGATCGTCCTGGCCGACGAGCCCTTCCCCGACCCGGGCGCCGCCCACCACGAACGCATCGACCTGCGCGGCACCGACGAGGAGGAGGCGGTGCGGCGGCTGTACGCCGGGCTCGGCCTCGGCGCGCCGCCCCCGGCCGACGGCACCCCCGGCGCCCGCTTCCCCCGGCTGCCCGCGGTCACCAACGTCGGCCCCCGCTACAGCGGCTTCGTCGGCAGGGACGACGTCCTCGGCGCCCTCCTGGACGACCTGCACGCGGCGGGCCGGGACCACACCCCGCTGGTCGTGCACGCCGCGAGCGGCTGGGGCAAGAGCGAGATCGTCCGCGAGCTGTGCCACCGCTTCGGCTCCGCCTACGACGTGGTGTGGTGGGTGCGTTCCTGGGAGATCCCGCGCGCCCGCCGCGGCCTGGACCGGCTCGCCGGCCGGCTCGACCTGATCACCACCGGCGACGGCGCCTCCCCGGCCCTGTTCGAACACCTCTCCCGCACCGACACACAGAGCTGGCTGCTCGTCTACGACGGCGCCGAATCCCCCGACGGGCTGCAGGACATGCTGCCCACCCCGCACGCCCGCGGGCACGTGCTGATCACCAGCCGCAGCGCCCCGGCCACGGCCGGCATGGCGGCCTTCCCCCTGCCTCCCCTGTCCCCGGCCGAGTGCCGGGCCGTCCTCGGCGAACAACTCGCGGAGATCGACGAGGAGCAGGCGCAGCGGGTCGGCCAGGTCCTGGGCTTCGTCCCGCTCGCCCTGCGCATCGCCGCCCTCTGCCTCGCCGAACGCGCGGCGGCCCACCGGCGCGACGACAACATGGGCGACCAGGCCGCCGCCCGGGCGGCCGTCGCCCACCTCCTCGCCGAATACCGCACGGCCCAGCAGGCCCTGCTCGAACAGGACGGCACCGCCCCGCCGGTGCCCGTCATGGTGCGGGTGGCGCGGCAGACCGTGCTGCACACCCCGGGCGCCGCCGCCTGGCGCGCGGAGAGCCGTACGAGCGACGCCCTGGGCTGGCTGCTGAACGCGGCCTCCCTGCTCACCGGCCGCGGCATGGGCCTGGAACTGCTCCGCTCACGGCGGATCCTCTCCGAACTCGCCCGTGACGACGGCCCCGCCGCACCGGTGCGCCGGATCCCCGCCGACGCGCGGATGCCCGACGAGCACATGGTGAGCGTCGCCCTGTGGGCCCTGTCCCGGGTCGGGCTCCTGGAGGTCGACTTCGACCGGCCCGACCAGCCCCTGGGACAGCACCACGCCGTACGGGACGCCGTCCGCACCGCCATGGATCCGGCCGAGCGCGCCCACATCGAGCAGGTGCTGCGCGGCACCCTCGCCGAGTTCACCCCGGACGAGGACCGCGGCCTGAGCGCCGACTGGGCCCGCGAGGTGTACTCCCTGCGCCTGTGGGAGGACCACCGCCCCCGGGTCCGGCGCTCCCTGCTGCGCCACCTCAACGCCCTCAGCCAGCGCGGCGAGAGTGCCGACCTCGCCCGCCTGCTCGACATCTCCGAGCGCGCCCAGGCGTCCTGGGCCCCGGCGGACGACGACGACCCGTCACCGGAATACCTGCGCCTGCTCAACTTCACCGCACGCGCCCACCGCCTCACCGGCGCCTACGAAACGGCCCGCCGGCTGTCCGAACAGGCCCTGCGCGGCCACCGCCGGCTGCTCGGCCCCCTGCACCCGAGGACGCTGCTGTCCGCCGACTCCTACGGCGCCAACCTGCGCTCCCTCGGCAGATTCTCCGACGCGCTGTTCCAGGCCCGCCCCGTCCTGGAGGGCCTGACGCTGCTGCTCGGACCGCGGCACCCCGCGACCGTCCAGGTCGAGCACAACCTCGCCTTGACCGAAGCCCTGAGCGGACGGGCCCCCGACGCGCTCGCCCGGCTCCTCGCCCGGTTCCGCGACCGCCAGGCCGCCGGCGGCGAGGACGATCCGGCCGTCTGGCACTCCGCCGACCTGCTCGCCTGGGTGTACCGCACCCTGGGCCGCGACGCGGAGTCCCAGGACCTGCTGCGGCAGTGGCTGCACCGCCACGGCGACGTCACCACCGGCACCCGCCTCATCATCGAACTGGGCCTGGCCGTCAGCGAACGCCGCATCACCTACAACTCCGCCCGCTCCCACGAGCGCGTCTACGGCTACGAGAAGGCCCTCGAACGCGACCGGCGGGTGCTCGCCGAGACGACCGGCCGGTTCGGTGCCGGACATCTGATCACCGTGCGCTGCCGCTTCAGCCTCGCCGCCGACCTGCACGCCCTCGGCAAGCACGACGAGGCCGAACACGAGGCCCGGCTGTGCAGCCGCGCCCTGGAGAGCACCCTCGGCGCCGGGCACCCCTACGCCGCACTGGCCGGAGTCCGGCACGCGGTGTACCTGCGGGCCACCGGAGCCGTCGAGGACGCGGAGGCCACCGGCCGGGCCGCGCTGCACCTGCTGACCGACCGGCTCGGCGACAGTCACGCCTGGGTCTCCGCCGCGGAGAACTCCCTCGCGGCCACCCTCGCCGCCGCCGGACGGCCCGAGGAGGCGACCGGGCTCGCCGAGAGCGCCCTGCGCCGTTTGCGGGACCTGGACATGGGGCATCGCCCCGACGGGCGGCGCGTGGGGGCGCACCACGCCTGGCTCACCTCCCGGGCCTCCGGTGCCACCGCACCGGCCAGGGACTTCGACCTCGATCTGGAACTGCCCGGCATCTAGGACCGGCCGTCGCCCCGGCGGTTCCCCGACGGAAGGTGAGCGTACGTGGCAACAGCCCCGCACCCGGAGACCGAGCTCTTCACGGAGTCCCACTGGTCCCCGGAGGGCCACGGCCGAATAACGGCGCTGTGCCAAGGGGCCTTCGCCGGTGTCCCCGCCCTGAGGTCGGTGTCCCACTACAGCAACGGGATCATCGACTTCGTGGTCCGCCGGGGAGACTCCCCGCCGCTGAGCAGCCTGGTCACCGTGGGCGGCGAGGACATCGCGAACGAGGCGCTGCCCGGCAGCCGGCTGCTGCTGTGCACCCAGGACCTGGGCGCGCTGATGCGCCCGCTGGGCACCGGTGAACTGATGCGTGTCGTGGTGGCCAACGCGCACGGCGGCCTGTGGGGCGGACGCGTCAAGACGGGGGAGTACCTCTCCGCGCACACCGACACCGCCGGCGGGATGCCCGCCGTGGACGAGGCCATGAACTCCCTCGTCTCCGCGATCCGCACCCAGGTGCACCACCTGCCCGACGAACTGCCCGGCGGCCTCACGGACATGATGCAGCCCCTGCCGGAGGACAAGGGGCGGCTGCGGATCGACTTCGGGACGGCGGCGGCCGGGCACGACGGCCCCTCCGAGATGCGGCTGCGGGCCCTGTGGGGCGGTCACGTCAACACCCTCGACCTGCAGTACGCCGCCTATTACCGGGACTGGAAACTCGTCTGCGCGGGCGACGTCTTCGAAAGTCCGGAGCTCGGCCCGCGCTTCTTGGAGACCAGCGTGCGCTCACGCCGCACCTCCTACCGCGACCTCGCCCGGAGTCTGCGCGGCCATCTCGCCCGGCTCACCGACGCGTTGCGGCTGGTGGTGGCACCGCCCGCCGACCGCCTCGTCCTGGACGTCCAGGAGGGCGCCGTCCACGTGCTCTGGCTGACACCCCGCGACTACGTCCTCGGAGTGACCCTGGACCAGCGGCAGGTCGCCCACGCCGAAACCCGGCTGAACCTGCTGGCGGACGCCCTGCGCGAGGTCACGGCGCCCGGACGGCGCTGACCAGGTCCCCCCACACCTCGTCGGCGAGTGCCTCCACCGCCCGCGCCACGGTCGGACGGTGCACCGGTCCCGCCCCGCCGAGCGCCTGCACGGGCAGCACCTCGACCGCCGTCTCGTACTGCCGGCAGACCCCGCGCAGCCGCGCCCACTGCTCCTCGCTCGGCACACCGGCCGAGACGGCACGGAACCAGGCGTCGGCTCCCGTACGGAAACTCTCCGTCAACTGCCGCACCAGCGTGGCGCAACCCAGCGCCGCCAGCTCCGCCGGCCCCGCCCGCAGGGCCGGACCGGCGGCGGCGTCCCCGTCCGCGGGGTGCCCGTCCGCGGGGTGCCCGGCCAGCCGTTCCACGGACGCGTCCAGCAGCGCGAACACCTCCTCGAAGCGCCCTTCGACGGGCTCCGGAAGCGCTGTCCGCGCCGGCCCGGGCACCGCCGCGACCAGATCACGCCGGGCCAGATCGCTCACCGTCCGCCGCAGCTGCCCCAGTTGGGCACCGTGCTCCCCCAGGGCACTGCGCAACTCGGTGGTCAGCTCGGCGAGATCGGCCTCCTGGCGCAGTTGGGTGAGGCGGGCCCGCAGCCGGTCCAGGGCCTGGTTGACGGCCTGCGCGAAGTCGCCCGGGCGGTACACCAGGGGCTGGGAGCCCAGGGAGCGCGCCAGCCGGTCCCGCATGGTGCGCGACACCAGGCCGTTCACCACCAGCAGCACCTCGGCCTGCGCCGGATGAAGGACGCCGCGCAGCGCCCGGACCCGTGCGGTGATGCGCTCCTCGTCGTCCGCGACGAGCACCGACGGGGTGACCACGATCGCGATGTAGGCGTTCGGGACCGGCTCCAGCCAGTACGCCACCGCCAACGGCCCGTCGGCGCCGGAACCGCGTGCCGGGACCGGGTCGGGTGAGGCGATGCGCCACTGGCCGAGCGCCAGCGCGTCGTGGATCGTGGACAGCACCTGGTCCTCGGAGACCTTGTCGTGCAGCTCGCGCACGGCCCGCAGCACGGTCGCGGCGCTCACCTCCCGGACCGCGCCGCCCCCGTCCTCGCTCAACTGCCAGGCGTGACGGCACGTCTTGAGGATCTCCCGGGGCACCCCGCCGGTGAGCTCCTGGAGGACGGCGACCGACTCGGAGCCGAACGGCGCCGGCCACCGCTCGATCGCGTCCGACCCCGCGCTCGCCTCCGGCCGGGCGCCCGACCCGGCGTACTCGGCGACCAGGCGCCCGGTGAGCTCCGCGCCGAACCGGGTCGGCCACAGCTGCACCACCCGCTCGTGCAGGCTCGGCCGGAAGGCGTTCAGACCGCGCGGCGAGGTGCAGAACACCAGCAGACCGCCCCGGCTGACATACACGTTGACCAGCCGCTCGAAGGCGTCCACGAACGTGCGCCGGGACTCCTCCGGCCAGTCCAGCACCTTCTCCAGCGAGTCGATCAGCAGCACGTACGGTTTGCCCACCCGGCCGTGCAGGAAGCCCTGCACGGCCAGCGCGTCGAAGACCGGGTCGATGCCCGAGACGGCGTCCTTGATGCCGCGTTCCCGCAACTGCTGCGCTGGCTCGTCGCCGCTCAGCCACGCCCACACCATCGACGTGAACCGCGGGTCCTGGAGCAGGGCCAGCGCGGTGGCGAACCGCCGGTGCTCCGTCACCTCGCCCAGGGTGACGCGCAGGTCCGCGTGCATCACCTCCGGGTCGTAGCGCAGGGCGGAGACCACCTTGTCCGGGTCGAGGACCCGGTCGCGCAGCCCGGTGGCGATGTCGTCGAGGGCGATGTCGCCCAGCGGGATGTCGTCCGCCCGGCCCGGGCGCGTGTCGGAGCTCTGCTCGCCGACCCGCACCGCCGTCACGTAGGCGTAGTAGTCCCGGACGAGTTCCTCGAACGCGGCACGCCCCTCCGGGCTGTCGGCGGGTCCCCGCAGCCGGTCGCGGTACATCCGGCCGAAGTCCTGCGCCGGCTCGTCGACGATCCACAGGGCGGGGCCGTCCGGGCGGGCCAGCGCGTTGCAGACCTCCCGGGCCGCATGGGACTTGCCCAGGCCGAACTCGCCCACCACGGCGATGGCCCGGCCGCGCCGGCCGCCCCGGGGGCGGTCGCGGAGGTAGTCGCGCACCAGGCCCTGGAGCTCCTCCAGGATCTGGGTCGGGACATGGGCGTTGCCCGAGTCCGCGGCCTCCACCGGGGCCTCGCCGAGGTCCGCCGACGGGCCCAGCCGCACGACCGGCACCAGGGGGAAGGGGTTGCTGTACCAGGTGTCTGCATTGTCTGCTGCGGCCACGATGGCACTCCTTGCGGGTCCGGTGAGGGCGCGGTCGGGGGTGGGCGTCAGCCGCCGGAGCGGGGCGGGATCGGGTCACGGAGCAGGGAGGCGCGGCCGGCCCGCCGCCGCTCCCAGTGGGGTCTGAGCGCGTCGGCGTCGATCGGCCAGGGGTGCGGCGCGCTGCGCAGCGCGTCCGCCGCCGAGTGGAACACCGTCCGCAGCTCGCGTACGTCGGACGGTCTCCACTCGGAGTGCGCCGCCAGCAGGGAGGTCCGGTCCGGCTCGACCAGTCCGTCCGGGCCGCCGTGCGCGGCCCGGGCGCTGCGGCTGAACCGCCAGATGTCCTCGGAGTCCAGCTCGCGCAGGGCGAGATGGGTGACCGCCGCCGATCCGTTGACGGTGGCGGCCACTTCTTCCCGCGCCGTCTCCGCAGCACCGTGGCTCACTTCGACGAACAGTACGATCCTGGGGTGCGCGGCGCTCAGACAGGAGCGCAGAAAGTCGGTGCGCAGGCCGGCGTCGTTCCACCGTATGTGCGGGATCACGGCGAAGAGCAGGGCGTTGTGCTGGTCCAGCAGATCCCTCATGTCGCCGTAGGCCTGGTACGGGTCCTCCTCCGCGACGATCGACCGGACGCGCTCCTCGGGGAACGCGTGCCGCAACAGCCGCTTCGCGATCTCCTTGCGTATACGGGTGTTGATCAGTTCGACCGGCGCGAACGACCCGTCCGGTCCGACGCTGATGCGGTGGCCGTCGTTCATCAGACCCGCGGTCGGCACGCACACGGCGAGCGGGTCGCCCGCCTCGGCCGCCCCCTTCGCCACCCGTTGCCGCGCCTCGTGGATGCACCGGTGGATGAGGCTGGTCTTGCCCATGCCGGGAAGCCCGCTGACGATCACCACACGGCCGTCCCCGGAACCCCCGTCGAGGAGTTCGTCCAGGGTGGGCCAGCGTGCGAGGAAACGCTTGAGCTGCTCGCCCGAGTGATCCACGTCCACCCACTGGTCCATGTGGTCCGGCTGCTTCCACGGCACCAGGGGGTGGTCGGCGCTGAACGTCGCGCGGGCCCCGGCGTCCGGATCACCGTGCGCCGGACCGTTCGATCCGTACGGTTTGCGCACTCCGTAGGGGTTGGCCCAGTCGGAGCTGGTCATGCGTGAGGTCCTCCGGCGCTGGTGGGACGGTCGCCGCCGCGTGTTCCGGGCAGCCACCACAGGGGCGCCGGGCGTCGCAGATCCGCCACCTCGCGGGTCCGCAGGTCCAGGGTCGTGCGCACGGCGTCCGCCTCGCTCTTTCTCTGGCGCGGCAGCAGGAGCCGACCGTCCCGGCTGCTCGGCAGTCTGTCCGTCAGGGGCAGGGATTCGGCCAGCCGCCGGGCCGCTTCGCGGCGCGGAGCGGGGCCGGGCACCTGGGCGAGGAGACCGGTGAGCGTCTCCCGGGCCCGTAACGCCTCGGCGGGGTCCGTCTCGGGATCCCGTTCGTACGCCGCGAGATACAGCCATGCGATCCTCCGGAATTCCTGCACGGCCGCCGCCAGTTGCCGGTCGTGCGTGCGCCGCTCCGCCGAGATCCGTTCCGTCGCCTGTCCGACCAGGGTGAGGGCCGCCCCGGCCGCCAGCAGGTACACCCCGTCGAGGAAACCGCCCAGGCCACCGGAGCCGCCCTGGTCCGCGGACGCCCCCGGGGGGTCGCCCGCCGCGGCCATGACCGCGTCGCAGACCCGCTCGAAGTCACTTCCGTGCTTGCCTGCCCAGTCGTCGAGCGCCATCGCACCGCCCGCGGAACCGGGCACCCGGACGGCGTCCGGGGCGGCCGGTCCCGACGGCCGCCGCACCACGCCCAGTCGTAACGCGGCCTGCCTGAGCTCGTCACGGTGGTCGTCGGCCAGGCAGTACACCAGGCGGACATCGTCGCCGCTGTCGGCCACGGCCTGCCCCGCGGTGACCGGGAGCAGCAGCAGGGCGCCGAGGAGGACGGGCCGCAGGCGCGGGGCGGGGGAGGAGCGCAGGACGCCGTACGCGCGCCCGGTGCGGCGAGCACGTCGGCAGCGGCGGGGGCGCCCCCCGCCGCTTCCTCCCCGCTCGACCATCCGGCCTCCCCGTTCTCCCGGCCGCGACCCGTCCGGGACGCGGCACACCCCTGCGGCTATGCGGAGGACCGCAGTCCGTCGGTCGTGGCCGGTGTCCCGCCCGGCGGGCCGCCGGCGGGGTCCGGATGCCGGGGGAGACGCCTCTGCCCGGTCGCGGGTTGCCGCTTCTTCCCCGCCCGGTGACGCGACCAGCAGCCGAACCCGATCCGGGCACCGTAGTGCAGCAGGTTGACGGTCACCACGGCCGGTGCGACGACGCCCACCGTCTTCGGGAAGTCGCGTTCGAGGGTGAGGGCGAGCAACACGGCCGTGAGGCCGTTCTGCTGACCGATCCCCAGCAGGATGCGGTCCCTCGCGGACAGACCGCGGACGAAGAGCGGCATCAGCAGCACGGCCACCACCGCCTGCGCCAGGAAGGCCGAACCCCCCAGCAGCAGCCCGGGCTTGAACGCCACCCCCTGGGCGACGAACAGGCCCAGCAGGGCGGTGGCGAGCAGGAAGGCGCCGGTGACCGCCCGGGCGAGGGGGCGGGCGAACGCCGGGCTACGCAGGAACAGTCCGGCCACCGCGACGGCCAGCATGAGCATGTTCGCGGCGGCGAGCGCCAGCATGACCACGACCAGCAGGACCGCGAGCGGCGTCACCGGGCGCCTCGGGCGCACGGGCTCCTCGTCCGCCCCGCCGGCCGGCCACAGCCTGGCGCACACCCACCACGCCAGCAGGGCTCCGGCCACCAGCAACCCGTTCAGCACCAGCCCCAGGGCGTACCCGCGGGCCCCGCCTCCCACCACCGAGGGCGTGCCCGTGTGCCCCGCGGCCGTGTAGGCGTACCCGGCGACGTACAGCGTCAGCAGGACCGTCATCGGATCGTCGAAGGCGGCCCACGCCGTGAGCAGGGAGCGGGCACGTTGCGACATGTGCCCGTCCTTGCTGAGGGCGGCCACGGACAACGGGTCGATCTGCGCGACGACGATGCCGAGGACCAGGTACTGCGGGCGGTCGAAGGCCCAGACCATCACGCCCGAGATCATCGCCGCCTTCAGGACGACCCCCAGCGTGACGGCCGCCACCACGCCCCGCAGATCACGCCGGAGGTCGGCGAGATCGATGCCGTACGTGCTGCCGTACAGGCCCACCGCGAGCAGCAGCCCGGTGGCGACGACGTACCCGGTGGTGCCGACGAGGCGCGTCGGGTCCGCCGCCAGGCCGATGGACGTCCCCAGGAGCAGCGCGCCCAGCGCGCCCAGCAGTACGGCCGGAACCGCCGGCAGCTTCCGCGGCCGGCCGCGGCCGGGTCGTGACCTCTCCACCTGCTCCCCCCATCCCACGGTGGTACGCCGCGAGCGTAGTCGGGCCGTAGGCACCTCGTGCGCTGATCGATACGGACGTGCAACCGCGAGAGCAACAAAGGTTAGATGCGAGCACCCGGACGGCGTAACACCATTGCCGGCCGTTCCCTTGCACGATGCCCGGTCGCGGCGGCCGCTGAACGCTCCTCGTCCCGGGGGCGGGTCCACGGCGCCCGGGCCGGTGCGCCCCGCGTCCGCCCCGCCGCCCGCGGCGGGCCCCGGAAGGCACCGAGTCCGTCGGGTGTGCGCCCCCGGCCACGGCCGGACATCGGCGTGCGGGTGCGGACGGCGGCGCACGCGCCCGGCAAGCCGCACCCGGCGTGCGCGAGCCGACCCCCTGGGACACATGGCGTACGAGCCGGTCCCCCCGGACACATGGCGTACGAGCCGGTCCCCCTGGACACGTGGCGTGCGAGCCGGTGCCCTACCGCCCCCCGGCACATGGCGTGCGAGCCGGTGCCCTACCGCCCCCCGGCACATGGCGTGGTCGAGGACGTCACCCACCCCCATGGGCGACGTCCTCGACCGCTCCCCCGGTGCCGGACTGTGGCTCAGGTGCCCGCGCCGCGGATCCGTGCCGTCACCAGCACATCACCGCCGTCCCCCCGCATCCCCGGGCGGAGTACAGACGTACGCGGACGACGTAGCGGCGGCCCTTGACGAGCCGGGCGCGGATCGTGGCGTTGTGCGGCGTGCCCCCGTCGTCCCGGCCGACGAGATAGCGGGGCTCCCCGTCACGCTCCTCGAAGACCACGACGACGGCGTCGCAGTCGCCGAAGGTGCTGAGCGTGTAGGTGCGGCTCTCGGGCGGGTCGATCCGGAAGTCCGCCTGCTCGCCCGGGCCGAGGCCGAGCGGCACCGAACGGAACGGCACCAGCGCGGGCGCGCCCCGCGCAGGCGCCGGCGGATACCAGCGGAGCACCGCCTCCTTGTCGGCGGCGGACAGGGTGCCGGGCGGGTTCAAGCCACCGCGGTACTGCTCCGGTTCGAGGATCAGCCCCGGCGGAAAGGAGAACCCCATGATCGACTGCGGGTCCCAGACGGGGGCGTCGACCTCGTCGGGTGCCAGCTTGCGCAGGATGTTGTCGTGCGTCCGCTCCCGGCTCCAGTGGTGGGGCGGGCCCGCCAGTTCGGCGTACACCGCCTCGTCGTCCCAGTGGATGCCGGCGAACGGACTCTGGTGCTCGTGCAGCAGACCGAGCGCGTGCCCGATCTGGTGCAGGGCCGTCGCGCGCTCCCCGGGCGCGGTCAGGTCCCAGCCGAAGTTCATGGTGCGCTCGTGCCGCCCGGCCCGCAGCGCCTCCCGGCCCACCGCCGACCAGGAGCCGTCGCCGGCCTGGAAGCCGATGCGCAGTTCGGCCTCCGAACGGTCGGCGACCTCGGCGAAAACGACCCCGATGCCGAGGTCCTGCCACTCCCGGAAGCACGCGCGCACCACGTCCCGCTGCTCCTCGGCACCGGCCCACGACACCCGCCGCGTCATCCCCCTCCCCGGCACGGGGATGACGGACGCCTCGGAGTCGCCGCCGAAGAACCAGTAGTGCAGGACGGTGCCGTTGACCCACTTGCGCCGTCCGCTCGCGAGTGCGCTCAGCCGCTCGACCGCCTGCCCCGGTGCGAAGGCGGGCGCCGGCGTCCGTGCCAGCGAGCAGTAGCGTGCGGTCATGGGCCACAGCCTGCCGTGCGGCCCGTCCCCGGCGCCTGAGTCGGGGGCTACTCAAGTCGCCCTGTATCAAGAGTGAGTAGCCGCGCTCATGTCTGTGTGATGACTTACGAGAGGGACGCGACGACCCTGGAGCTGCCCTGGCCGTTCACCGGGCGGGAGGACGAACTGGAGCTGGTCCGCCGGTCCGTGACCGGCGCGCGGCGCGGCATCGTGGTGACGGGCCCGGCGGGCAGCGGCAAGACCCGCCTGGTCACCGAGGCGATCCGGGGCACCGACTGCGCCCGGACGGCCGGCACCCCCGAGAGCCGGACCACTCCGTTCGCGGCGTTCGCCCATCTGCTGCCCGAGCCGGTCACGCTGCACGGCGCGGTCCGCTCGCTGTCGGGGGTGCGCACCCTGCTGGTGGACGACGCGCACCTCCTCGACGACGCCTCCGCCGCCCTGGTCCACCAGCTCGCCGTGCACGGGCACACCCGGCTGCTGGTCGTCACCACCGACGGCTTCCGCGTGCCCGGCGCGATCTCCCGGCTGTGGACCGGTGAACTCCTTCCGCGCCTGGTGCTGGAGCCGCTGCCCGAGGAGGAGACCGGCCCCCTGGTCACGGCCGCTGCCGGTCCCCTCGACGCGCTCACCGTCAACCGGCTGCGCCGTCTCAGCCAGGGCGACCTGCGGCTGCTGCGCGACCTGCTGGGGGCGGTGCGCGGGCTGCTGACCCCCGACCCCGGCACCGGGGAACGGGCGTGGCGGGGCCCGGTCCCGCTGACCCCCGCCGTCCGCGAGCGTGCCCTTCCCGTCCTCGGCCGGGCCTGCCCCGCGGAGCGCGAGATGCTCGACCGGCTCGCCTTCGCCGAACCCCTGCCGCCGGACCAGGACGACCTGGACCTCGGGGTCCTCGAAGCGCTGGAGTCCGACGGCCTGATCGAGGTCGACGACCACGGTGCCGTCCGACTCTCCCACCCCCTGTACGGGCCGGTGCTGCGGGCCGCGGCGGGCCGGCTGCGGGCACGCAGGCTGGCCAGGACGCCGGACGCGTACGCCGCCGCCCTCGACGCCGAGTCGGCCGCCCTGGCCCGCCGCATCGACCGGGCCGACGTACGGGCGACGGGCACGCCGGTGGGGGAGTGGCTGGTGGCCGAGGGCGGCCCGGTACCGGCCGGGTACGCCGCGGTACGCGCCCGGTTCGCGCGGCTGCGCGGGGAGGTGCGGGAGGCGGCGGCCTGGGCGCGGGAAGGCCTGGGGAGCGATCCCGCCGACGCGTCCTGCCGGGCGGAACTCGGCCTGGCCGTCGCGGCGGTGGACCATCCCGGCGGCCCCGGCCCGGACCCGGAGGCCCTCACCGACCCCTACGAGGCCGTGCGTCTCGGTGTCCCGGAGAAGGCCGCCGCACGGCTCGGCGGCGTCTTCGCCCGCCACGCCGACGCGCTCAGCCGCGCCGACGGCCCGCGCCTGGACGAGGTGGCGGGGGAATGGGAGCGGCGGGGCTTCCTGCTGTTCGCCGCCGAGGCCCACGCCCAGGCCGTGCGCGCCCACCGGGATCCGCGCGCCGCCCGGCACTCGCGCACCCGGGCCGTCGCGCTGGCCCGGCGCTGCCAGGGTGCGCGGACGCCCGCGCTGTCCGGACTGGTCCTCGGCGAACTCACCGCCAGACAGCGGCAGATCGTCGCCCTCGCGGCGGCCGGTCTGACCAACCGGCAGATCGCCGAACGCCTCACCCTGTCCGTCCGCACCGTCGGCAACCACCTGTACAGCGCCTACGCCCGCCTCGGCGCGAGCGACCGCGGCGCCCTGCCGTGGCCGGACGGGGCACCGCAGGCCCAGTCGGCCTGAACCGGCACCGGACAGCCGACCCGCACCGGCGGCGGGGCGGCCCGGACCGGCGCGCGGGCACAGCCGGCCCGGCGCCGGCACCGAGGACCGGCGGCCTGACCCGCACAGGGGACGGGTCAGGCCGCCCCGAAAGCGGCGAACGCCCAGCCGGTGGCCTGGTGCAGCGCGTCGCCCGGCAGCGCGGCCCGGGCGTCGCGCAGCGCCTCCGCCAGGGACAGACCGGCCTCCAGGCCCTTGTGCAGCGCCAGCATCAGCGGCACCACCGCGGCGTCGTTCACGGGCGCGCTGCACGCCACCACCCCGGCCGTGCCCAGCGGCAGCAACGCCGTGACCAGGCCCAGCAGTTCGTCGGCGCCGACGGAGGCGAGCCGGGCGGTGTCGCAGCAGGACAGGATGATCCGGTACGGACTGCGGTCCAGCCGCTCGAAGTCGTGCACGACGATCGGCCCGTCCGCCATCCGCAGGGACGAGAACAGCGGACTGTCCGCACGGAACGTGCCGTGCGCCGCGATGTGCGCCAGCGCCGCCCCGTCCAGCTCCTCCAGCACCCGGGGCACCCGCGCCCTGTCCTCCTCCAAGACCGTCGCACCGCCGTAGCGGCCGGCCAGTTCGGGCACCTCGGCACCGCCCGTCGCCAGGCCCGGGCCGCGCACCAGCACCTGACGGCCGTCCGGCGGCGGCGTGGTCTCCCGGGCCCGCAGCCAGCTGCCCGCCGACGGCGACACGCTGAGCACCCGCTCCCGCAGCGACGGCAGCAGCGCCCACGGCACCCGGTGCAGCCGCCCCGGCGGCACGATCACCACCGGACCGCTGCCCAGCTGCCCCGCGGCCGACCCGAGCAGCAGCTCCTCCAGCCGCCGCCCCGCCGCCTCCACCACCGCGAGCCGGGCCTCGGCCCCGGGGTGGGCCAGCCGCCGCAGGCCCGCCTGCACATGCTCCGCCTCGATCTCCGCCTCGGTGAGCAGCCCGGCCTCGAACCGGCGCACCCGCCCCCGCCCGCACAACAGCACCTGCACCCGCCCGTCGACGACGGCCAGCTCCACCAGCAGCACCTCGTCGCCCAGCCGTTCCAGCAGCCGGCCGACGTCGAACCGGTCACCGATCCCGGGCGCCTCGCCCCGCATGTGCAGCGTCCGGGAGCGGATCTCCCGCTCCAGGCGCCGCTGTTCGCGCTCCAGCGCGACGACCGGCCGGCCCTCCATCCGGGCCGCCTCCGCACGCGAGGCGATCTCCCGGAAGGCCGTCATGCCGCTGAGCAGCTCCGGGTCGGCGGGCGGCCGGGTCGGCGGTGCGGACAGCACGGTGGCCCGCCAGCGCTCGCTCCACACCAGCAGCCGCCGCGGCCCGCCGGAGACCAGACTGACCCGCTGCGCCGACGCGGCCAGTTCCGCGCCCTGTTCGGTGGCACGGGCCCTGAGTTCCGAGGCGCCCAGGGTCATCCGGTGGTCGTCCAGCACGTCCAGACCCCGCCGGCACGCCTCCAGCACACCCCGGGACGACCCTGCCGCCCGTGCCCGCAGCGCCTGCGCCGCCCAGCCCGTCAACCGCGCCAGCGGCGGACCGCTGCGCCGGCTGCGCGCCGCCACGGCCAGGTGCCGCTCCGCGTCGGCGGTCCAGCCCAGGTCCAGCGCGATCCGGCCGGCGAGCAGCGACGCCTCCGGCGCGGCCGGGGAACCGAAGGACGCGAGCTTCCCGGCCACCGCGGCCGCGTCGGCGACCAGCCGCCCCGAGCCGCGCCCGGCCGCGTGCCGCGCCTCGGTCAGCACCAGCCGGGCGTGCGTCTCCCACCAGGTGCGCCGTTGCCCGGCGAACAGCCGCACCGCGAGGGCCGCGCGGGCGATCGCCGTGTGCGGATCGCCCGCGAGCCGGGCGGCCCGCGCCGCGGCCAGCAGCGACTCCGCCTTGCGGGTGGACTGCCCGCCCATCCCGTCCAGCCTCCCCGTCGCCGCGTCCGCCTCGGCCAGCGCCTCCGGCGCCAGACCGGCCGCCATCAGCACCTCGCAGCGCCGGATGTCCAGCATGAACGTCGGCGTGCCGAGCCGGGCGTACCGCTCCTCCGCCTCGTCCAGCAGCCGCAGCGCCGCCGGTACGTCCCCCGACCGGAACGCGGCCAGGCCCCGGCTCTCCACCGCGTCGGCCTTGTCGTGTTCCTGGCCGGTGGTGTCCCACAGTGCCTCGGCCGCGGTGAAGTCCGCCTCCGCCCGCTCCACCGAACCCAGCGCCAGATGCACGGTGGCCCGCAGGGTCAGCGCCCGCGCCGTCCAGATCACGTCGTCCGCCTGCCGCAGCACGGGCACCGCCCGGCGTACGTCCTCCAGCGCCTCGCGATGCCGGCCCAGCACCCACCACACGTAGGCCCGCCGGTACAGCACCCGCGCCCTGGTGTGCCCGCCGCCCCGTGCCACCCCCCGCTCGAACGCGGCCAGGCCGTCCCGGGTGCGGCCCGCGTGCACCAGTGCCACGCCCAGCGTGGCCAGCACGTCCGCCTCCCGGTCGGCCGAGTCGGCGCGCGCCGCGCAAGCCCGGGCCCGCCGAAGATGGTGCAGCGCGAGCCGCAGATCACCGAAGTCCCGCTGCCAGATGCCGATCACCTGGTGGGCGACGGAGGCGTCCAGCGGGGAGGGGCCGGCGGCGAGCAGCGCCCGGGCCCTCGCGAGAGCCTCGCCCGGGTCGGCGAACACCATCGGCAGCAGTTCGGTCACCGAGTCGCTTCCCGCTGTCACTCCTCGGATGGTAGTGGTCCCGCGGCACGCCCCACAGGCCCGGAGCTGTATCAAGGGACGGCCCGGCGGCTCTTGTTGACGACCGCTCAGCGCCACCGGACGACGCCGTCGCACCAACGGGAGGACCCGCCATGGCACCTCAGCGATTCCACGAGCAGTTCGACCACATCCAGCGTTCGATGCCGGACGTACCCCTGGCGATGGGCCCCGACGACTCGGCGGAGTTCATGTACGAGAAGGGCGTGGTCCTCGTCCGCGACGGCGAGGAGGCCCGCGTCGTCGAGGACACGGTACGGGCGCACTTCACGGCGGCACCCGACCTCGACCAGGAGCAGGTCCGGCGCGCGGGCCCGCGGACCAACCGCAGCGGCATCACCCGCATCCGGGTCGGCGACCCCGGCGAGGGCGGCCGGGGCGCCGACCGTGCCGTCGCCCACGCCCTGCGCTCGGTACGCGAGCACGAGTCCCGGGCCGGGCACCGGATGGCCGCCCGCAACCACGTGGTGCACATCGCCGTCAACGCCTGCCCCGGCGACGAACCCGTCCCCGTACCGCTCAGCGACCCCCCCAACCCGGCCGCCGCCGACACGCCCCACGACCCGGACACCGCCGTCGCGGTCCTCGTCGTCGACACCGGCCTCACGCACGACTACCGCTCGTGCGGTCTGCTGGCCCACACCGGCGGCGACGCCCAGGAGCGGGAGTGCGACGAGCAGGGGGTCCTCCGGCAGTACGTCGGGCACGGCACGTTCATCGCCGGGCTCGTGGCGGCCGTGGCGCCCAACACCGAGATCACCGTGCGCGGCACCCTCAACGACGCGGGCGCCGTCCTGGAGTCGGAGTTCGGCGAGAGGCTCTTCGAGGCCGTTGACGCGGGCGGCTGGCCCGACGTCCTCAGCCTCTCCGCCGGCACCGCCAACGGCCGCACCGACGGCCTGCTGGGCGTCGAGAACTTCATGCGGGAGCTGCGCGAGCAGCGCACCCTGCTGGTCGCCGCCGCCGGCAACAACGCGAGCGCCACACCGTTCTGGCCCGCCGCCTACGCCGGCCTGCCCGGCTGGGAGGACTCCGTGCTGTCGGTCGGCGCCCTGCGCAGCGACGGCGAGTTCGGCGCCTGCTTCACCAACCACGGCCCCTGGGTGAAGGTCTACGCCCCGGGGGAGCGCCTCACCAGCGCCCTCACCGGCTTCGACTCCCCGGTCCCCTACGTCTACCAGCACTCCACGTACGACGCCTGCCGCTACGGCTTCTCCTACGGCTGCACGTGCAGCCACCCCCGGCACAGCGGCGTGCTGAGCGACGAGGGCGTCGCCGCCAAGCCGGACCAGGTGATGTTCGAGGGGTACGCGCAGTGGAGCGGCACCTCCTTCGCCACCCCGGTGACCGCCGGCCTGGTCGCCGCGCACATGACGGCGCACAAGGAGGCCGACCCGCGCGCGGCCCGGCGGCAGCTCCTGCACACGAAGGCGGAGTTCGCGGAAGTACGCGGTGCCCACGTCCCGGCGCTGCGTCCGCCCACCTGGCGCCCGGTGCCCGTCATGGCGCTCGGCCCCCGGCTGTGACGGCCGAAACCGCCCCCCGCACGGCGTACGATGACGTGCCGTACTCGAGGGGTGGGGCTGCCGTGGACCGTACTGATGCCGGCGCGCTCGTCCAGGCGGCCGCCGACGGCGACGCGGCGGCCTGGAAAGCGCTCGTGGAGGGGCTGAGCCCCCTGGTGTGGTCCGTCGTCCGGGCGCACCGGCTCTCCGACGCCGACGCCCACGAGGTGTACCAGACGGCCTGGTTCCGCTTCGCCCAGCACCTCGGGCGGATCCGCGAGCCCGGCAAGGCGGGCGCGTGGCTGGCGAGCACCGCGCGCCACGAGTGCCTGAAGGTCATCCGCAGTGCGCAGCGGCTGACCCTCACGGACGATCCGCGGATGCTGGACCGGGTCAGTGAGGACGGCACGCCGGAACAGTCGCTGCTCGACTCCGAGGAGGCCGCCGCGCAGAGCGAACGCGTCCGGCGGCTGTGGCAGGAGTTCGAGGAACTGGGCGAGCGGTGCAGGCAGTTGCTGCGGGTGCTGATGGCCACGCCGCCGCCCAGCTACCACGACGTGTCCGCCGCGCTGGGGATCGCGGTGGGCAGCATCGGGCCGCTGCGCCAGCGCTGCCTGCGGCGTCTGCGGGCCCGGCTCGAGGCACGGGGGGCGATGTGAGCGGCAGGAACGGCCTGGGCGGCATGGACGACGACGACCTGTTCGGCGAGGAGGACTTCGACGACCGGGAGTTCGACGACGATCTGCTGGAGGAGGAACTGCGGCGGGCCGCCTCCGTCCTCGACCCCGTTCCCGCGGTGCTCCAGCAGATCGCGGTCGACGCCTACGCGCTGCACGACCTGGACGCGCGCGTGGCCGAGCTGACCTTCGATTCCCTGGTCGACGCCCTCCCGGTCAGGGGGGTCGCCGACGTGCCCCGGATGCTGACGTTCCGGGCGGGTGAGGTGACGGTGGACGTCGAGGTGACCGAGCGGGGGCTGATGGGACAGGTGCTGCCGCCGCAGCCGGCCCGGATCGAGGTGCTCGGCGGGCCGCGGCCCGGCTCCCCGCTCACGGCCGACGACCTGGGCCGCTTCAGCACCGACGCACCGCCGTCCGGCCCGTTCGCCCTGCGTCTGCGGACCGGAGGGGACGTGGTGGTCACGGAGTGGCTGCGGGCCTGATCGCGGGGCGGTGGGCACGGATCACCGTCGGGCGGTTCAGCGGGACACGGCGTCCACCAGTGAGGCCAGTGCCCTGCCGAGCCGCTCCAGCCCGGGCCCGGCGGGGCCGCCCGGTTCGGTCATGTAGGTGTCCCGGCGGATCTCCACCATGAGCGCGCTCACCTCGGGCCGCCTCCCGTGGAACTCCAGGGGGACGTAGGTCCCGCTGAACGGGGTGTCGAGTTCCGTCTCCCCGAACGCCTCCCGGGCCGCGTCCAGCAGTGCGGGAGGCGTGTGGAAGGAGTCGGTGCCGAGACAGACCGCCGGGCGGGGCCCCTCCCCGTGCAGCTCGTAGGGCAGCCTCCGGCTCGGGTAGGAGTGCACGTCGATGATCACAGCCCTCCCGGTGACGTCCAGCCGGTCCGCCACGGCCCGCGTCATCGCCCGCGCGTACGGCTCGAAGTACCGCGCGACGAGCGGCCCGGCATCGAAGCCGGCGGGCCGCAGCGCCCCGCCGTGCGAGGCCCGCGTGTAGACCGCCCCCATCCCGACGGCCAGCATCTCCTCCCGCTCGTCCGGGAACCGTTCCGGATCGACGACCAGCCGCGACAGCCGGTTGACGAAGCGCCACGGTGTGACGCCGGCCAGTCCGGCCGCCGTCGCGGCGATCTTTGCCGTGTGCGCGTCGGTGATGTGGTCGAGCTCCCGCTCCAGTTCCTCGTCACCGAGCACGATCCGCTCCCGCACGGCGTCGGGTATCTCCCGCGCGGAGTGCGGTACATGGAGGATCACCGGGGACCGCCCGGTCCCGGGCAGGAGCTCGAAGGGCGGCGGGGCGTCGGTCACGAGGCGGCTCCGGGACGTGGGTCCGATGGTGTTCGGCAGGGATCGAGGTCCCCGACGAGGCCGGGGAGGGCGGACACGGCTCCGCCCCGGCCGGTGCGCTGCCGGCCGGGGCGGAGTCGGAGGACCGATGCGGCCCGGGGCGTCAGCTCAGGGACGCCAGCGTCTCGTTCCACGTGGTGGACGGGCGCATGACCTCCGCGGCCTTGGCCGGGTCGGGCTGGTAGTAGCCGCCGATGTCGACGGGCTTGCCCTGGGCGCCGATCAGCTCGTCGACGATCTTCTGCTCGTTCGCGGCGAGCGTCTCGGCCAGCGGGGCGAAGGCCTTCGCCAGGTCCGCGTCGTCGGTCTGCCCGGCCAGCTCCTGCGCCCAGTACAGGGACAGGTAGAAGTGGCTGCCGCGGTTGTCGATGCCGCCGACCCGACGGGTCGGGGACTTGTCCTCGTTGAGGAAGGTCGCCGTGGCGCGGTCGAGGGTGTCGGCCAGCACCTGGGCGCGGGCGTTGCCCGTCACCTTGGCGTACTGCTCCAGGGACGGCACCAGGGCGAAGAACTCACCCAGGGAGTCCCAGCGCAGGTAGTTCTCCTTGACCAGCTGCTGCACGTGCTTCGGCGCGGAACCGCCGGCACCCGTCTCGAACAGGCCGCCGCCCGCCATCAGCGGGACGACCGACAGCATCTTGGCGCTGGTGCCCAGCTCCAGGATCGGGAACAGGTCGGTCAGGTAGTCGCGCAGGACGTTGCCGGTGACCGAGATCGTGTTCTCGCCGCGGCGGATGCGCTCCACCGACAGCTTGGTCGCCTCGACCGGATTGAGGATCCGGATGTCCAGGCCCTCGGTGTCGTGCTCGGCGAGGTAGGTGTTGACCTTGGCGATCAGGTTGGCGTCGTGCGCGCGGGTCTCGTCCAGCCAGAACACGGCCGGGTCGCCGGTGGCGCGGGCGCGGGTGACGGCCAGCTTCACCCAGTCCTTGATCGGCGCGTCCTTGGTCTGGCAGGCGCGGAAGATGTCACCGGCCGAGACGGCCTGCTCGACCAGGGCGGTGCCGTCGGCGTCGACCAGGCGGACGGTGCCCGTGACCGGGATCTCGAACGTCTTGTCGTGGCTGCCGTACTCCTCGGCCTTCTGCGCCATCAGACCCACGTTCGGCACGGTGCCCATGACGGACGGGTCGAAGGCGCCGTTGGCCCGGCAGTCCTCGATCACGGCCTGGTAGACGCCCGCGTAGGAGGAGTCCGGGATGACCGCGAGGGCGTCGTGCTCCTGCCCGTCCGGGCCCCACATGTGGCCGGAGGTGCGGATCATGGCCGGCATGGAGGCGTCGATGATGACGTCGGAGGGCACGTGCAGGTTGGTGATGCCCTTGTCGGAGTCGACCATCGCCAGCTCCGGGCCCTCGGCGAGCTCGGCGTCGAAGGAGGCCTTGATCTCGGCACCCTCCGGCAGGGCGTCCAGACCCTTCCAGATGCCGCCCAGACCGTCGTTCGGGGTGAGGCCGGCCGCGGCGAGCTTGTCGCCGTACTGCGCGAACGTCTTCGGGAAGAAGGCGCGCACCACGTGGCCGAAGACGATCGGGTCGGAGACCTTCATCATCGTCGCCTTCAGGTGCACCGAGAACAGCACGCCCTCGGCCTTGGCGCGGGCGACCTGCGCGGTCAGGAACTCGCGCAGCGCGGCGACGCGCATCACGGAGGCGTCGACGACCTCACCGGCGAGCACCGGTACGGACTCGCGCAGCACGGTGGTCGTGCCGTCGTCGCCGACGAGCTCGATGCGCAGCGCGCCGTCCTCGGCGATCACGACCGACTTCTCGGTGGAGCGGAAGTCGTTCTGGCCCATGGTCGCCACGTTGGTCTTGGACTCGGGGGTCCAGGCGCCCATGCGGTGCGGGTGGGACTTGGCGTAGTTCTTGACCGAGGCGGGGGCGCGCCGGTCGGAGTTGCCCTCGCGCAGGACCGGGTTCACGGCGGAGCCCTTGACCTTGTCGTAGCGGGCGCGGATCTCGCGCTCCTCGTCGGTCTTCGGGTCGTCCGGGTAGTCCGGCAGCGCGTAGCCCTGGCCCTGCAGCTCGGCGACGGCGGCCTTGAGCTGCGGGATGGACGCCGAGATGTTCGGCAGCTTGATGATGTTGGCGGCGGGCGTCTTGGCCAGCTCGCCGAGCTCCGCGAGGGCGTCCGGGATGCGCTGGTCCTCGGTCAGGTACTCCGGGAACACGGCGATGATGCGTCCGGCCAGCGAGATGTCGCGGGTCTCCACCGGGACACCCGCCTGCGATGCGTACGCCCGGACCACCGGCAGGAAGGAATACGTCGCCAGGGCGGGGGCCTCGTCAGTGTGCGTATAGATGATGGTCGAGTCAGTCACCGGGTGCTCCGCTCCACGTCTGCAACATTGCTCGACATCAAGATATCTCGTGGCCGACCTCGTCTCGACAGGGGTCCGCGACCGGTTTCGTGCAACCGATCGCCCCGCTGCCGTGTCTGGGAGAGAGATCACTCACTCCAAGCCACGGCCGGACCTGACCACCCGGCCGTCCGAGCGAAAGCGGACCATGAGATATCGCACCAGAGTGA
This sequence comes from Streptomyces sp. NPDC059696, assembly GCF_042733745.1. Lineage (NCBI taxonomy): Bacteria > Bacillati > Actinomycetota > Actinomycetes > Kitasatosporales > Streptomycetaceae > Streptomyces > Streptomyces sp. NPDC059696. The sequence continues at coordinate 37,199 of NZ_JBHWFG010000027.1, forward strand.
CGGCCCCCGCGGCCGCCCTGATCGGCACCGCGGCGGCGCTCACCACGGGGATCCCCGCCCAGGCCGCGCCCGGGACCGGCGCCACCCCCGGCGCCGAGACCCTCGGTGACTCCGTCTACCCCGCCCTCGGCAACGGCGGATACCGCGTCTCGGCCTACCACCTCGACATCGCCTACGACGCCACGACCAAACTCGTCGAGGCCACCGCCACCCTGACTCTCCGCACCACCCAGGCCCTGAGCCGCTTCTCCCTGGACGCGCGCGGCCTGGACATACGCTCCGTCCGGGTCGGCGGCCGCACCGCCGCCTTCGAGCAGGTGGCCGAGAAGCTGCGGATCACCCCCGCCCACCCGCTCGCGGCGAAGGCCCGGGTCAAGGTCGTGGTGGCCTACGGCGCCGACCCGCGCCGCACCCCGCCGCCCGCCGGCGGCTGGGTGGCCACCCCGGACGGCTTCGCGGTGTGCTGCCAGCCGGACCTGGCGCACACCGTCTTCCCCTGCAACGACCACCCCTCCGACAAGGCCGACTTCACCGTCCGGATCACCGTGCCCGAGGGGCTGCGGGGCGTCGCGAGCGGCACACCGGTGTGCACCGAGCAGCTGCCCGGCGGCCTGACCGCGTACACGTACCGCTCGCGCTCGCCGATCGCCACCGAGGTGGTGCAGATCACCGTCGGCGACTACGTGATCAAGGACCGGCAGGGCCCGCACGGCCTGCCGCTGCGCGACGTCGTCCCCGTGGCCCGGGCCACCGCCCTGGAACCGGCCCTGGCGCTCACCCCGGGCCTGGTGGCGTGGGTCGAGCAGCGGCTCGGCGCGTACCCCTTCGAGACGTACGGCCTGCTGCCCTGCAACAACGACGCCCCCGACGCCTTCGACTTCACCGGCCTGGAGACCCAGACCCTCACGCTCTACAAGCCGAACTACCTCCTCCAGGAGGAGAGCAAGATCGGCTCGCACATGATGCACGAGCTGGTCCACTCCTACTTCGGCAACAGCGTCAGCCCCGCGACCTGGGCCGACCTGTGGCTGAACGAGGGCCACGCCGACTTCTACGGACTGCTGTACCGCTACGAGCGCGGCTGGGCCGATTCGCTCGGCCTGACCACGCTGGAAGCGCGCATGAAGCACACCTACGCCCAGGGCGACCAGTGGCGTCGCGACTCCGGCCCGGTGGCGGCGCCCAACGCGGCCAACCTGTTCGACAGCCAGCGCTACCTGGGCGGCGTGCTCGTGCTGTACGCGCTGCGGCAGCAGGTCGGCGAGGCGGCCTTCACGGCCCTGGAGCGCACGTTCCTGGAGCGGTACCGCGACTCCACCGCCTCCACCGAGGACTACATCGCCCTCGCCTCGGAGGTCTCGGGGCAGGACCTCACCGGCTTCCTGCGGGACTGGCTGTACGGCACGAAGACGCCGCGGATGCCGGGGCACCCGGACTGGACGGTGACGCCCGTGAAGTCGTCCCTCGCGTCACCGCGCGACCGGAGGGACAGCCGCCACCACGAGAACTCCGCGACGCTGTAGCGGAAAGGGGTGCCCCGGCCGAGCCCTCGTGCCCCGGCCGGGGCACCCCCGGGCCCGCGCCGGCGTGCCTCAGTCGAGCCGGGCGGAGCTCAGGCCGCCCGGCTCGATCTCGCCCGTGCGCTGCTGCGGGATGACGACGCCGCCCTGCTGGAGCGCGACCGTGCGCGCCGGGGCGGGGATGCGGATGCCCTCCGCGCGGTAGCGCTTGTGCAGACGCTTGATGAACTCGTGCTTGATCCGGTACTGGTCGCTGAACTCGCCCACGCCCAGGATGACGGTGAAACCGATGCGGGAGTCGCCGAAGGTGTGGAACCTGATGATGGGCTCGTGGTCCGGCACGGCGCCCTCGACCTCGGTCATCGTCTCGGCGATGACCTCGTTGGTCACCCGCTCCACGTGGTCGAGATCGCTGTCGTAGGCCACTCCGACCTGGACCAGGACGGTGAGCTGCTCCTCGGGGCGCATGAAGTTGGTCATGTTCGCCTGCGCGAGCTGACCGTTGGGGAGCACGATGAGGTTGTTGGACAGGTTGCGGATCGTCGTCTGCCGCCAGTTGATGTCCTCGACGTAGCCCTCCTCGCCGCTGCTGAGCTTGATGTAGTCACCGGGCTGGACGGTCTTGGAGGCGAGGATGTGGATGCCCGCGAAGAGATTGGCGAGGGTGTCCTGAAGCGCCAGCGCGACCGCCAGACCGCCGACGCCGAGGGCGGTGAGCAGCGGCGCTATCGAGATGCCCAGGGTCTGCAGGACCACCAGGAAGCCGATCGCCAGGACCAGGATCCGGGTGATGTTGACGAAGATCGTGGCCGATCCGGCGACCCCGGAGCGGGACTGGGTGACCGTACGCACCAGCCCTGTCACGACCCGGGCCACCGACACGGTCGCCACGAAGATCAGCAGAACCGTGAGCACCTGGTTGGTGGTGTGCTGCACCGCCCGGGTCAGCGGCAGCACCGCCGCCGCGCCCGCCACGCCGCCCACGACCGCCGCCCAGGGCACCACGGCCCGCAGCGCGTGCACGATCACGTCGTCGCCGCTCCAGCGGGTGCGGTCGGCGTGCCGGCCCAGCCAGCGCAGCAGGACGCGCAGCGCGAACGCCGCCAGCAGGCCCGAGCCGAGGGCGATGCCGGCGAACAGCAGATCGTCCACGGTCAGTGCCCGGTTCACCGGTCACCTCCGGGGCGGGGAACCGCGGCGAACGCCGCCGCCTGCGGCCGGATGTGAAGTGTCATCACGTCGTCACCTGCTCGTCTTCCGGGATGTCAGAAGGTGCCCGACCACCCTGACCTGCGGTCGGCACGATCGTTCATCCTGCCGTATCCCGCACGGGGTTCCGTACCGGAGACGGGGGCGGACGAGGGTGAGTTGGTGCACACGGGGGCGGGAGCGGGCGGCGGTGGTCGTCCCACCCGGACGGATGCACCGCTGCGGCAGGCCGAAGTTCCTTCCGCGTGCACGGAGTCCGCGCGCTTGCCGGGTCAGATCACCTTCAGCCGGACCAGTGCCGCCAGCGTCAACGCGCCCGGCGCCAGCGGCAGCCAGACGGTGATGACCCGGAACGCCAGCACCACCGCGGTGGCGACCGCCGCCGGGCCGCCCGCCGCGACCAGCGCCACCACCAGCGCCGCCTCGACCGAGCCGATGCCGCCCGGCGTGGGCACCAGCGCGACGGCGACCGTCGCCGCCAGGTAGGCCACCGCCATGTGCGCGGCCGGGACGTCGAGCCCCAGCGCCCGCCCCACCAGCACCAGGACGGACGCCTGCAACGCCGGGAAGGCGAAGGAGCCGCCCCACAGCGCGAGGACCCGGGCGGGCCGGGTGTGCACCGCGCGCGCCTCGCCGAGCGCCGTCCGCAGGAAGGACACCAGGGCCGAACGCAACCGCCGTACGAGGGCGAGCACCGTCGCGGCGATCACCAGCACCACCGCGACACCGGCCAGCAGCGGGCCGAACGCCGTCTCCGGCACCAGCGTGCCGAGGCGCAGCGCGTCGGGGAAGGCGACGAGCAGGGCGCCCAGCAGCAGCACCCGGCCGGCGCTCTCGGCGAGCAGGTACAGGCCGAGAGCCGCCGAGGAACGGGCGAGCGGCAGCCCGCACACCGTCATGAACCGCAGGTTGACCGCGCTCGCACCCAGCCCGGTCGGCAGCAGGTGGTTGGCCGCGCCGGCCGCGAACTGCGTGGCCAGCAGCCGCCGTCGGGGCAGCCGCTCGACGACCGCACCCTGTCGGGTGCAGGCGGCGGCGACCCAGGTCAGGCAGGTCGCGCCGACCGCCGCCAGCAGCCAGGGCCACTCGGCGGTGCCCAGGTGCGCGAAACCGTCGGCCAGCACCGAACGGTGCCGCACCGCGACCACGGTGACGAGCAGGAGCGGGAGCAGGCACAGGATCTGCCGCAGACGGCGGGCCGGGACGCGACGGGGGAGTCGTCCCGGGCCAAGTTCGGGGAGTTGTACCGCTGTCACGTCTCCCGAGGCTGTCCAGGCCGTGCCAACTGCGGGTTGCGGGAGCGGGGACTGGGGATTGCGCGCCGGAAGCGGCTGGGTGGGGAGCGTCATCGGGGCCTTTGTGCGAAGGGGCGGGGAAGAGGGGGATCGGGCTGATTGTGCGGGATGTCGGGGCAATGTGCGAGCTTCCTTGACCTCAATATTGCTTGAGGTCCTACGGTCGTCCTCATGAGCATGGAGACCACAGCGTGGACACAGCTGCACAGCGTGATCAACGCCGAACAGGAGCGCCGCCCCTTCGCGTTGGCGACCCTGCGCCGCATCGGGGCCTTCGCCCGCCCGCACCGGCGCCGCATCGCCCTCTTCGTCCTGCTGGGCGTGGGCACCGCCCTGCTGGCCGTGGCGACACCCGTCCTGGCCGGGTGGGTCGTGGACACGATCGTGTCCCGCGGGGACGAGGACAGGGTCGTACGTCTCGCCCTGCTCATCGCGCTGATCGCGGTGGCGGAGGCGGCCCTGGGCATCCTGGGCCGGAGACTGTCGGCGACGCTCGGGGAGCATCTGATCCTCGATCTGCGGACCGCCGTCTTCGACCATGTGCAGCGCATGCCGGTCGCGTTCTTCACACGCACTCGTACGGGCGCTCTCGTCTCCCGGCTCAACAACGACGTCATCGGCGCGCAGCGCGCGTTCAGCAACACCCTCTCCGGAGTGGTCAGCAACCTCGTCACGCTGCTGCTCACCCTCGCGGTGATGCTCACGCTGTCCTGGCAGATCACCCTGCTGGCGCTGGTGCTGCTGCCGGTGTTCGTGATCCCGGCCCGCCGCATGGGCCGCCGCATGGCCCGGATGCAGCGGGAGGCGGCCACGCTGAACGCCGCGATGGGCACCCGCATGACCGAGCGCTTCTCCGCCCCCGGTGCCACGCTCGTCAAACTGTTCGGACGGCCGGAGGAGGAGTCGCGCGAGTTCGCCGAACGGGCCCGCCGCGTCGCGGACATCGGCATCCGCACGGCGACCGCCCAGGCGGCCTTCATCACCGCGCTCACCCTGGTCTCGGCCCTCGCCCTGGCCCTGGTCTACGGCCTCGGCGGCTGGTTCGCCCTGCGCGGCGCCCTGGAACCCGGCGCGGTCGTGTCGCTCGCGCTGCTCCTGACCCGGCTCTACGCGCCGCTGACGGCGCTCGCGGGGGCGCGTGTGGAGGTGATGAGCGCCCTGGTCAGTTTCGAGCGGGTCTTCGAAGTGCTCGACCTCAAGCCCCTCATCGAGGAGAAGGCGGACGCCCGTGCGGTGCCCGACGGGCCCGTCGCGGTCGAGTTCGACGACGTACGCTTCGGCTACCCCGCGGCCGACAAGGTCTCCCTCGCCTCCCTGGAGGAGGTCGCGTCCCTGGACGGCCGAGGCGGCGACGAGGTGCTGCACGGCCTGTCCTTCCGCGCCGAACCCGGTCAGACCGTGGCGCTCGTCGGCTCCTCCGGCGCGGGCAAGTCGACCATCGCGCAACTGATGCCGCGTCTGTACGACACCGACGAGGGGGCGGTGCGCATCGGCGGCGTCGACGTCCGCGACCTCACGGCCCGGTCGCTGCGGCAGACCCTGGGCATGGTCACCCAGGACGGCCACCTCTTCCACGACACCGTCCGCGCCAACCTGCTCCTGGCCCGTCCCGAGGCGACCGAGAGCGACCTGTGGGACGCCCTGCGCCGGGCCCGCCTCGACGACCTCGTACGGTCCCTGCCCGACGGTCTGGACACCGTGGTCGGCGAGCGCGGCTACCGCCTGTCCGGCGGTGAACGCCAGCGCATGACCATCGCCCGGCTCCTGCTGGCCCGCCAGCGCGTCGTCATCCTCGACGAGGCCACCGCCCACCTCGACAACACCTCCGAGGCCGCCGTCCAGGAGGCCCTCACCGAAGCACTCGAGGGCCGCACGGCCGTCGTGATCGCCCACCGCCTCTCCACCGTCCGCGCGGCCGACCAGATCCTGGTCGTCGAGGCCGGCCGGATCGTCGAACGGGGTACGCACGAGGAACTCCTGGCGGCGGGGCGGCGGTACGCGGAGCTGTACCGCACCCAGTTCGCGGAACCGGCCGCCGCCACGCGGGGCGAGGCGGTGGAGGACGCCGCCTGAGGCGTGAACGCCCGCCCGGACCTGTGCGTACTCCTGTCGAGCACCTGCCGAAGGACTCCCGGGAGCGATGCCGTCGACCCGCGGGGCGAGGCAGGTCGGCCAGTCGACGAGCACCGCACCCGGAGAGGCGACGTGTCCCAGCATCAACCGCCCGCACGACCCACCCGCCGCACCCCGCCCCGTGCCCGCCGGCCGCGCGCCCTCGCGGCGGCCGGCGCCCTGGCCGTCCTCCCCCTCGTCACGGCGTGTGGCGGCGGTGGCGACGGCAAGGGCACCGACGGCGGCAAGGCGGCACCGAGCGTGACCGCGGCCCCGGCCGCCGGAGTCGTCGCACCGGCCAAGGTGGAGGTGATCGCCGGGCTGACCGGCTGCAAGGCGGAGATCCGCATCGACGCCGACGAGCTGCGCCAGGGCCTGTGCCACACCGAGAAGGCCGACTACCTCATCACCACCTTCCCGAAGGAGAAGCTCAAGGAGACCTGGCTGGAGGAGGCGCGCGTCTACGGAGGCACGTACCTCGTCGGCACACGCTGGGTGGTCAGCGTGAAACCGGCGCTGCTGGAGTCCTTCCGCGCGAAGCTCGGCGGCACGATCAGGGAGCTGCGCGGCATCGGGCCCGAGCAGGGCGGAGAGTCACGGGGCAACGGCCCCGAGCAGCGCGGGAAGCCGTAGGGCCTCGGGGCCCGAGCCGGGCGGGGAGCCGTAGGGCTTCGGGGCCCGAGTCGGGCGGGGGAGGCCATGGGGCCTTGGGCCCTGAGCCGGGCGGGGAGCCATAGGGCCTTGGGCCCCGAGCCGGGCGGGAGGCCATGGGGCTTCTGGGCCCGAGTCGGGTGGGCGGTGGGTGGTCTCTTTCGATTTCGGCTGGTGGGCGTCATGATGGTGCGGCTCGGCACATGAGCCGCCCCCGCCGCGGCGGCATCGCAGATTGAGTTCGTCGTGGTCGCCACCTTTCGTCGCCACTCGCTCGCGGGCGAGATGCTGGTGCTGCAGCTCGCCATCGTCGTGGTGGTGCTGCTGGCCGTCGCCGCGGTCTCCCTCGCCCAGTCCCAGGCCACCTTCAATCGCGTCGAAGGACGCCGGGTGGGCGCGCTCGCCGAGCAACTGGCCGCCAACCCCCTGGTGCGCAGCCAGCTGGTGCGCCCCGCGCCGGGGGAGGCGCTCGCCCCGCTGGTGCTCGCCACCCAGGCGCAGTCGGGGGTGACCTCGGTGACGGTGGCCGACGTGGAGGGACGCATCGTCAGTTCCACGAACCCCACGGTCGTCGGGGAGCGACTGCGGCTGGGACCGGGCACGGCCCGCGGGCGTGGCTGGTCCGGGCAGTTCACGCTGGACGGCGACCGCGAACTGGCCGCGCAGGTGCCGGTCCTCGGGGCGAGTGAGGAGAACCTGGGCGAGATCCTCGGCACGGTGATGATCGGTGAGGCCGATCCGACGGTGTGGCAGCGGCTCAGCGGCGCCTCCTCCTACCTGCTCGCCTATCTGGGCATCGCCAGCGGACTCGGTGTGGCCGGCTCCTGGCTGCTCGCGCGGCGGGTGAAGCGGCAGACCCTGGGGCTGGAGCCGCGCGAGATCGCCGGGCTCGCCGAGCACCGGGAGGCAATGCTCTACGGGATCGCCGAGGGCGTGATCGCCCTGGACCCGCAGCACCGGCTCACCCTGGTCAACGCCATGGGCCGCCGCCTGCTCGACCTGCCCGAGGACTGCGTCGGCCAGAGCCTGGAGGGGCTCGGCATCGACGGGCGGCTGCGCGACGTGCTGGCCGGCACCGCCGCCGGCGAGCGCGACGAGGTCGTCGTACGCCACGGCAGGGTCCTGGTGATGAACCGGATGACCGTCACCAAGGACGGGCGGGCCCTCGGCTCGGTCACCACCCTGCGCGACCGTACCGAACTCGCCCGGCTGGAACGGGAGATCGGCTCCTTCCGCAGTTCCTCGGAGCTGCTGCGCGCACAGGCGCACGAGTTCGCCAACCAGCTGCACACCATCTCCGGGCTGATCCAGATCGGGGAGCAGGACGAAGTCGTGGCCTACATCCGCGCCCTGAGCCGGCACCGCCAGTCCCTCGACGTGTCCCTCAGCCGCCGTGTCCGGGACACCGCGGTCGCCGCGCTGCTGACGGCGAAGGCCTCCCTCGCCGCGGAACGGAAGGTCAGCCTGCGGATCTCGGACGACACCGCGCTGGAGCGGCTGACCCCCGAGGACGCCGCCGATGTGGCGACCGTGGTCGGCAACCTCGTGGACAACGCCGTCGACGCCGCCGCCGCGCGCCACGACGCCTGGGTGGAGGTGGCGCTGCGGCAGGACGCCTCCAGCGTGGAGATCGTGGTCCGTGACTCGGGGCCGGGCGTGGCTCCGGAGCTGGCCCGCGAGGTCTTCTCCCACGGTTTCACCACCAAGGCCGCCCGGGAGGGCGAGCGCGGCATCGGACTGGCCCTGACCAAGCTGGTCTGTGAACGGCACGGGGGAGAGATCTCGGTGTCCAACACCCCTGAAGGGGCGGTGTTCACCGCGCGGATGACGGTCGGCCACCTCACGGGCACGGTGGCGGAAGGAGCAGCCCCATGACCGGGACGGGCGACAAGGCGGACGCGATCGACGTCCTCGTGGTCGACGACGACTTCATGGTGGCCCGGGTCCACCGCGCGTACGTCGAACGCGTCGAGCCGTTCCGGGTCGTCGGCACGGCCCACACGGGCGGACAGGCCATCGAGGCGGTCGACGCGCTGCGCCCCGACCTCGTCCTGCTGGACCTGTACCTCCCCGACCTCTTCGGGCTCGACGTCATACCGCGGCTGCGCACCGCGGGGCACGACTGCGACGTCATGGTCATCAGCGCGGCGACGGAGGCCGGGACGGTGCGCGGGGCCGTCCGCCGGGGCGTGGCCGACTACCTCCTGAAACCCTTCGACTTCGAGGATCTGCGGCTGCGCCTGGAGCGCTACGCGGTGCAGCGGGGCAGGCTGCTCACGACGGTGGTCCGCGGCCAGGCGGACGTGGACCGCGTCCTGGCCGGCGCGTTCGGCCCGGCACCGGCCCCCACCCTGCCCAAGGGCATGAGCGTGGAGACCGCCGAGCTCGTCGAGCGGGCCCTGCGCGCGGCGGAGGGCACCCTGTCCGCCACCGAGTGCGCCGCCGCCACCGGCGTGTCCCGGGTGAGCGCCCGCCGCTACCTGGAGTACTTCCACGGCATCGGCAGCGCGGAGGTGTCCCTGCGCTACGGCGCCGCCGGCCGGCCCGAACGCCGTTACGCCTGGCGGGCCTGAGCCGTCACGGGCCCGGGCACACGATCAGGCGTGGGTGGTGAGGTAGCCGCCCATGGAGGTGAAGTACTCGGCCGCGGGAAGCTCCCGGCCGTCCTCGGTGCGTACGCGGGTCAGGGCAAGGCCGCGGTTGCGTCCCGTACGGGCGTCGGCGCCGGCGACGATCACCACGCCCTCGCCCTCGCGGTAGAAGATCCGGCCGGGGGTGCCGCCGTAGCGGCCCTCGGAGACGCGCGAGGCCAGGACCTCCAGCCGCTTGCCCCGGTGGAAGGTGTAGGCGCTCGGGTACGGCTCGGACTGGGCGCGCACCAGGCGCTCCAGGTCCTCGGCCGGCCAGCTCCAGTCGATGCGGCTGTCCTCGTCGGCGCGCTTGTGGAAGAAGGACGCCTGCGAGCGGTCCTGCCGCGTGAACTCGGTCCGTCCTGAGGCGATCAGCCGGAGCGCGCCGATGGTGACGGGGGCGATGAGGTCGACGGTCTTGTGGAAGAGGTCGGTCGCGGTGTCCGTGGGGCCGACCGGCACCGCCTCCTGCCGGACGATGTCGCCGGCGTCGAGCTCGTCGTTCATCATGTGCGCCGTGACGCCGACTTCCGGCTCGCCGTTGATGAGCGCCCAGATCAGCGGGGAGAACCCGGCGTACTTCGGCAGCAGCGAGTCGTGCACGTTCAGCGTGCCGTGGCGGGGCAGGCCGAAGATGCGCGGGGGGATCCAGGTGCGCCAGTTGTTGGCCACGATGATGTCCGGGTCGGCGTCCCGGAGGCGCTCGAACAGCTCGTCGTCGTCCGGGCGGTTGCGGATCAGCACCGGGACACCGTGCTCCTCGGCGAGGTCGGCGACCGAGTCGCTCCAGATCTTCTCGTAGGCGTGCTCGCTCCGGGGGTGGGTCACCACCAGCACCACGTCGTGCTCGGACTCCAGGAGGGCTTGCAGGGTGCGATGCCCCCAGGTCTGGTAACCGAACATGACGACCCGCATGGGGTTCCTCCTCAGAGCGCGGTGGTGGCCGACGCAAGTAAAGCAAGCCTTACCTTAGTGCGCAACGGCCTTATGGAATGGATCAGTTGACGAGATCGCCCCTCGGGGCGTGTCCGTTTTGCCCTGTCGACACCTCCATCGGTTTAGCTTAGGCTCACCTAAGTTCGTTGGCGTGTCGCGTCGTCGGCACGCCCGCCTCCCCTTCCCCACAGCTGACACGCGCGGCTGCCCCGCACGATGGGAGTGACATGTCGCAGGTTCTTCCTGATGACGCATCGCCGGTCCACGACCTGATCGGTATCGGCTTCGGGCCGTCCAATGTGGCCATGGCGATCGCGCTCCGCGAGCACAACGCCCGCGCCGGCAGGCAGGAGGCCGTCACCGCTCACTTCTTCGAGCAGCAGCCCCGCTTCGGCTGGCACCGCGGCATGCTCATCGACGACGCCACCATGCAGGTCTCCTTCCTCAAGGACCTGGTGACGCTGCGCAACCCGGCCAGCGAGTACAGCTTCCTCTGCTACCTGCAGAGCAAGGGCCGGCTGATCGACTTCATCAACCACAAGAACCTGTTCCCGCTGCGCGTGGAGTTCCACGACTACTTCGAGTGGGCCGCGGCCCAGGTCGACGACATGGTCTCCTACGGTCACGAGGTCGTCGGGGTCGCGCCCGTGACCCGGGACGGCGTCGTGGAGCACGTGGAGGTGACCGTCCGGTCGGGCGGCGGCCTCGAGATCCACCGGGCCCGCAACCTCGTCATCGGCACCGGTCTGCGCCCCCTTCTGCCCGAGGGCGTGGAGCGCGGCGAACGCGTCTGGCACAACTCCGAACTGCTCGCGAACGTCGACCGGTTGGAGGGCACCTCGCCCACCCGGTTCGTCGTCGTGGGCGCCGGGCAGAGCGCCGCCGAGAACGTCGCCTACCTGCACCGGCGCTTTCCCGGGGCCGAGGTCTGCGCGGTCTTCTCCCGCTACGGCTACAGCCCCGCCGACGACAGCGGTTTCGCCAACCGGATCTTCGACCCGCAGGCCGTCGACGAGTACTTCGCCGCGCCCGCGGACGTCAAGCGCCGGCTGATGGACTACCACGGCAACACCAACTACTCCGTGGTGGACATCGACCTGATCGACGACCTCTACCGGCAGTCGTACCAGGAGAAGGTGCTGGGCACCGAGCGGCTGCGGTTCCTCAACGTGTCCCGGCTCACCGCCGTCAAGGAGACTCCGACGAGCGTCCGTGCCTCGGTGGCCTCCCTCGTCACCGGCGAGGAGACCGACCTGGACGCGGACGTCGTGGTCCTCGCCACCGGCTACAGCCCCGTCGACCCCACCGGCCTGCTCGGTGAGGTCGCCGACCGCTGTCTGCGCGACGACGAGGGCCGCGTCCGCGTCGAGCGGGACTGGCGCATCGCGACCGATCCCGCCCTGCGCTGCGGCATCTACCTCCAGGGCGGCACGGAGCACACGCACGGCATCACTTCGTCGCTGCTGTCCAACACCGCCGTCCGGGTGGGCGAGATCCTGGACTCCCTCCTCGGCCGCGGAGCCGGGCCCGCCGCGGACCGCGGGCACACCCTCGCCGACGGCACGGGCAGCGCCACCCGTTAGCGCTCCGCGCCGGTCGTCCGGTTCCCCGCGCCCCTTCGGGCGTCGCAGGAGCCGACTCGTCAACCCGCCCACCGCGCAAGGGAGACCGTACGTCGACATGGGCACGACTGCCGCAGTGGAGCGCCCTTCGGCCAGGGGCTCGGCCCCGGTCCACCGGCGACGGGCCGTGGGACTGGCCGCCCTGGTGACGTCCCTCGTGATCGCCGCCGCGCTCTCGCTGGCCGTCGGCGCACGGGCGCTGAGCCCCGCCGAGGTGTGGCACGGGCTGTTCGACGCCCCCGATCCCGACCGGCGGCTCACGGAGATCAGACTCATCGTCGAGACGGTACGGGTGCCCCGCACGGTCCTCGGGATCGTCGCGGGTCTCGCCCTCGGGGCCGGCGGGGCGCTGATCCAGGGGTTCACGCGCAACCCGATCGCCGACACCGGACTGCTGGGCGTGAACGCCGGCGCCTCGTTCGCGGTCGTGGTGGCGATCTCCGTGTTCGGGCTCGGCGATCCGTTCCAGTACGTCTGGTTCGCGTTCGCCGGGGCCGCCGTCGCCGGTGTCGTGGTGTTCGGGCTGGCGAGCATCGGACGCGGGGCGGGCAACCCGCTGACGCTGGCCCTGGCCGGCCAGGGCGTCACGGTGTTCCTCGCGGCGATGACCACCGCCGTCGCGCTGTCGGACCAGGCCGCGCTGAACGCCCTGCGGTTCTGGAACGCGGGCTCCCTCGCCGGTGTCGGGTTCGACGTCATCGGGCCGGTGACGGTGTTCATCGGCGCCGGGCTGGTGCTGGCCGTGAGCACACTGCCCTCGCTCAACCTGCTCAACCTGGGGGACGACGTGGCCAGGGGGCTGGGCGTGAACATCGCGCTGAGCCGGACCGTCGGCATCACCGCCGTCACCCTGCTGGCGGGGGCCGCGACGGCCGCGTGCGGTCCCGTCGCCTTCCTCGGTCTGATGGTCGCCCACGTGGCCCGGTACCTGACCGGTCCGGACTACCGCTGGCTGGTGCCGTACGCCGGGCTGCTCGGGGCCGTCGTGCTGCTGCTGTGCGACATGGCCGGCCGGCTGGTGGTGCGGCCGGGCGAACTGGACGCCGGTGTCCTCGTGGCGCTGCTCGGCGCCCCCTTCTTCGCGGTGCTCGTCCGGCGCGGAAAGTTCAGGAAAGCATGAACGTGACCGAGGTGAGGGCGTCCCTGCCGCCGGGCGTGCGGCTCGGCCGGATGTCGTTCGTGTGGCGGCCCTGGCCCCTGTGCGTCACGCTGCTGCTCGCGGCGGCGACCTTCCTCGTGTTCTGCGTGTCGATCGGCGTCGGGGAGTTCCCGATCGGCCTCCCGCGGGTCGTCGCCACACTCTTCGGGCGGGGCGAACAGGTCGACGCGTTCGTCATCATGGACCTGCGGATGCCGCGCGCTCTGGCCGGCGTCGTCGTGGGTGTCGCGCTCGGGGTGTCCGGGGCGCTCACGCAGTCCGTCGCGCGCAACCCGCTGGCCGCCCCGGACGTCCTGGGGGTCACCTCGGGTGCCGCGGCCGTCGCGGTGTTCCTGGTGACGGTCACGGGCGGGACCGCCTCGGCGATCGCCGACTCGGTGGGCCTGTCGGCCGCGGCGCTCGCGGGCGGGCTGGGCACCGGCCTGCTGGTGTACTTCCTGGCGTGGCGGCGCGGGGTGGACGGCTTCCGGCTCATCCTCATCGGCATCTCGGTGAGCGCCGTGATGGAAGCGATCACGACCTGGCTGCTGGTCACCGCGGACATCCGGGACGTGGCCCGGGCCCAGGCGTGGCTGGTCGGCTCGCTGGCGGACCGCTCGTGGGGCGAGGTCCGGACGGCCCTGTGGTGCGGACTCGCCCTGTTGCTCGTCGTCTCCTGCGTCGCCTTCCAGTTCAGGCCGATGCACTTCGGCGACGACGTCGCAGCGGGCCTCGGCGTCCGGTACGCGAGGGTGCGGGCGACGCTGCTGCTGTGCGCGGTCCTGCTGGCCGGTGTGGCGGTGAGCGCGGCGGGGCCGGTCCCGTTCGTCGCGCTGGTGGCGCCACAGCTGGCGATGCGTCTGACCCGCTGCCCCACGCCGCCGCTGGCGGCCTCGGGCCTGACGGGTGCCCTGCTGCTGACCGGCTCGGACCTCGTCGCGCGTACGGCGCTGCCGGTCTCGCTCCCGGTCGGGGTGGTCACCGCCGCGATCGGCGGACCGTTTCTCGTGTATCTGCTGGTGCGGGCGAACCTGCGCTAGAGGGACCGGAGTCAGGTGGATCCGAACAAGGGGGGACCCGTGGTCGCACAGTCCGTCACCGAGGCCGCGGTCGGGGGCGCTTCGCGGCTGGCAGCCCGAGGCGTCACGGTCGGCTACGGCGGCCGGGTCGTCATCGACGAGCTCGACGTGGCGATACCGCCCGGTGTGATCACCACGATCATCGGCCCCAACGGCTGTGGCAAATCGACCCTGCTGAGGACGCTGTCGAGGCTGCTCAAGCCGGCGCGCGGGACGGTCGTCCTGGACGGCGAGGACATCGGCGGGCTCAAGACCCGTGACGTGGCGCAGAAGCTCGGCCTGCTGCCGCAGACACCTCTCGCCCCGGAAGGGCTGACGGTGGCGGACCTGGTCGCCCGGGGCCGCCATCCGCACCAGAGCTGGCTGCGGCAGTGGTCGTCCGACGACGCCGACGTGGTGGAACGCGCCCTGGCCATGACCGGGGTCTCCGACCTGGCCGACCGCCCGGTCGACGCGCTGTCCGGCGGGCAGCGCCAGCGCGTCTGGATCTCGATGACGCTGGCTCAGGGCACCGATCTGCTGCTGCTGGACGAGCCGACGACCTACCTGGACCTGGCGCACGCCCTCGACGTCCTGGATCTGGTGGACGACCTGCACGAGTCGGGCTGCACCGTCGTGATGGTGCTGCACGACCTCAACCTGGCCGCCCGCTACAGCGACAACCTGGTGGTGATGCGGGACGGCTCGATTTTGGCGCAGGGGCATCCGCGTGACGTCGTCACCGCCGAACTGCTGCACGAGGCCTTCGGGCTGCGTGCCCGGGTGATCGACGACCCGGTCGGCGACCGGCCGCTGGTCGTGCCGATCGGGCGGACTCACGTACGGCCGGTCCACATCCCGGAGCGGAAGGATTAGTAAGGCTAGGCTAGCCTCACCAGGGCGCGGTAAGGTGTGGCTGCCCTCAGGCACGGGCGCAGCGAACCGGCGCGACAGCAAGGGGATGTGGATGCTCCTGAATCGAACGACGCCCGGGAAGCCGTGGCGTCGGCTGGCGGCGGCCCTGTCCGCGGCCGCCCTCGGGGTCGGTCTCCTCGCGGGATGCGGTTCCGGCCCGGCGGACACGGCGGACGGCGAGGGCGGGAACACGCGGGCCGCGACCGCCGGCGACTTCCCGGTCACCGTGGAGCACGCCTTCGGATCCACCACCGTCGAGAAGGCACCGCAGCGGGTCGTCTCCGTGGGCTACACCGACGACCAGACCGTCCTGGCCTTCGGCATCAAGCCCGTCGGCATGGTCGACCAGTACCCGAACCCGCCGGGCAGGAGCCCCGACATCAACACCCAGTGGCCCTGGGTGAAAGACAAGTGGGGCGACACCAGGCCCGAGGTCGTCATGAAGAACGGCGACTCCGGCCCCCATTACGAGAAGATCGCCGCCCTCCGGCCCGACCTGATCGTCGCGGTGTACTCCGAGATCGACAAGGCCGCCTACGACAAGCTCTCCAGGATCGCCCCCACGGTGGCGCGCACCAAGGGCGAGAAGGAGCCCTTCAGCGCCCCCTGGCAGGACAACGCCCTGCACATCGCCAAGGCCCTCGGCCGGGCCGAGGAGGGCCGGAAGATGGTCGACGGCATCCAGGGGCAGCTGGACGCGGCCAGGAAGGCGCACCCCGAACTCGCCAGGGAGACCGCCGTCGCCCTGTCCTGGTACAAGGACTCGGTGGCGCCCTTCACCTCCACGGACGTGCGCGGCCGGCTCGTCACGGGCATCGGCTACACGTACCAGACCGAGATCGACAAGATCGCTGACGGCGGCTTCTACACCACGCTCTCGCCGGAGCGGGTCGACCTGGTCGACGTCGACCACATCTTCGTCATCAACGACAAGGCCGACACCGAGGCCCTCAAGAAGTTCAAGCTGTTCGCCAACCTCGACGCCGTGCAGAAGGGCGACGTGTCCTACCTGCTGGACAGTGAGGGGCCGGCGGTCGGCGCCGCCATCTCCCAGGGCACGCTGCTGTCCATGCCCTACGCCATCGACGAACTCGTCAAGTCGGTCGAGTAGGGAAGTGAGCGCCACCGACACGCGCGTCGCCCCGGCGACCCTGCGCACGACGACCGGACGCGAGGCCGCCCGCTGGGTCGCGGACCACTGCCGCGCGATGCCCGGCCTGACGGTCGCGACCGTGCTCACCACGATCGCGGGGGCGGCACTCCAAGTGCTCCCGGTGCTCCTGCTCGGCCGTGTGGTCGACGCGGTCGTCAAAGGCGGCGACCGTTCCGTCCTCGTCACGATCGGCGTGCTCATCGGTGCCGCCGCGCTGCTCGGCGCGGCGGCCACCGCCGCCTCGACCTACCTGATCGGACGGCTCGGCGCGGATCTGCTCGCACGGCTGCGCGAAGGCGCCGTACGGGCGGTGCTCGGCATGCCCAGCGCCCGGATCGAGCAGGTCGGCCGCGGAGACGTGCTCTCCCGGGTCGGGGACGACGTGGCCGTCATCTCCAAGGGCATCCGCACCGCCGTCCCCACGGTGTTCTCGGCGGGCGTGCTCGTCGTCATCGCGACCCTCGGCATGTTCGGACTGGACTGGCGGCTGGGCCTGGCCGGCGCGGGCGCGCTGCCCGCGTACGCGCTGGCGCTGCGCTGGTACCTGCCCCGGTCCGCCCCCCTCTACCGCAAGCAGCGCCTCGCCCAGGCCGACCGCGCCCAGGCGCTCATCAGCGGCCTCAACGGCATCGACACGGTCCGGGCCTACCGCCTGGAGAGCGCCTTCCGCGAGAAGGTCACCACCGAGTCCTGGCGGGTGCGTGAACTCGGGATCGAGGTGTTCCGGTTCTTCGGCCGGTTCGTCGGCCGGGAGAACCGCGCCGAGTTCATCGGCCTCGTCCTGATCCTCGTGGTCGGCTACGCGCTGCTGGAGGCGGACGCGGCCACTCTGGGCGAGGTGTCGGCGGCCCCGCTGCTGTTCCACCGGCTGTTCACGCCGCTCGGCGCCATCATGTTCACCTTCGACGAGGCGCAGAAGTCCGGCGCGAGCCTGACCCGCCTGGTCGGGGTGCTGGGGGAGTCCGCCGAGGAGCGGCTGGTCGGAGACGAGTCCGTCCCGGCGCCCCCCGCGGGGGCGTGCCCGGTGACGGTCGAGGGGCTGACGTTCCGTTACCCGGGCTCCGAGGAGCCGGTGCTGCGCGACGTCGACCTGACGATCCCCGCCGGCGGTTCGCTCGCCCTGGTGGGCGCCACGGGCGCGGGCAAGACGACGCTGGCCGCGCTGATCGCCGGCATCGGCACGCCCGAGGCCGGTTCGGTGCGCATCGGCGGGACCGATCTGGCCGGCCTGGACGAGGCCGGGGCGCGGGCCCTGGTCAGCATCCTGACGCAGGAGACGCACGTGTTCTCCGGCCCGCTCGCCGACGACCTGCGGCTGTCCGCCCCGGGAGCGACCGACGCCGAACTGATGGACGCCCTGCGCATCGTCGGGGCCGAGGGCTGGGTCGGCGCGTTCCCCGACGGTCTGCGTACGCCCGTCGGCGAGGGGGGCGAGCGCCTGGACGTCACCAAGGTCGCCCAGATCGCGCTGGCGCGGCTGGTGCTGGGGCGGGCACCTGTGGTGGTCCTCGACGAGTCGACCGCGGAGGCCGGCAGCGAGGGCGCCGCCGAGCTGGAACGGGCCGTCCTGGCCGCGTGCGAGGGGCGGACCACGCTGTTCGTGGCGCACCGGCTGACCCAGGCGATGGCGGCGGACCGGATCGCCGTGCTCGACGCCGGACGGGTCGTGGAGCAGGGGACGCACGAGG
Source organism: Streptomyces sp. NPDC059696 (assembly GCF_042733745.1). NCBI lineage: Bacteria > Bacillati > Actinomycetota > Actinomycetes > Kitasatosporales > Streptomycetaceae > Streptomyces > Streptomyces sp. NPDC059696. The sequence goes on from NZ_JBHWFG010000027.1 coordinate 55,126, forward strand.
AACTGGTGGCTCTGAGCGGCCGGTACGCACGACTGTGGCGGGCCTGGCGAGAGGGTAGTTAGGCAACCCTTATTTAGGTTAGCCTAACTCCACATTCTGGAAGGGACGCTGAGTCTTGATGGAACCGCACGCACGTCTCGCCCTGCTCTCTCCCACGCGCCTGGCCGATGTGCGCCGGCGGATCGGCGACCACCCCGACCTGACCATCACCCGGGCCTGCGCCATCGGGCTGTCGTACTGGGCGACGGGCCGCAGCCCCGAAGGCATCGACCTCACGCCCGGCACGCTCTTCGCCGACGTCCTCGGCTGGACCGGCAACGGCGGTACACCGCCCGGCGGTTGGGACGTCACCCCGGACGGGCTCGGCATCACCGTCCCCGAGGGGGTCACCCTGGCGGACGCGCAGGCGGCGCTCGACGACCTGGCCGACTTCCCGGACCGGCCGCTCGGCACCATCGGCCCCTCCGGCGTGGCGGACCGGCTCCGGGTCCTGGCCGAGTGGAACGACAACCGGGCCGACCGGGACCGGCCCACCCTCGTGGAGATGTTCCTCCGGCAGGCGAGCGCGCGCCCGGACGCCGTCGCCGTCGTCGACGAGCACCGGTCGCTGACCTACCGTGAAACGGCCGCCCACGCGGCTCAGCTGGCCCATCATCTGCGGGCCCGGGGGCTCCGTGCCGAACAGGTCGTCGGCATCTCCCTGACCCGCTCCGCCGACATGGTCGTCGGGCTGCTCGCCGTGCTTCAGGCCGGGTGCGCCTTCGTGCCGCTCGACCCGCAGTGGCCCGCCGAGCGCCGGGCCGTCGTCATCGAGGACGCCCGCGTCGCCGTGCAGCTCAACGCCTCCGGCGCGCACGACCCGGCCGAACCGGACGCCGTGGCCGTCGACCTCGGCCGGTGGCGGTACGGCTCGTACCCGGCCGAAGGGCCCGGTGTCCACGTCCTCGGCGACGCACTGGCCTACGTGATCTTCACATCCGGTTCGACCGGACGCCCGAAGGGCGCGATGATCCGGCACGAGGCGATCAGCGAGCGCCTGCTGTGGCAGGTGAACGAGATCCTCGGCTTCGGCCCCGGCGACGCCTCCCTGTTCAAGGCACCGCTGTCCTTCGACATCTCCATCAACGAGATCTTCCTGCCGCTCGTCTCGGGCGGCCGGCTCGTCGTCCTGCGGCCCGGCGGCGAACGCGACCCGCAGCACCTGCTGAGCGTCATCGCCGAACAGCGCGTCACCTTCACGTACCTGGTGTCGTCGATGCTGGACGTGCTGCTGGAGATGGCCGGCGACTCCGGGCGCCTGGACAGCCTGCGCCACGTGTGGTGCGGCGGCGAGGTTCTCACCCCCGAGCTGTACGAGCGCTTCCGCACCCGGCTCGACATCCCCATGTACCACGGCTACGGCCCCGCGGAGACGACCATCGGCGTCTCCCACGTCATCTACCGGGGCGCCGCGGAACGCCTGTCGACGTCCATCGGCAAGGCCAACCCCAACACCCAGCTCTACGTCCTGGACGACGAACTGCGCCCGTGCCCGGTCGGCGTCGGTGGTGAACTCTACGTGGGCGGCTTCCTCCTGGGCCGCGGCTACGTCGGCGCGCCCGGCCTGACCGCCGCACGCTTCGTCGCCAACCCCTTCGCGAACGACGGCTCCCGCCTCTACCGCACCGGCGACCTGGCCCGCTTCGCCCCCGACGGATCGCTGGACTTCCTCGGCCGCGCCGACAACCAGATCAAGATCCGCGGCATGCGCCTGGAGATCGAGGACGTCGAGGCCTCTCTCGCCGAACACCCGAGGGTCCGGCACACCTGCGTCGTCGCGAGGAAGAACGCGGCCGGCGGCACCTACCTCATCGGCTACGTCATACCCGCCGCGGGCAGCGAGGACCTGCGGGCCGACGAGGTCAGAGCATGGGCCGGCGCGCACATGGTCGCGTACACGGTGCCCGCGCACATCGTGGTACTGGCGGAGTTCCCGCTCACCGCCAACGGCAAGCTCGACCGCAACGCCCTGCCCGAACCCGCCCTCGGGACGGGCTCGCTCCTCCGCCCGGCCACCGACGACGAACGGGCCGTGAGCGCGGCGGTCGCGCAGGTGCTGCGCCTCGACGAGGTCGGCGTCGACCAGGACTTCTTCCAGCTCGGCGGCGACAGCATCCTGGCGATCTCCCTGCTGAGTGCCCTGCGCGAACGGGGCCTGCACGTCACGGCACGGCAGATCTTCACACACAGCACCGTCGGCGCGCTGGCCGCGGTCGCCGCCCGCGAGGACATCGCCGCCGTGGACCACAACGACGTCGCCACCGGCACCGTCGTGGGCTCACCCGTCGTGCAGTGGCTCGGCGAGACCACCGACGCCGTCGACGGCTTCGTCCAGTCCGTCGTCCTGAACACCCCCGCCGAGCTGACCGGCGACGCCCTCGACGCGCTCCTCACCGCCCTCCTCACCCGGCACGACATGCTCCGCGCCAAGCTGGTGCGCGGCAGCCGCTGGAGCTTCGACATCCCCGGGCCGGACGGGGCCGCGCCCGGCTGGCAGCGCAGCGACCGGCCGCTCCACGAGTGCGTCGCCCTCGCCACCGCAGGACTGAACCCCGATGAGGGCGTGATGCTCCGGGCCGTCTGGCGCCCCGCGGCACGCCACCTCGTGCTCGTCGCCCACCACGTGGTCGTCGACGGCGTCTCCTGGCGCATCCTCATGGAGGACCTGGCCACCGCCTGGCGCCGGTTCACCGCCGGTGAGCCCGTGGAACTCCCGCCGGTGGGAACGTCGTTCCGCCGCTGGACGCACCTGCTGGAGCGTGCCGCGTTCGACGCCGACAGCGCGTACTACCGGCGCCCCCTGCCCGGCGACGACCGGCCACTGGCACACCGCCCCCTGGCCGGGACGGACACCGTCGCCCACGAGCGCCTGCGGACCGTCACGGTCGGCCCGGAGACCACCGCCGCGCTGCTGGGCGAGATCCCCGCGAGATTCCACGCCGGCGTCAACGACGTCCTGCTCACCGCCCTCGCCGTCGCCCTCGCCCGCCGGCGCCGCGACCTCGGCCAGCACCAGACCTTCGCCCACATCGAACTCGAAGGCCACGGCCGCGAGGGGCGGTTCGTGGCGGGCTCCGCCGGATTCGAACCGGAACTGTCCCGCACGGTGGGCTGGTTCACCACCCTCTTCCCGGTCACCGTGGACCCCGGCACGGCGGCCGACCTCACCACCCCCGAGTACCTGACCGCCGCCCTCAAGAGGGTCAAGGAGGACCTCGCCCGGGTCCCGGACAACGGCGTCTCCTACGGCGCCCTGCGCTACCTCACCCACAGCGAGTTCGACGCCCCCGCACCCCAGGTGCTCTTCAACTACCTCGGCCGCTTCGCCGCCGGCGCTCCCGGTGACTGGCAACTCGCCCACACCACCGGCCAACTCGGCGAGAAGCGCGACCCGCGGATGCGCCTGCCCCGCGCCCTGGAGTTCAACGCGATCGCCGAACCCGCCGCCTCCGGCGCCTACGAGCTGGTCACCACCATCTCCTGGCCCGACGGCCTGTTCACCGACGCCGACATCACCGCACTCGGCGACTACTTCCGCACGGCCCTGACCGGACTCGCGGCGCTCGACGGGGGCGGCCACTCGCCCAGCGACTTCCCCCTCGTGCCGCTCGCACAGTCCGACGTGGACGCCCTGGACGGCCCGGACCTGCGGGACATCCTCCCGCTGACACCGCTCCAGGAAGGCCTCTACTTCCACTCGGTCTTCGACGACGACTCCACCGGCGCCTACGTGGAGCAGCAACTGCTCACCCTTCAGGGGGAGGTGGACGCCGACCGGCTCGCGACGGCCGCCACCCGGCTGCTCACCCTGTTCCCCAATCTGGCCGCCCGCTTCACCGCCCTCGCCGACGGCCGCGTGGTCTCCGTCCTGGCGCACGGCGCCACGGCCCCGTTCACCACGCTGGACCGCCCCGGCATCACCGACGACGAGATACGCGACCTCGCCGAACAGGACCGCCGCACCGGCTTCTACCTGGCCACCGGCCCCCTCATGCGGTACACGCTCGTCCGCGCCGGCTCCGGCCGGAACGTCCTGGTGCAGACCGTGCACCACATCATCGCCGACGGCTGGTCCGTACCCCCGATGCTCCGCGCGCTGCTCGCCGAATACCACGCACCGGGCAGCGTCCACCCGGTCGGCGGCTTCGCCGACTACGTGCACTGGCTCGCCGGACGTGACGCCGACGAGAGCGACCGGGTCTGGCGCGAGCAACTCGCCGGACTGCCCGGGCCCTCACTGGTGGCCGAGGGACACGCGCCCTCGGACCGGTTCGCCGACCTCGCCGTGGAACCCGAGGCCGACGTCGACGCCGCCGCCCGCGAGTCCGGCGTGCCGCTGAGCGTCGCCGTGCACAGCGCCTGGGCCGTCACCCTGGGCCGCATCCTCCAGAGCCGGGACGTCGTGTTCGGCTCCACGGTCTCCGGCCGCGACGCCGAGGTCCCCGGCATCGGCGACATGGTGGGATTGTTCATCAACACCATTCCCGTACGCGCCCGTTGGACCCACGACACCACCGCGGGCGACCTCCTGGACGCCGTACGTGACCACCAGAGCGCCGTCCTGCCGCACCAGCACGTCTCCCTGGCGCGCATCGGCCGCCAGACCGGCTCCGGCTCGCTCTTCGACACGCTCGTGGTGTTCGACGTGGCCACCGACGTGACCTCGCTGGGGCGCCCCGGCGACACACTGACCATCACGGACCTCACCAACGAGGGCGCCCCGCACTACCCGCTCACGCTGGTGGTCGAGCGCGCCCCCGACGGCCGTCCGCGCTTCAACCTCATCTACGACGGCGAACTGCTCGGCGGGCCGACCGCCCGGGGCATCCTGCACACCTTCACCCGGACCCTGACCGCCCTGCTCACCCGCCCGGACGCCCGGATCGGCGACCTGACACCCGAGGGCGAGCGGCGTCCCGCGCCGGTCACCCCGACCACCCTGGGCGCACTCTTCGACACCGCCGCCCGCCGCGACCCGGCCGCGACGGCCGTCACCCAGTGCGCCCTCGACGGCACCACCCGGTCCCTGACCTACGGCGAACTGTCCGCCGCGAAGAACGACCTGGCCGCCTCCCTGCGCGCGGCCGGAGTCGGCCCGGGCAAGCGGGTCGCCGTGGCCGTGCCGCGCTCCCTGGAACAGGTCGTCGCCCTGGTCGCGGTCGTCACCGCGGGCGGCGCGTACGTCCCGCTCGACGTGGCCTACCCGGACGAGCGGCTGGAATACGTCCTCGGTGACGCGGCCCCGCAGGTCGTCCTCGTGGCCCGCGACCAGCGCGACCGCTTCACGAACCTCCTGGACCGGGCGGGAGTGCCGGCCCGGGTGCTGGTCCAGGGCGACGAGCCCCCGGCCGCCCACGCCGAGCCCGCCCCCGAGCCCGACTGGCACACCCCCGCCTACGTCATCCACACCTCCGGGTCCACGGGCCGCCCCAAAGGCGTCGTCGTTCCGCATTCCAGCGTGGTGGCGCTGCTGGCGAACACCCGGCCGGACATGGACTTCGGCCCGCGGGACGTCTGGGTCCAGTTCCACTCCTTCTCCTTCGACTTCGCCGTCTGGGAGCTGTGGGGCGCACTGGCCCACGGCGGTGAGCTGCTGGTACCCGAGTACGCGCTGACGCGCTCCCCGGTCGACTTCCACCGCCTGGTCCGCGAGCGCGGCGTGACGGTGCTCAACCAGACCCCGTCCGCCTTCCACCAGTTCATCGAGGCCGACCGGCTCGCCGGCGAACCGCTGCCCGCACTGCGCCGGATCGTCTTCGGCGGTGAGGCACTGGACCTGGCGAGGCTGCGCGGCTGGGTCGAACGGCACGGCACGACCGCCCCCGAGCTGGTCAACATGTACGGCATCACCGAGACCACGGTCCACGTCACCCACCGGGTGCTCACCGACGAGGACTTCACCCCCGGCGAGGACGTCAGCCCCATCGGCGGCCCGATCCCCGGTCTGGTCACCCACCTCCTGGACGACCGGCTCCGCCCGGTGCCGCCGGGTCGCGAGGGCGCGATCTACGTCGCCGGGGACCAGGTGGCGCTCGGCTACCTGGGCAGGCCGGGGCTCACAGCGGGCCGCTTCGTGGCCGATCCGTTCGCGGCCAACGGCTCCCGCATGTACCACACGGGCGACCTCGCGATCCGCACCCTCGACGGCGAACTGGTCTTCACCGGCCGCGCCGACGACCAGGTCCAGCTCAAGGGCTTCCGCATCGAGCCGGGCGAGGTGGAGACCGCGATCAGGGCCCTGGACGGCGTGACCGACGTGGCGGTGACGGTGGCGGACACCGGGGACCACCTGGTGGCGCACGTGGTGGGCCGGGTGCCGGACGACTTCGAAGGCCGCCTGTCGGAGCAGCTGCCTGTACACATGATCCCGGGCCGGGTCCTGCCCCTCGACGCCCTCCCCCTGACGGTCAACGGCAAGCTCGACCGGAAGGCCTTGGCCGCACGCCCCCTCAGGGGCGCGGGGAACCGCGTGATCAGCCACGACGCACCCGCGGACGCGACCACGGCGGCAGCCGCACTCACCGAGATCTTCACCGAGACACTGCCCGGGACGGAAGCGACCGCCGACACCGACTTCTTCCGCGCCGGAGGCGACAGCATCATCGCCATCACGGTCGTGAACAGGGCCCGGGCCCTGGGCCTGCCCCTCACCCCGAGGGACGTCTTCCTGCTCAAAACCCCCCGCGCACTGGCCGAACACCTGGGAACCAGCGCACCCCGGGCCACTGCGGAGACCACCCACCGCACAGACGGCCCCCTGCCCCCCACCCCGATCATCCTCCGCCAACGCGAACTCGGCGGCTCCCTCACCCGCTTCGCCCAGGCCAGGGCGCTCAAGGCCCCCGAGGGCACGGGATACGCCGACGCCGTACGCGCGGCGAACACCGTGGCCGCCGCCCACCCGGCCCTGCGGCTGCGCCTCGACACCGCACACGGTGTGTGGACCCTGCGCACCGAACCCGCCCGCGAGATCACCGTCGTACGCCCGGACACCACCGACGCGACGGCTGTGGCGAACCGGGCAGCGAAGCAGCTCGACCCGGAGGCAGGCGACGTCATCGCGTTCGCGTGGCTGGAGGCGACCCGTACCCTGGTCGTCACCGTCCACCACCTCGCCGTCGACGCGGTCTCCTGGCTGATCCTCCTGGACGACCTGGCCACGGCCCTGCGCGGCGAGCCCCTCGCCGCGCCCACCACCGCGTACGCCGCGTACGCCGAAGCCCTGACGCTCCGGTCGGCCCGGGACCCGCACGACCTGGGCCGCTGGATCACGACCCTCCAGGCGCCCCCACTGCTGCCCGCCCCGGGCGCACCGCGCGTGACCACGGTCGTCGTGGATCCGGACGTGAGCGAGCGCCTCACCCGCACCGCGCCCGCCGCCCTCGGCATCGGTCTCACCGAGCTGCTCTGCGGCGCCCTGCGCACCGCGCTGACGCGGATCCAGCCGTCGCCCACCGACCTCGCGATCGACCTTGAACGGCACGGCCGCGTCCCGGTCCTCCCCCAGCACGACTACACCCGTACCGTCGGCTGGTTCACCGCCGTCGCACCCGTACGGCTCACCGCGCACACCGACCCGGTGGCGGCCGCGCGGGAACTCGCCGAGCGCCAGCCGGACGAGGACGGGCACGCGGGCTACGGCCGGCTCAGGTACCTCAACCCGCAGACGGCCCCCCTGCTCACGGCCCGGCCACAGGTGCTGTTCAACTACCTCGGCCGGGGCAGCGAGTCGCAGGCCCTGCACCTCACCGGGGGCGACCAGGGCAGCCCGTACGCCGTCGAGGTCAACGCGTGGACCGACGGGGCCACCGGGAGCCTGCTCGCCGAGTTCGTCCTCGCCGAGGGTGTCCCCGACGAGATCACCGAGCACTGGCGCGGCGCGCTCCGGCACCTCGCGGACGTCGCGACGACGGCCGAGCGCACCGCCCCGGTCACCCCGCTCCAGCGCGGCCTGTTCTTCCAGGCCCAGCTGGCGGGCGCGGCCGGACACTACGTCGCACAGAGCTGGTTCACCTTCGACCACCGCCTGGACACCGGCGCCCTGGCCGAGGCGATGGCCCATGTGATCGCGCGGCACCCGGTCGCCGGCGCCGGCTTCGGCACCGACGACGACGGCAACCCGGTGCAGATCCTCAAGGCGGGCCGGCGCGTCGACGTCCGTACGATCGACCTGGCGACGGACGCGGAGGCCGACGCCCTGCGCGCCCGGGACCGCGAGACCGGGTTCGACACGGGCGAGCCGCCCCTGATCCGGCTGACGGTCGTCCGCCTGCCGGGTGACCGGGACGGTCTGCTGTTCAGCTACCACCTGCTGCTGTGGGACGGCTGGTCCCGCGAGATCGTCCTGCGCGACCTGTTCGACGCCTACAGCGCCGTCCTCGCCGGCGAGCCGCTCGACCCGGCGCCCGCCACGCCGAGCTTCGAGGAGTACGCCCGCGCCCTCGCCGCCAGGGACGCGTCCGCGTCGGAACGCTTCTGGACGGACCACCTCGCCGGTCTGTCCGCCCCGACCCTGCTCGCCGGGCCCGCGCCGGCCTTCACGGACGAGCTGCCGAAGGCCCTCGTGCGCACCCTGTCCGCCGAACGGTCCGACCTGGTACGGGAAGCGGCCCGGGTGCACGGCGTCACCCTGAACTCGGTGCTGACCGGCGCGTTCGGCCTGCTCCTCGGCGCGCACACCGGCCGCGCCGACGCCGTGTTCGGCGTGACCGTGTCCGGCCGCGAGGGGGAGGGCCTGTCGGACATCGTCGGCGTGCTGCTCAACACCGTGCCGATGTGGACCAGGGCCCGCCCGCACGACAGCGTCCGCGCCTACCTGTCGGCCGTACAGGAGGCCCGGGTCGAGGCCATGGAGCACGAGCACCTAGGACTCGGCGAGATCCAGCGGGCCGCCGGGCACGACACCCTGTTCGACAACCTCTTCGTCCTGCAGAACTTCCTGGACATGGACGCGTTCGCCGCGATGAACGCCCGGCACGGCATCACCTCGGTCCGGGCCGACGACTCCACCCACTATCCGTTCACCTGGGTCGTCACGCCCGGGGACCGGCTCACCGTCAAGCTGGAGTACCGCGACGGCGACACCGGCCACGCCCGCCGTCTCCTCGACGACTACCTGCGCGTGCTGGAGGAGCTCTCCCGGGCGGCCGGGCCCCTCGGCGCGCTCAGCGGACCGGAACCGGTCCCCGCGCCGGCCCCACGCACCGACGTCGGCACGGACACCGTCGTCGACCGGTTCGACCGGGCGGCGGACCGCGACCCGCAGCGGGTGGCGCTCGTCGCCCACGGCGCGACGATGACGTTCGCCGAACTCCGCGACCGCAGCCGGGCCCTGGCGGGCGTGCTCGCCGCGCGTGGCATCGGCCCGGAGCGGACCGTCGGTCTCGCGATCCCGCGCTCACTCGACTGGATCGCGGCGCTGTTCGCCGTCCTGCGGGTCGGTGCCGCGTACGTACCGCTGGAACTGGACCATCCGGACGAGCGGATCGCCGCCGTCGTCGAGGACGCCGGGCCGGACGTGACCCTCACCGTGAGCACCGTGTCGCCCCGGCTGAGCGGCGAGCTGATCGAACTGGACCGGCCGCTCCCGCACGCCGAGCCGTACCGGACGTTCGCGCCGGACGACCCGGACCGACTGCGGCACCCCGCGTACACGATCTACACCTCCGGCTCCACCGGGAAGCCGAAGGGTGTGGTGACCGAGTACGCCGGGCTCACCAACATGCTGATCAACCACCGGCGCCGGATCTTCGAGCCGGTGCTGGCCGAGCACGGGCACCGGGTCTTCCGGATCGCGCACACCGTGTCGTTCGCGTTCGACATGTCGTGGGAGGAGCTGCTGTGGCTCGCCGACGGCCATGAAGTGCACATCTGCGACGAGGAGTTGCGCCGGGACGCGCCCCGGCTGGTGGAGTACTGCCTGGAGCACCGGATCGACGTCGTCAACGTGACCCCGACGTACGCGCAGCAACTGGTGGCCGAGGGCCTGCTGGACGACCCGGCGCGGCGGCCCGCGCTGGTGCTGCTGGGCGGTGAGGCCGTCACCCCGGCGCTGTGGCAGCGGCTCGCCGCGACCGAGGGCACCGTCGGCTACAACCTGTACGGGCCCACCGAGTACACCATCAACACCCTGGGCGTGGGCACCTTCGACTGCGTGGACCCGGTGGTGGGCGTCGCCATCGACAACACGGACGTGTACGTCCTGGACCCCTGGCTCAGGCCGCTGCCGGACGGTGTGCCCGGCGAGCTGTACGTGTCCGGCGTCGGCATCGCGCGCGGCTATCTGGGGCAGCCGGCCCAGACCGCCCACCGCTTCGTCGCCTGCCCGTTCGGTGAGCCCGGCGAGCGCATGTACCGCACCGGCGACCTGGTGGTGCGCCGGCCGGACGGCAACCTGATGTACCTGGGCCGCACCGACCAGCAGGTCAAGATCCGCGGCCACCGCGTCGAACTCGGCGAGGTCGAGGCCGTGTTCGCGGCCCACCCCGCGGTGCGGTTCGTGGCCGCGGTCGCCCAGCCCGACCCGCAGGTCGACGGCGCCCACCGGCTGGCCGCCTACCTGGTCCTGGACGGCGCGGACCTGGCGGCCGTCGCCGCCGAGGTGGGCGCCGGACTGCCGGACTTCCTGCGGCCCACGCACTACGCCCAGGTCGACGGCATCCCGCTGACGGTGAACGGGAAGGCCGACACCAAGGCTCTGCCCGAGGCCAAACCGCTGGGCGCGCTGACCACGGCGGGGGAGCGGGGCCCGCGCACGGAGACCGAGAGCGTGGTCTGCGCGTACTTCGCCGAGGCACTGGACCTGGACGACGACGAGGTGAGCGCGGTGAGCGACTTCGTGTCCCTGGGCGGACACTCCATGCTGGCGGTACGGCTCATCGGACTGCTGCGCCGTGAGTACGGTCCTGTGATCACCATCCGCGATCTGTTCACCCTGCGAACCCCGGAAGCGATTGCCCGCCACCTCGATGACAACTGACACGCAGCGGCCCCGCGCAGGGGCCGCCATCCTCCGCACCGCCCTGCGCCGCAACCTCCGCGCCATGGCCTGGGGCACCCTCCTCATGGGCCTCTACCAGGCCGGGGAGACGGCCTTCCCCATCGCGCTCGGCCTGATCGTCGAGCACGCCCTGCGGGACGGCCGCAGCCCCCAGGCGCTCGCCCTGTCGATCGGCGCGCTGGCGGTGATCATCACGACGGTGTCGCTGTCGTGGCGGTTCGGCATGCGGATCCTGCAGAGGGCCAACACGACCGAGGCGCACCGCTGGCGGGTGAAGGTCGCCGCCGACGGCCTGCAGCCCGTGGCCCGGGACGTCGACCTCAAGTCCGGCGAGGTGCTGACCATCGCCACCGAGGACGCCGACCAGACCGCCGACATCATCGAGGTGGTGCCGCTGCTGATCAGCTCACTGGTGGCGGTGCTGGTGGCGGCGGTGGCCCTGGGCCTGGCGGACGTCCGGCTCGGCCTGCTGGTGATCGTGGGCACCGTCGCGATCCTGTCGGTCCTCAGCGTGATGTCGAAGCGGATCGGCAGCAGTACACAGGAGCAGCAGGCCCGGGTGGCCCGGGCGGGTGCGAAGGTCGCGGACCTGATCACCGGCCTGCGCCCGCTGCACGGCTTCGGCGGCAACCACGCGGCGTTCCGGTCCTACCGGCAGGTCAGCACCGAGGCGAAGCACCAGTCGATCACGGTCGCGAAGGTCAACGGCGCCTACGCGGGCACCGCGCTGGCCCTCAACGCGGTCCTCGCCGGCGCCGTGACCCTGACGGCCGGCCGGCTGGCGTTCGAGGGCCGCATCACCATCGGGGAACTCGTCATGGCCGTGGGCCTGGCGCAGTTCATCATGGAACCGCTCAAGCTCTTCTCGGAGATGCCCAAGTACGTGATGATCGCCCGTGCCTCGGCCGAGCGGATGGCGCTGGTGCTGTCGGCCCCGCCGGTCATGACGCCGGGCTCCGAACGCCCCGCCGGGGGCGGCGACCTGGAGCTGGACTGCGTCCGCCACGGCACCCTCACCGACCTGAAGTTCCAGGTGAAGGCGGGCGAGTTCGTCGCCGTCGCCGCCTACCGGCCCCGTGCGGCGGCCGACCTGGCGGCCGTCCTCGCCGTGCGGGTGCCGCCCACCGCGTACGAGGGCACGGTCCGGATCGGCGGCCGGGACCTGGCGGACCTGTCCGTCGAGGCGGTCCGCGAGCACCTGCTGGTCAACCCGTACGACGGGGAGATCTTCGCGGGCACCCTGCGCACGAACATCGACCCGTCGGGCACGAGCCGGAGCGTCCCCGAAGCCGTCGAGGCCTCCCTGCTGACGGACGTCGTCGCCCTGCACCGCGAGGGCCTCGACCACGGTGTCCGCGACCGGGGTGCCAACCTCTCAGGAGGCCAGCGCCAACGCCTGTCCCTGGCCCGCGCCCTGGCCGCCGACACGGACGTCCTCGTCCTGCACGATCCGACGACGGCGGTGGACGCGGTCACCGAGCAGCTCATCGCCCGCAACGTGGCGAAGCTGCGCCGGGGCCGCACGACGATCGTCATCACCAGCAGCCCGGCGTTCCTGGACGCGGCGGACCGGGTCCTGATCCTGGACGACGGGGTCATCGCGGCGGAGGGCACCCACCGCAACCTGCTGGCAAGAGACCAGGACTACCGCGCGGCGGTGGCACGCTGACGCTTCGAGGGAGCTCGGGGGAAACGCCTCAGGGGCGCGGGGAACCGCGCGCCGAGCTCCCACGCATCCGCACCCGGCAACGGCGCTACGCGTGAAGCGCCCAGCCCACATCCCTGAGCAGCGCATGACGCCACCCCGCCCGGTCGTGCCCCGACGCGGACCGGGACACCCGCACGGTCGCCCCGGCCCGCTCCACCAAGTCCTCGGTCATCGCGCAGTGGGGCAGCATCCGGTCCTCGTGCTCCCCGACGTCGAACGCGATCCGCAACCCCGACAGATCCGCCCCCGCCCGCAGCCGCGCGGCGACCGCGCCACCGACCGGCCCGCCCAACGGGTCCGCCGAGCCGGGCGCATCCGGCGTCCACCAGAACGACCCCGACTGACAGGCGACCCGCGACACCAGCCCGGGGAACTCCAGCGCCGCGTACACCGCACTCAGCCCCCCGAGACTCTGCCCGGCGACCACGAGCCGCTCCGGGTCGGCCGGCACCCCCGACTCGGCCACCAGCGGCAGCAGTTCGTCGCGCACGGCCTCCCACAGTTCGGGCCGGCACGTGAACTCGGCGGCCCGGTCCTTCGCCGGCAGGAACACCAGCGTGACCGGCGGCATCTCACCCGCCGCCACGGCCGAGTCGAACGCGGTCACGGCCGGATGCAGATACAGCCAGTCGTCCCCGTCGAGCAGCAGCACCACCGGCCCACCACCTCCCGCCGGATGGAGCCGCACCGTACGCCGCCCGCCCAGCAGCTCACTCGACCAGCGGATCCGCGCACGCGGCACGGGCAGCACCGCGTCGGCTCCGACGCGGGGCCAGTGCGGCTGCTCCGGGGCGTCCGGGGTCGCCGCGACGGACCGGTCACCGCCCGCGCCGTCCGGGTTGAACGGGTCGGCGTGGAACGCCTCTCCCGCCGCGAACCGGTACGTCACCCGCAGCCGGGCGGGCAGGCGCACCTCGGCGTACCAGCAGTCCGAGTCGGCCCAGCGCCGCAGCGGCACCGGCTCCGGCCGGCTCTCGAACTCGAGCGTGACCGGCGACGGGCCGCGCCACAGGAACAGCGTGCGCCAGCCGCCCGCACCGTCCGGTACCGACGCGGGCGCTCCCACCCCGGCCCAGAACCCGTCCGAGCCGGGCGTCCCGGCCACCCCGAACCCGGCGAACACGTCCTCCCCGCCGGCCGCGGCCACGTGCATGAACGTCTCCTTGTGAGAGGGAAGGGCCAAAGGCTAGGCTCCGTAAATTAGGCGAGCCTAACCTAATCTTGGACCTCCGAGGAGGCTGTACGCATGAGCACCAACCCCTTCGACGACAACGAAGGCCGTTTCCTGGTCCTGGTGAACGACGAGGGCCAGCACTCCCTCTGGCCGTCCTTCGCCGAGGTGCCCGGGGGGTGGACGATCGCCTTCGCCGAGAACACCCGCGAGGCCTGCCTGGAATACGTCGAGACGCACTGGACGGACCTGCGCCCCCGGTCCCTCGCGACGGCCCAGGACACCTGACGGCGCCCTGGATGTACCGGGGCAGGGCCTTCCTGGACCACGGCATCCCCCTGGTCGGCAGCTCCGACCGGCCGCACAACGACGCGTCGGGCGCCGCGCGCCCGGGCGGACTCCCTCGACCCGCGGCGCGGTGCGCGGGTCCTGGTCAGGAGCATGTGACCGCGTCGGGCACCACCGTGGTGCCCGCGCCCGTCCCGGTGAGCACACTGTGCAGCACCGCGTGCGGCACCCGCCCGTCCACCACGTGCGCCGCGCGCACCCCACCGCGGACGGCCCGCAGGCAGCCCTCCATCTTCGGCACCATCCCGCCGGCCAGCCCGGGCAGCAGACCGTCCAGGGCGCGGGCCGTCACCCGCCCGATCACCTCGGTGCTGCGCGGCCAGTCCGCGTACAGCCCGGCCACGTCGGTGAGCATCACCAGCCGCTCGGCGCCGAGGGCCACGGCGAGGGCGGCGGCCGCCAGGTCGGCGTTCACGTTGTAGACCTGACCGTCCGCGCCGCGCGCGACGGGGGAGACCACGGGGATACGCCCCTGCTCCACCAGGGCGCGCACCATGGCCGGGTCGACATCCACCACGTCACCGACGAGACCGAGGTCGACCGTGCGCCCGTCCACCCGGGCCGTCCGCCGCACGGCGGTCATCGTGCGCGCGTCCTCCCCGGTCAGCCCCACCGCGTAGGGGCCATGGGCGTTGATGTGACCGACCAGCTCCCGTTGGACGCGCCCCGCCAGCACCATGCGCACCACGTCCATGGTCTCGGGCGTGGTCACGCGCAGCCCGCCCTCGAAGCGGCTCTCCAGTCCGAGCCGGTCCAGCATCGCGCTGATCTGCGGTCCGCCGCCGTGCACGACGACCGGGCGCAGCCCCGCGTGCCCCAGCTCCACGACGTCCCGGGCGAAGGTCAGCCGGAGATCCGCGTCCACCATGGCGCTGCCGCCGAACTTGACGACGACCACCCGGCCGCGCGGCTCCTGGGGCGAGGGGAGCGCCGGGGCGGACGGATCCCCTTCTCGGGGCGCGGTCACGGTCACGCGATCACTCCCTTTCACGGATGGGCCGGGCAGGCCGCCGGGCCAGGGAGCTCAATTTAGCCAAGCCTAACCTCAGTTGGGAGGACTGGCGGGATCTTGGCGCAAAAGGGCCTGCGCGGCGCGCCGGTGCTCCCCGCGCACGGCCGGACAGACCGGACCCCGTGCTCGTGCGGGGCCGGAGCCGGTTCCGATGGACGGCCGGCCCGCCCGCGGCCTCGGCCGGGGATCCCGTGCGGTGCGGGCGCCCCGCTCGACGCCGCCCGCCACCGCCTACTTCGCCGCCCCGGCCTTCTTGTGCCTGTCGGCGTAGCGCGCCTTCTTCTGGCGGTTCCCGCACGTGTTCATCTCGCACCACTTGCGGGTCCGGCTCTGGCTGGTGTCGAAGAAGGCCGCCCGGCAGGTCGGCGATGCGCACAAGGCCAGTTTTCCGTCCCGTTCGCCCGCGAGGATCCCGATCGCGTCGGCCGCGATGACGCTCAGGGCATCCTCCACGCGGGAAGCGGAACCGAGTCGCCACTCCCGCTTGTTCTCGGGTGTCAGAACGGCCGCGGCCCGGCCCTGGGTGCTGCGGTCGTTGATGACGCGGACGGCGGAGGCGGGGAGAAGGTCCTGGACCGCTGCCGCCGTGAGGGCGGCGTGGATCGATTCCCTCAGCTCCCGGGCGAGTTCGAGCTGGGCGGGCGTGCAGGACTCCACCGCGAGGCCGTTCACCGCCAGCCAGTCGGCGAGTCGCTGCGGCGTGGGAATGCGTTCCACGGCGTCGCCGCAACGCTCCGTCAGGGTCGCCGTGAAGCTGGTCGCCAGCACCCTGCCGAGACGGAAGTCCGGGAACCGATCATGCATGGAACCACCTTAGCCGGTTGCGTGCCCGCCCCGGAGTTGCTAGAACCGTCTAAGCCGGTTCACGACAGGTCACGGCCGGCCCCACCACCAGCAGGAGGTCTCATGCCCGGCGAGGTGCAAGCCTGCGAGATCCGCGCGACCGATGTCGACCTCGACGATCTGCGCGCGCGACTGGCCGCCGCGCGGCTGCCGGAGGCCGAAACGGTCTCCCGGGCGGCACCCGGGCCCCGCCGCTGGGCGCAAGGAGTCCCCCTCGCCGATCTCGTCGATGTCGTGAACCACTGGCGCACCGGGTACGACTGGCGCTCGTTCGAAGCGCGCCTCAACCGCATCGGCCAGTTCCGCACGACCATCGACGGCCTGGGGATCCACTTCCTGCACCGCCGGTCCACGCGCGCGGACGCCACGCCGCTGGTCCTGACGCACGGCTGGCCGGGCAGCGTCGCCGAGTTCGTCGACCTGGTGGACGACCTGGCGGAGCCGGACGATCCGGCCACGCCGGCGTTCCACGTCGTGGTCCCGTCCCTGCCGGGCTTCGGCTACAGCGACAAGCCGGCCACCACCGGGTGGGGCATCGAGAAGATCGCCGCCGCCTGGGTGGAACTGATGGGACGGCTCGGCTACGACCGGTTCGTGGCCCACGGCGGCGACTGGGGAGGTGTGATCACCACCGTCCTCGGCGGCCGGTTCCCGGCGCACGTTCTCGGCATCCACACGACGACCGCGCAGGCACCGCCCGGGCTGACCACGGACGGACTGACGGCCGCCGAGCGTGCGTGGACCGAGGAGACCCGCGACTTCTGGGGCCTGCGCGCGGCGTACGCGAAGCAGCAGGCGACCCGGCCGCAGACCATCGGCTACTCGCTCGTCGACTCACCGGTCGGGCTGCTCGCCTGGATCCTCGACAAGTTCGCCGAGTGGACGGACACCGAGGACAGCCCGTTCGAGACGATCCCCAGGGACCGCGTACTCGACGACGTCACCCTGTACTGGCTGACGCGGACCGGCGCTTCGGCGGCCCGGATCTACCACGAGAGCCACCAGTCGCTCGATCCCGGACTCCGGGTCGACGTCCCTTCGGCGATCACCGTGTATCCCCGCGACATCGAGAAGTGCCCGCGCGCCTGGGCACAGCAGCGGTACCGGCGCATCGTGCGGTGGAGGACCCCCGGAACCGGGGGACACTTCCCGTCGCTGGAGGTCCCCGGGTACTTCGTCAGGGATCTGCGAGAAGGCCTCGCGGACGTCCTGGCCGCCGGTCGGTGAACACGGCTGGATCCCCGCTGCTCCGCCGGAGGGCCGTCACAGGGAAGGCCCCCGTCCGCTGGAACCTGAGCGCGGACGAGGGCCTTCTGCCGTGTGTGCTGTGGGTGGAGGGGGGAGCGGTCAGCTCGCGGCGTAGTTGCGCAGGAACAGGGCCTCCGCCACCGACAGCCGCTCCAGTTCCTCCGGGGACACACTCTCGTTCACCGCGTGGATCTGCGCCTCCGGCTCGCTCAGCCCGATGAGCAGGATCTCCGCACGCGGGTAGAGGGCGGCCAGCGTGTTGCACAGCGGAATGGAGCCGCCCTGCCCCGCGTACTGCATCTCCTGACCCGGGTAGGCCACGGCCATCGCGGCCGCCATGGCCTGGTACGCCGGGCTGGTGGTGTCGGCGCGGAACGCCTGGCCCTGGCCGATCTGCTCGGTGCTCACCCGCGCACCCCACGGCGTGTGCGACTCCAGGTGCGCCTGGAGCAGCTTGGTCGCCTCGCCCGCGTCCACACCCGGCGGCACCCGCAGACTGATCAGCGCGCGGGCACTGGCCTGCACCGACGGGGTCGCGCCGACCACGGGCGGGCAGTCGATGCCGAGGACCGTGACGGCGGGACGCGCCCAGATGCGGTCGGCGACCGTCCCGGACCCGATCAGCCCGACGCCGTCCAGCACCTTGGCGTCCTTCCGGAACTGCTCCTCGTCGTACTGCAGCCCTTCCCAGCCCGCGTCGGCCGGGAGCCCGTCGACGGTCGTCGAGCCGTCCTCGGCGCGCAGGGAGTCCAGCACGCGGATCAGCGCGGCCAGCGCGTCGGGCGCGGCGCCTCCGAACTGGCCCGAGTGCAGGTTGCCGGCGAGCGTGTCGACCTTCAGGCGGAGCATGGTCATGCCGCGCAGGGTGGAGGTGACGGTCGGCAGGCCGACGCGGAAGTTGCCCGCGTCGCCGATGACGATCGTGTCCGCCTCCAGCAGCCCGGGGTGCTCCTCGGCGTACCGCTCCAGGCCGCCGGTGCCCATCTCCTCCGAGCCCTCGGCGATCACCTTCACGTGGACGGGCACCCCGCCGTTCGCCTTCAGTGCGCGCAGGGCCAGCAGATGCATGACCACGCCGCCCTTGCAGTCGGCCGCCCCGCGCCCGTACCAGCGCCCGTCCCGCTCGGTCAGCTCGAACGGCGGGGTCGTCCAGCCGGCCTCGTCCAGCGGCGGCTGCACGTCGTAGTGGGCGTAGAGCAGGACGGTCTTCGCGCCCTCGGGGCCGGGCAGGTAGCCGTAGACGGACTGCGTGCCGTCGGGGGTGTCCAGCAGGGCCACGTCCTCGAAGCCCTCGGCGGTGAGCGCGTCGGCCACCCAGCGTGCGGCGCCCTCGCTCTCGCTCCGCGGGAACTGGTCGAAGTCCGCCACCGACCGGAAGGCCACCAGTTCGGTGAGCTCCTCCTTCGCCCTGGGCATCAGCGAGGCGACGGTCTCGGCGACCGGATTCGACGACATGGGCACGCTCCTCGTGGGTGCGACGTTGTAAAGGACGCGTACCTCTCGGTACGCGTGATCGTGTGGTGCGGGCGCGTCCCCGTGTAGGGGCCACCCACGCCGCCGATCCTCCCACAGGGGCCTGCGGTGACCGCCGCCGTAGGATGCGGGAGACAGCGGCAGGCGGCTTTGATCGGGAGCAACAGACCATCGTGAGCAGCGAGAACACTTCGGCGGACGACGTGCGGCAGGTGTGGGACGTCGTCGTGGTGGGCGCGGGACCCGCGGGCGCTTCGGCCGCGTACGCGGCGGCGGTGGCCGGCAGACGCGTGCTGTTGCTGGAGAAGGCGGAGCTGCCGCGGTACAAGACGTGCGGCGGCGGCATCATCGGCCCCTCGCGCGACGCCCTGCCGCCCGGTTTCGAGCTGCCGTTCAGGGACCGAGTGCATGCGGTGACGTTCTCCAGCAACGGCCGCTTCACCCGCACGCGCCGCTCCCGGCAGATGCTCTTCGGGCTGATCAACCGTCCCGAGTTCGACCAGCAGCTGGTCGAGCACGCGCAGAAGGCCGGCGCCGAGCTGCGTACCGGCGTCACGGTCCAGCGGGTCGAGCAGCACGGCTCGGCGGTGCCGGACCGGCGCACGGTCGCCGTGGTCCTGCAGGGCGGCGAGGTCGTGCTCGCGCGGGCGGTGGTCGGGGCGGACGGCAGCGCCAGCCGGATAGGGGCGCACGTCGGAGTGAAGCTGGACCAGGTCGATCTCGGTCTGGAGGCGGAGATCCCGGTGCCGGAGACCGTCGCGGAGGACTGGAAGGGCCGGGTGCTCATCGACTGGGGCCCCATGCCCGGCAGTTACGGCTGGGTCTTCCCCAAGGGCGACACCCTGACGGTCGGAGTGATCTCGGCCCGGGGTGAAGGCGCCGCGACGAAGCGGTACTTGGAGGAGTTCATCGGGCGGCTGGGCCTCGCCGGGTTCGAACCGAGCATCTCCTCCGGGCATCTGACGCGCTGCCGCGCCGACGACTCCCCGCTCTCGCGCGGGCGGGTGCTGGTGTGCGGTGACGCCGCGGGGCTGCTGGAGCCGTGGACCCGCGAGGGCATCTCCTTCGCGCTGCGCTCCGGCCGGCTCGCGGGGGAGTGGGCGGTGCGCATCGCCGAGGCGCACGACGCCGTGGACACGCGTCGGCAGGCTCTCAACTACGCGTTCGCGGTGAAGGCCGGCCTCGGGGTGGAGATGAGCGTCGGCAAGCGGCTGCTGACGGTGTTCGAGCGCCGGCCGGGGCTGTTCCACGCGGCGCTGACGTCCTTCCGCCCGGCGTGGAAGGCGTTCAAGGAGATCACGCAGGGTTCGACATCGCTGGGCGAGATCGTCCGCACCTACCCGGTGGCCCAGCGGGCCCTCGCCGCGCTGGACCGCCGTCCGGCCACCGGTGGCGAGGCCGGCCCGGCGCAGTGACCGCCCGCTCGCGCGTGCTCAGCTCGTGATCGTGATCTCGAAGACCGGGTGGTCGGGTGCGATGCGGCGCAGCCGGTCGTCCGGGGAGTCGGGGCCGACGCCGTTGAAGAAGACCCCCACCTCCGCCTTCCAGCGCTTGAGGTAGGCGCGCAGGATCGGGGTCTTGTCGTCGTCTCCGACCTCGGTCGCGGTGAAGGCGTCCACCCGCTTGCCGAGGTGCAGTTCGCCGCCGCCCGCGGCGCGCATGTTGTGCGTCCACTGCACATGGCCGCGGGGGGCGACCAGATACTGCCTGCCGTCCAGAGTGAGCAGATTGACCGGCGTGGTGCGCCACTGGCCGCTCTTGCGGCCGCGGACGGCGAGGACGCGGGATCCCCAGACGCTGACGCCGCGGCGGGTCAGCCAGGCCACAAAGCGGTTGAGGACGTGGACGGTGAACCAACCGGGCTTCTGGACGTGCGTCGACATGGGGATCCCCTCGTCTGAGGCGACACGGTGCTCTCTCTTGTGAGCACTGCTCTCGCTTTCTGCTGTCAGTCTGCACGAGGCAGGGCGCCGTCGCAAGAGCACTGCTCTCTTTTCTGTTCGCTACTCTCGTTTGTGTGCACTGCTCCGTTTCCGTGGGAGACTCCCCGTCATGAGCACCGCACACGGCGCCCGCGCCCGGGCCAGGATCGAAGTCACGGCGGCCATCAAGGACGAAGCCCGCAGACAGCTCGCGGCGGAAGGCGCCGCCCGGCTGTCCCTGCGGGCCGTCGCCCGCGAACTCGGCATGGTCTCCTCCGCGCTGTACCGCTACTTCCCCAGCCGTGACGACCTGCTCACCGCACTCATCATCGACGCCTACGACTCCCTGGGCGCGAGCGCCGAGACGGCCCACGAGGCGTCGGCCGGCCCCTACGAACGCTGGATCGCGGTCTGCACCGCGGTGCGGGGCTGGGCGCTGGACCACCCGCACGAGTACGCGCTGATCTACGGCTCGCCCGTCCCCGGCTACACGGCCCCCGACGCCACCGTCCGGGCCGCCGCCCGCGTCGGCCTCCTGCTCATCGGCATCGCGCGCGACGCCCACGAGGGCCCCGGGCTCGACGGGCCCGCACTACCGGCCGCCCTCCGCCCGGAGGCCGAACGGATGGCCGCCGACCTGGCTCCCGACCTCCCGCCGGAGACCGTGACGGCACTCGTCGCGGCCTGGGCCCAGCTGTACGGACTGGTCGGCTTCGAGCTGTTCGGCCAGTTCAACCGGGTGGTGGAGGACCGCGAGACCTTCTTCCGGCACGCGGCGGGGCAGCTCGCCCGGGGAGTGGGACTGGTTCCCGGGCCCGCGTAGGCCGCCGGGCCGGCATCGGCGGACGTACTTCGCGGGGAGTACGCGTGATCACCGCGCCGGGGTGACGCGGTCGCGGGAGCGCGGCGTCTAGCGTGGCCGTATGGACGAGCAGCGTGCGCGGGGAGGTCCGCCGCAGTGGTGGCGGCACGGGCCCGGGCGGTGGGACCGGTGGGAGGGGTGGGAGGGGCATGAGTCGCGGTGGCCCTGGCGGTCGACGGCCCTCGTGACCGTGTTCGTCCTGGTGGGGTCGCACGTCGCCGCCCACGGGCAGCGGGGCGAGCGGGCGGAGCTGGATCTCTTCGCCCGGGTGCTGCTGGTGGTGGCCTGCGGGGCGCTGCTGTGGCGCAAGCGGCATCCGGTGGCCGTGGTGTTCGGCACGGCGGCCGCCGTCATGGTCTACCTGGGGGCCGGGTATCCCTACGGGCCGGTGCTGTTCACCGTCGCCCTGGCCTGCTTCAGTGCCATCGTCGCCGGGCACCGCCGGGCGGCCTGGGCCGCGATGGGCATGCTCTGGGCGGGGCACGTCCTGGTGGCGCACTGGCTCTTCCGCCGGCTGCCGCCCCGCGGGGACTCCGCCGTCTCCTGGGGCGAGGAGATCGTGGTCGCCACCTGGGTGGTGGCCGTGGCGGCGGTGTCGGAGCTGGTCCGCGTCCGGCGCGAACAGTGGGCCCGGGAACGCGCCGAGCGCGCCGCGGCCGCACGGCGGCGGGCCGACGAGGAGCGGCTGCGTATCGCGCGGGAGCTGCACGACGTCATCGCGCACAGCATCTCCGTCATCAACGTGCAGGCGGGAGTGGGTCTCGCCCTGCTCGACACCGACCCCGAGCAGGCCCGCAGCGCCCTCACCACGATCAAGGACCAGAGCAAGGAGGTGCTCGGCGAGGTGCGTCAGGTGCTCGACACCCTGCGCGCCCCCGGCGCCGCGCCGCGCGCTCCCGCGCCCGGGCTCGACCGGCTGCCCGAACTCGTCGAGCAGGCCGCGAGCGCGGGCCTCACCGTGGACGTCGAGGGGCAGCCGCCACGCCTCGCCCCCGGCGCGGACCTGGCCGCCTTCCGGATCGTTCAGGAGGCCCTCACCAACGTGGTGCGGCACTCGGGCTCGCGGCACGCGCGCGTGCACCTCACGCACGAGGAGGACCTGCTCCGGCTGCGGGTCGAGGACGACGGACCGGCGACCGGCGCCGACACGGGCGGCAGCGGCAACGGGCTCGCCGGGATGCGGGAGCGGGCCGCCGCCCTGGGGGGCACCGTCGAGGCGGGCACCCGCCCCGACGGCGGGTTCCGGGTGCTCGCCGTGCTGCCGCTGGCGCCGTCCGCCGACGCGTCCGCCCGACCGACACAGGAGGACCGGTGATCCGTGTACTGCTCGCCGACGACCAGTCACTGGTGAGGGCGGGGTTCCGGGCGCTGCTCGACGCGCAGCCCGACATCGAGGTGGCCGCGGAGGCCGCCGACGGCGCCGAGGCCGTGCGCCGGATCCGCGAACTGCGGCCCGACGTCGTCCTGATGGACATCCGCATGCCCGTCCTCGACGGCCTCGCCGCGACCCGGCAGATCACCGACGACCCCGGCCTGCGGGGCGTCAGGGTCGTCATGCTCACCACGTTCGAGCTCGACGAGTACGTCTTCGAGGCGCTCCGCTCCGGCGCCTCCGGCTTCCTGGTCAAGGACACCGAGCCGGAGGAACTCCTGCGCGCCGTGCGGGCGGTGGTCGCGGGTGACGCGCTGCTGTCGCCGGGCGTGACGCGGCGGCTGATCTCCGAGTTCGCCTCCCGCTCCAAGGAACCCGCGGCGGCGGGCGCGCTGGGCCGGCTCACCGAACGGGAGCGGGAGGTGATGGCGTTGGTGGGGATGGGCCTGTCCAACGAGGAGATCGCCCGGCGCCTGGTCGTCAGCCCGCTCACCGCCAAGACACACGTCAGCCGCACGATGGTGAAGCTCGGCGCCCGCGACCGTGCCCAACTGGTCGTGCTCGCCTACGAGTCGGGGCTGGTGCGGCCGGGCTGGCTGGGCTGACCCGCCCTGCGGAACCGGACCAGCACACTGACCACCCGGGCGGCGAAGAGCACCGGCGCGAGGACCAGGCCGGCGCGCATCAGCAGGAGCTCCGGGGTCCGGGGCAGGTCGAAGAGCAACGCGGGCCCGGCCACGGCCCCGAACACCACCGCCGCCGCGAAGGCCGCGCTGCACAGCGCGTACCCGATCTCGACGGTGACGGCGTCCCGTTCGGCCTGACTGCGTCGTCCCCCGTGACTGGTCATACGGCGAGTCAAACAGGGGTGGGCCCCGCCGGCCAGGCAGCCCCCCCGGGGGCCCGGCGGTGGCGGTACCCCCCCGGGCGCACGGTCGGAGGCGGTACCCCCGGTCGCGCTAGTCGCGCACGGCGACGCGCTCCGCCTCCTCGGGGATGGACCTGGCGACGACGACGGACGGTCCGGCGGACTTCCGGGCGCGGCGGGGCCGCAGGCCGGTGAGGGTGATCAGCAGGCCGGCGACGGCGATGCCCGTGGCGACCATGAACCCGGGCCGGTAGCTGTCCAGGACGGCCTGCGGGGTGGGGTCGGAGGGGGCGCCGGCGGTCACCACCGCCGTGACGACGGCAAGGAAGATCGCGCCGCCGACCTGCACGGAGGTGTTGAGCAGCCCGGAGACCATGCCCTGCTCGTGGTCGTCGACGCCGTTGGTGGCCTGGATGTTGAGCGACGGGAAGACCAGGGCGCAGGCGGCGCCGATCAGCAGCATGCTCGGCAGGATCACCGCTGCGTAGACCGGGTCCAGGTCGACGCGCAGGAACAGCGCGTATCCGAGGACCATGAGCGCGAAGCCGCTCGCGATCAGCCGCTGGGTGCCGAACCGGTCGACGATCGCGCCCACCTTCGTCGACGACACCGCCACCAGCGCGCCGGCGGGCAGGAAGGCGAGCGCCGTGTGCAGCGCCGACCAGCCCAGCAGCGACTGCATGTAGAGCGTCGCCAGGAACTGGAAGCCGACGTACGAGCCGAAGAAGGCCATCGCGCCGAGCTGGGCGCGGATCTGGCTGCCGGAGCGCAGCACGCCGAGCCGGATCAACGGTCCCGCCGACCGCCGCTCCACCAGGACGAACACCGTCAGCAGCGCGGCCACCGCGAGGAAGGACAGCAGGGTGCGGGCCGACGCCCAGCCGACCTGAGGGGCCTGGACGACGGTGAAGACCAGCAGCAGCATCGAGGCGGTGCCGAGGACGGCTCCGGGGACGTCGTAGCCGTTGTGGTCCTTCTCCCGTTCGCTGCGGGGCAGCAGCTTCAGGCCGGCGACGAGCGCGACCAGGGCGATGGGTGCGGGCAGCAGCATGGTCAGGCGCCAACTGGCCTCGGTGAGCAGGCCCGAGAGCACCAGGCCCATGGAGAAGCCGGTGGCCGCGCAGGTGGTGTAGATGGACAGCGCGCGGTTGCGCAGCGGGCCCTCGGGAAACGTCGTGGTGATGATCGACAGGCCGGCGGGTGCCGTGAAGGCCGCGCTCAGGCCCTTGATGAAGCGACTGGCGATGAGCAGGGGCCCCGAGTCGACGAGACCGCCGAGCAGCGAGGCGAGCGCGAAGACGGCCAGGGCCACCAGGAACACCTGACGCCTGCCGAGCAGGTCGGCGGCGCGCCCCCCGAGCAGCAGCAGACCGCCGTAGCCGAGGATGTAGCCGCTGACGATCCATTGCAGCGCCGAGGTCGACAGGCCGAGGTCGGCGCCGATGGACGGCAGGGCGACGCCGACCATGGACACGTCCAGGGCGTCCAGGAACATCGCGGCGCAGAGCACGAGCAGGGTGCCCCACAGCCGTGGCGTCCAACGCACCTCGGACGTGGGGGAGATGAGCGGAGAGGTCATGCCGGAGACACTACATGCGTATGCATGAGATGCAAGCGCATTTAATTCAGGTGCAACAATCTCGGTTCTCTGTTACGGTGCGCGTCATGGCGGCTCAGCAGGCCGAGCAGGCGCTCGTGACACGGTGGCGGGACATCCTTGCGCTGCACGCGCGCACCCAGTGCGAACTCGACCGTGCGCTGCACGGCCACGGCCTGTGCGCCAGCGACTTCGAGGTGCTCGACGTCCTCGCCGGGTGCCGGACCCCGAAGGGCACACCGTCCTACCGTGTGCAGGAGATCTCCGAGCGGGTGCATCTGAGTCAGAGCGCACTGTCGCGGCTGATCGCCCGGCTGGAGAAAGAGGGACTCGTCGAGCGCGGCATCTGCTCCGAGGACCGGCGCGGCGTGCAGGTCTGCCTCACGGCGAAGGGACGCGCGCTGCACGGCGAGGTGCTCCCCGTGCAGCGCGCCTTACTGGCCAGGATGCTCACCGACGGCTGACCGCCGTCGGTGACCGCTCCCGCCGGTGACCGCTCAGATCGCGGACGCCTCCCGCCACAGCGCGGCGAGCGACCGGTCGCCCGTGGCGGCCGGCAGCGGAGCCCGGTTCCACAGCGCCAGATACAACTGCTCGGCCGGCGCGGACAGTTCGCACGCGGCCTCCCCGGACGCGTCCCGCGTCGTCACGGGCGGCTCCGGCGACAGCCGTACCGACCACACCGCGCCGGTGTCCTGCGCGCGGATCCGCAGCACGCGCGGCTCCGGGGTGCGGACCCGGCTCCTGGAGCGGGCGTGGAAGCCCCGCAGCAGCTCGTCGATGCCGTCGGTCGCGAACTCCGGGGTGACGCCCGTCGGGACGCCGCCGCGCGCGGACTGCGCGTCCACCCGGTGCACCGCCGTCTCGTGCGCCTGCCGCCGCGCCCAGAAGGCCAGCGGGGACGGCGCGGGCAGGAAGGTGAAGCACTCCACGCCGGGCGAGGCGCCGGCCAGCGTGCCGACGAGCTCCCGGTGGCTCTCGCGGTACCAGGCCACCAGCTCCGCACCGTCGAGACCCGTGGGTTCGGTCAGCGGCCGCCGCTCGGTGAACTGCTCCGCGACGTAGGCGGCGGCCCAGCGGTGCACCGCGCCGGTGTGCCGCAGCAGGTCGCGCACCTGCCACTCGGGGCACGTCGGCACCTTCGCGTCGGTCCCGGCCTCCTCGGCGGCCGCGGCCAGCAGCCGGCCTTCCGTCTCCAGTGCTTGAAGGAACTCGGCGGTCTCCATGGCGCCGAGTCTGCCGCATGAAGCGCTCTCCAGGCCCGGGGATTTCCGGAGGCCGGCCGGCTCACCGGCCCGATCCGCCGCGGCGCACCGCTCCCGCCCGGCAGCCGGCTACTACGGCAGCGGTGTCCCGCCCGTCGCGTTGAGGATCTCGGCCGTGATGTACGACGCCTCCTGCGAGGCGAGGAAGACGTACGCCGGAGCCATCTCGGCGGGCTGTGCGGGCCGCCCGATGGGGGCCTGCTTGCCGAAGGTCTGCGTGTCCGGCAGGGTCGCCGGGATCAGCGGCGTCCACACCGGCCCCGGCGCGACCGCGTTGACCCGGATGCCCTTCTCGATCAGCATCTGCGCGAGCCCCTGCGTGAAGGTGACGATCGCGCCCTTCGTGGTCGCGTAGTCCAGCAGATGCGGGCTCGGCTTGTACGCCTGCACCGACGTGGAGTTGATGATGCTGCCGCCCTCCGGGATGTGCGGCAGGGCCATCTTGCACAGCCAGAACATGCCGTACAGGTTGGTGCGCAGCACCCGGTCGAACTGCTCGGTGCTGATCGCCTCGATGCCGTCCGGCTGGGACATCTGGTACGCCGCGTTGTTCACCAGCACGTCGATCCGGCCGAACTCGTCCACGGCGCGCTCGATCAGGGCCCGGCAGTTCTCCTCCTCCCGCACGTCGCACGCGACGGGCACGGCACGGCGGCCCGCCGCCTCGACGAGCCGGACCGTCTCGGCGGCGTCGTCCTTCTCGTCATCCAGATGGGTGAACAGCACGTCCGCTCCCTCGCGGGCGAACGCCAGGGCGACCGCGCGGCCGATACCGGAGTCCCCACCGGTGATCACGGCCTTGCGGCCCTCCAGCCTGCCGCTGCCCCGGTAGGACTCCTCACCATGGTCCGGGGGCGGGTCCATCGGCCCCGTCCAGCCGGGGTGCGGCTGATCCTGGGAGGGAAACTCCGGGGTCGGGTGCTGCTTGCCGGGGTGCTGCTGTTCGGTCACGGGTCTGCCTCCTTGTGCATGGCGTACGGCCCGTTGATCACTACGGGCGCCGCCACGGGTACCCAGGATCACCGGCCTACCTCGTAGCGGCCTCTCCTTCTCTCAAGCCCGGGCCTCCTCTCAAGCCCGGGCCGCCCGCCGGACGGCCGCGCCCACCAGCGCACCGACGACCGCGGCCACGGCGGCCAGCACCGCCACACTGGTCAGGGCGGCCGGGAGCGTGAACCAGTCCGCCATGAAGCCGATCGCGGGCGGGCCGAGGAGCATGCCCCCGTAGCCCAGGGTGGAGGCCGTGGCGACGCCGCCCGGGCCGGCGAGAGCGCCCGCGCGTTCCACGGCCACGGGGAAGAGGTTCGCGAGGCCGAGGCCCGTGATCGCGTAGCCGGCGAAGGCCGCCCAGAGGGAGGGGGCAAGAGAACCGAGCAGCATCCCGGCCGCCGCGGTCGTGCCGCCGGCGACCACGGTCCGGGTCCGCCCCAGACGTTCCAGGAGCGTCGTGCCGGTCAGCCGCCCCACCGTCATGGCCAGCGCGAAGCAGGAGTAGCCCACGGCCGCGGCACCCGCCGAGGCGTGCAGGTCCTGTTCGAGGTGCAGGGCGCCCCAGTCGGCCAGCGCCCCCTCGCCGTAGGCGGTGCAGCCCGCGATGACGCCGAAGACGATCACCAGGGTCCGGGTGCGGCGGTCCGGGCGGCGCCCGGTGTCCTCGGCGGGCAGGGCCCGTCGCGGGGGGAGCGGCGGCTCGTGCCGCAGGAGGGCGGGGCCCGCGGCGGCGGTGACGAGCAGGCCGACGACCGTGAGCAGCAGCAGGTGCCGGGTGGGGGAGAGCACCCCCGCGACCAGTCCGCCCAGCCCGGCTCCGGTCATGCCGCCCAGGCTGAACGCCGCGTGGAAGCTCGGCATGACCGGCCGTCGCAGCGCGGCCACGAGTTCCACGGCCGCGCTGTTGAAGGCCACGTTGATCCCGCCGTAGGCGGCCCCGAAGAGCAGCAGGACCAGGCCCAGTGCGAGCGCCGAGTGGGTCAGCGGCGGCAGGGCGACGCTGAGCGAGAGCAGGACCGCGCAGACGACGGTCACCCGGTGGTTGCCGTAGCGGCGGCACAGCCGGCCCGTGAGGGTCATGGTGACGACGGCCCCGGCGGAGACGCCCAGGAGGGCGAGGCCCAGGGCGCTGGCGGAGGCGCCGGTCTGCGCCTTGATGGCGGGGATGCGCACGACCCAGCCGGCGAAGACGAAGCCGTCGAGGGCGAAGAAGACGGTGAGGGCGATCCGGAGCGGGGTCCAGGAGCTGCTGTGGCCCGGCACGTCCTTGTGCGATCGGGCTTTGTTTATTTGCGGCACAAAGTCAGGCTAGGTGGGTGCGGGGTGGAGGACAAGGTGCGACTCTGGGACGAGACCCGTCCGCAGAGGAGCGGGCGTCGCCGCCGAAGGAGCGCAGGAGGGCACATGGGACGTGACGTGCCGGCCCTGGTGTTCACCCGGGAGGACCGCCGTCGGTACCGGGAGAAGATGCACACCGACCTCGAAGTGCTCGCCCGGATGCTCCGCGAGTCGGGGTTCGAGAGCGAGCGCCCGCAGGTCGGGCTGGAGATCGAGCTCAACCTCGTCGACGACGCCGGGCTGCCCGCGATGCGCAACACCGACGTGCTCCAGGCGATCGCCGACCCCGCCTGGTCGAGCGAGCTGGGCCGCTTCAACCTGGAGATCAACATCCCGCCCCGGCAACTCACGGCAGGCGGCCCCGGCTCCTGGGAGCAGGAGATCCGCGACGCCCTCAACCACGCCGAGGACCGCGCCGCCGCGGTGGGGGCGCACCTGATCATGGTCGGCATCCTGCCGACCCTCGACGAGCCGGACGTCAGCGGGTCCGCGCTCTCCGGCGACCCCAGGTACCGCCTCCTCAACGAGCAGATCTTCGCGGCGCGCGGCGAGGACCTGCGGATCAAGGTCGACGGAGTGGAGCGCCTGTCGACGTACGCCGACACCATCACCCCGGAGGCGGCCTGCACCAGCACCCAGTTCCACCTCCAGGTCGCCCCCAAGGAGTTCCCGCACTACTGGAACGCGGCCCAGGCCATCGCGGGCGTGCAGATCGCCCTCGCGGCGAACTCGCCCTTCCTGTTCGGCAAGGAGCTGTGGCGCGAGACCCGCATCCCCCTGTTCGAGCAGGCCACCGACACCCGGCCCGAGGAGATCAAGGCCCAGGGCGTACGGCCCCGGGTGTGGTTCGGGGAGCGCTGGATCACCAGCGTCTTCGACCTCTTCGAGGAGAACGTGCGCTACTTCCCGGCCCTGCTGCCGCTGTGCGAGGACGAGGACCCGCAGCAGGAGCTGGACAGCGGCAACGTCCCCCAGTTGGGCGAACTGACCCTGCACAACGGCACGATCTACCGCTGGAACCGCCCCATCTACGCGGTCACCGAGAGCGGCCCGCACCTGCGCATCGAGAACCGGGTGCTGCCCGCCGGCCCCACCGTCGCGGACATCATCGCCAACGGCGCCTTCTACTACGGCCTGACCCGCGCCCTGGTCGACGAGGACCGGCCGGTGTGGACGCGGATGTCCTTCTCGGTCGCCGAGGAGAACCTGCACACCGCGGCCCGGGACGGCATCGACGCCCGGCTGTACTGGCCCGGAGTGGGCGAAGTGCCGGTCACGGAACTGGTGTTGCGGCGACTGCTGCCCCTGGCCCACCGGGGCCTGGAGCTCACCGGCATGGACGCCGAGTGGCGCGAACCCCTGCTCGGCATCATCGAGCAGCGCTGCGTCACCGGCCGCAACGGCGCCCTGTGGCAGGCGGAGACGGTGCACCACCTGGAGAAGGCCGGCATCTCCGACCGGCGTGAGGCGCTGCGGCAGATGACCAGGACGTACATGGACTACATGCACATGAACGCGCCCGCGCACACCTGGCCCGTGGACTGACGTCAGCCGGTCCGGCCGTGCCACCGCGACGCCGCCGTCAGGGGTACGGGCGCGGGCACCTCCGCCGACGTCGTCAGCTCGATCCGCCGACCCTCGGCCGCCGAACGCAGCAGCGCGGTCATCGTCTCCAGCACGTGCAGGGCGAGTTCACCGTTGGCGCGCGGCGCACGCCCACCGCCCGCGGTGAGGAAGTCCAGCAGTCCGACGCCGCGGGCGCCGTCCACGTAACCCGCCGACGTCGGCAGGGTGCGCCAGCCGGTGTCGCCGAGCGCGTGGAGGCGGACCTCGCCGTCGAAGCGGTTCGGGTCGGGCACCGAGAGGGTGCCGCTCTCGCCGTGCACCTCGATCGGCGCGGCCGTGGTGGCCACGCCGTCGAAGCTGGTGGTGAGCGTCGTCAGCGTCCCGTTCACATGCTCCAGCACCCCGGACACGTGGCTGTCCACCTCGACCGGAATGCGCTCACCCGCGCGCGGACCGGACCCGATGACGCGCTCGGTGCGCAGCCGCCCGGCCGCCCCGGTCACGGCGCGCACCGGCCCCAGCAGATGCACCAGCGCCGACAGGTAGTACGGCCCCATGTCCAGCAACGGGCCACCGCCGGGCGTGTAGTAGAAGTCGGGGTGGGGGTGCCAGCGTTCATGCCCCGGCGTCACCATCACGGCCGTGGCGAACTGGGGCCGTCCGATGGTTCCCGCCGCCACGGCCGCCCGCGCGGTCTGCACTCCCGTGCCCAGGACGGTGTCCGGGGCGCAGCCCACACCGGCGCCCGCCTCGCCGGCGGCCTCCAGTACGGCACGGGCGGCCGCCAGGTCCGCGGCCAGCGGCTTCTCCCCGTAGACGTTCTTGCCGTGCCGGATCGCCCCGAGGGCGATCTCCGCGTGGGCGGCCGGCGTCGTCAGGTTCAGCACCGTGTCCACGTCCGGACTGCTCAGCAGCTCCCCGACCGTCAGCGCACGGGCGCCGGGCAGACCGGCGGCGGCCGCGGCCGACCGGGAGGCGTCGAGGTCGGCGACCGCGGTGACCCGCACCGCGGGATGGCCCGACAGCGTCTCCAGGTAGGCCCGGGATATGACGCCCAGCCCTACGACCCCGACGCGGTGCGCGTCGCCCACAGCATGCCCCTCTCGACGATGGTGCGGACGCCGGGGTGTTCCAGCACGTCGACGCTGTGCCCCGGCGTCGTCACCACGATCCGCCCGGCGCCCCACCGGCGGGTCCAGACCGCCGGGGACGTGACCGGCCGGTGCCAGGGCTGCCACGGACGGGTGGGGTGCGTGGTGGTGGCCAGGACGTCGATGAGGTCGTCGTGGAGCACCCAGTACTGCTCGGTCTCCAGGGTGAAGTCCTCGATGCCCGCGGTGATCGGGTGCGTCCGGCCGGCCTTCGTCACGCTGATCGTGTGCGGCAGGAAGTGGTCCGCCGCCTCGCCCCGGCGTTCGCACGGCTCCTTGCCGGGGTGTGTGGCGAACTGCCCGCCCACCAGGTGCAGATAGTCCGAGGAGGCGCGGAACGAGTCGGCGATGCCGCCGTGCCATCCGGTGAAGCCCGTGCCCGCCTCGACCGCGGTGGTCAGGCCCGCCAGCTGCTCGCGCGTGATCTCGGACATCGTCACGCACTGCACGACGAGGTCGGTGGCGGCCATCTCGGCGCCGTCCGCGTAGACCGCGGTCGACTCCTCGACCCGGACGGCGTATCCGTTGCCGCGGAGGAAGGGCAGGAACAGTTCTGTGGCCTCGACCGGCTGATGACCTTCCCAGCCGCCCCGGACCACCAGCGCTCTTTTCTGCGTCATCGTGATCTCACTATGCGCCGGTCGCCCGCGATCGGAAAAGAGGGCCGGACCTCACGAAAGTTTCGCGCCCGCGGCCCGCGCCGACACCATCCAGCACGCGGCGGTGTA
The DNA here is from genome assembly GCF_042733745.1 of Streptomyces sp. NPDC059696. Lineage (NCBI taxonomy): Bacteria > Bacillati > Actinomycetota > Actinomycetes > Kitasatosporales > Streptomycetaceae > Streptomyces > Streptomyces sp. NPDC059696. Next base: position 87,626 of record NZ_JBHWFG010000027.1, read on the forward strand.
ACGGACCTCCGTGCCCTGCACGAAGGGATCGAAGGCGGGACGGACCACCTTCACGATCTCCGCCCGGGTCCGCTCGTCGGCGTCGGGCAGCACGGTGCCGAGCGGTCCGAGCCGGCTGAAGTAGGTGACGAGGTCCTTCTCGGGCAGGGCGCAGGGCACGTCGACCGGCCGGATGTCGATCCCGGCCCAGCCGCTCTCCGTCAGGACGTGGTGGACGCGCCCCGGGTCCGCGAACGCGAACTGGCCCGGCTCGTCCGGCCGTCGCACGGGCAGCTCCGGCAGGAACGGGGCCGCGGCGCGCTCCGCCGTCGTCATGAACGGGTTCTCCTCGGCGCCCCGCCACACGACGCACCGCAGCCCGGCCCCGTCCTTCATCGTGCTCCGGAGATTGGCGAAGGCCCGCACGGGGTCGCTGAAGAACATGACGCCGAACCGTGAGACGACCGCGTCGAAGGCGGCGGGTTCGAAGGCGTACTCCTGCGCGTCGGCCTCGATGAAGGAGGCCGGTACACCCTCCTGTTCGGCCCGCGCCCGGGCCGCCTCGATCATCGGGCCGGAGAGGTCGACGCCGACGCAGCGGCCGGCCCGGCGGGCGACGGCCCGGGTGAGGGCGCCGGTACCGCAGCCGACGTCGAGCGCGCTCGCCGGGTGTTCGGTGGCCACGGCGTCGACGAGCAGCTCCTCGATGCCGCTGAACATCCCGTTCAGCACCTCCTGGAGATCCACCCAGGCGTGGCCGGCGGGCCCGTTCCAGCGGGCGGCCTGCTCGTCGTAGGACCTGTGCGCGGCGTTCATCGTCGTATCTCCCTCGGCTCGTCCGCGGCCTGCCGGTCTTCGCCCGGCCGGTCGTCGTCCCGCTCGTTGCCGTCCGGCTTGTTGCCGTCCGGCTTGTTTCCGTCCGGCTCGTCTTCGTCCGGCCCGTCTTCGTCCGGCTCGTCTTCATCCGGCTCGTCTTCGTCCTGCTTGTCTTCGCCGGGACGTGATGACAGCGTTCTACTTCAAGTCGACTTGAGGTCAAGACAATGACAGACCTGGACATAGCGGAGGTGGCGCACCGCGCCGGGGTGCCCGCCTCGACGCTGCGCTTCTACGAGGAGAAGGGGCTGATCGCCCCGACCGGCCGGCGCGGACTGCGCCGCCAGTACGACCCGGGGGTGCTGGAGCGGCTGGCACTGATCGCGCTGGGACGGACGGCGGGATTCTCGCTCGACGAGATCGCGCGGATGTTCGCGCCGGACGGGCAGCCGCGCATCGACCGGCGGATGCTGTCGGCCAGAGCGGAGGAACTGGACCGCACCATCCGCGAACTGGGCGTTCTGCGTGACTCCCTGCGGCATGCCGCCGCGTGCCCCGCGCCCAGCCACCTGGAGTGCGACACTTTCCGCCGCCTGCTCGACGCGGCGGCCTCCGGCGGTGTCACGGCGCCGGGAAGACGTCCGCCCGAGCGCCGGTGACGGCCCTGCGGCCGCTGTCGGGCCTCGCCGCCTGACCGAACGGTGGCCCGGCAGCCGCCCCGCCGGGCCGCCGCAACCGCACCCGCGCCGCGCGAAAAACGTTCCAACTCCGCCGCGTTATACTGTGCGGCGCCCGACATGGCCATCGTCGTGCCTGGTCGCGCGGCCGCAACAGCGAGGGGGGTGGACGCCGTTCCCGCACGCCCCGCCCGGATCCAGGACGTCGCCGCGGCCGCCGGGGTCTCGGTGTCGACGGTGTCCAACGTGCTCAACCGGCCCGAGCGGGTCACCGCACAGACCGCCGAACGCGTCCGGATCGCCGTCGCCGCGCTCGACTACGTCCCCCACCCCGGGGCCGCGGGCCTGCGCACCGGCCACTCCTTTGCGATCGGGCTCGTCCTGCCCGACGTCACCAACTCCTTCTACGCACGCATCGCGCGCGGCGCCGCGGACGCCGCCTACGACCACGGCTACTCCCTCGTCCTGTGCCACAGCGGCGACGACCCCGCCCGGGAGCAGGGCTACTTCAGCATGCTCGTCGAGCAGCGTGCCGTAGGAGTCGTGGTCGTGCCGCTCAGCGCCGATCCGGGCCGGCTGGCCCGGCTGCGCGAGCGGGGCATCCCGCTCGTCCTGGCCGACCGCGCGATGCCCGACCGGGAGGGCTGCTCGGCCTCCGTCGACGACATCGCCGGCGGCCGCATCGCCGTACAGCACCTCCTGGACAGCGGGGCCCGTGACCTCCTCGTCGTCAACGGCGAGCGTGGCATCCGCCAGTGCGCGGACCGCTACCAGGGTGCCCGGCAGGCCGTGCGCAGCCGCCGTGAGGCCCGGCTCGGCCAGGTCGTCGCCGAGCGGATGACCGTCGCGTACGGCACGGAGATCGCCCGCGGGCTGACGGAGCTGCCCGACGGGGTGTTCTGCACCAACGACTTCCTCGCCGCGGGCCTGTGCCGGGGCCTGGCCGAACGGGGCGTGCGCGTCCCCGAGGACGTGCAGGTCGTCGGCTACGGCGACCTCGACGTCGCGACCTTCGGGGCGACGACCCTCTCGACGGTCCGCCAACCGGTCGAGGAACTCGGGCGGGCGGCCGTGGAGATGCTGCTGGACGAGATCGACGCCCGCGCGGACCATCTGCACGAGACCCGCGTCTTCGCCCCCGGCCTGGTCCTGCGCGACTCCACCCGGTCGCCCGCCGGCGGCTAACCCCCCGCCGGGATCCGCAGCGTCACCGGCCCCCACAGCCCCGACGACAGCTGGGACGCGAAGGCCCAGTCGGTGGGCGTGGCCTCCGCGAGATACGGGGCCAGCGTGCCCCGGACCGTCACCTCCAGCCGGACGGTACGCCCCGCGGCACCGCGCAGCGGGAAACGGTACGGCCGGCAGAACGCCTCACCGGCCGGCTCCCCGTCGACCGCGACCTCCACACTGCCCCGCACCCGCCCCAGATCCAGCACCGGATCGGGCCCGGCCGGCACCTCCACCGTCCGGCTGTACGTCACGCCCCCGCTCCAACCGCCCAGCCCCCGTTCGCGCCAGTCGCCCAGCGCCAGCGGCGCCGGCACGGTCCGCACCCGAACCGGCCCCCGCCACGCCGAGCCGCCCCGCAGGACGGCCGTGGGCTCGGTGACCACCTCGACCTCGGTGGCGTCCGGGACGGGCTCACGGCGCGTCAGCCGACCGCCCCTGCACGGCAGTCGGCCGCCGTCCCCGACGCGCACGGTGGCGCCGAGAACCGTCGGCAGCTCCAGCGACACCGTCCCCGGCGGAACGGTGAACCGGAAACGCTGCGGTACCGCCCGGATGTCGTCGGTGGACCGCGACGGCCACACGGTCCCGCCCGGCACCGGCGTGCCGTTGAGCCACGCCGTGTCCGGGAGCGGGTGCGGCCGCACGGCCGCGTGACAGTGCTGCAGCTCGCCGCGCCTTCGGGTGTCCTCGACGGTCCGGCCCCGCCACGAGCCCGTCCGGGCTTCCCAGCCGGCGCCGCCGGCCAGGGCCGTCACCCCGGACGCGGTCCGCGCCACCAGGTCGACGAACACCGCGTCCCGGACATCGGCGCTGTCGGCCACGACCTCCACGGTGTGCTCGCCCGCACCGAGTTCCCGCTCGTGCCGGAAGAACATCGGCACGGCACCCCAGTCCGCCTCGTAGTACTCCACCTTCTCCTGCCGCGCCAGCACGTCCCCGTCGAGCAGCACCGTCACCGCGCACGCGGCCCCGACGACGAGCACCGCACGCGCACCCCCGGCCGGGACCGGGAGCCGTCCGCGGTAGATCACCCGGCCGTCGGGCCGCACCCCGTCCGGCGGACGCATGAACCGCGGCCGCGGCCCGAGGCCGCCCGGCTCGGACAGGCAGAAGAAGCTGCCGAGCGGTGTGCCGGCGACGGCCGAGATCGTCGAGGGCCGGTCCTGGGCGCCGGACAGTTCGTACTCGAGCACATTGCGGTCCCGGCTCACGACGACGGGGGCGGAGGCCAGGTAGCCACCGTCGAACGGGCCCAGCGGCTCGCCGTTCCACCACACCCGCTTGGCGGCCTCGGCGCCGACGTGCAGTTCGGCGGGGCCCCGACGGCCGCTCTCCACGATCGCCCGGACCCGTGCGGCCGTGCCGGCGGTCGGCACCGGCACCCGCACGAACTCCTCGTTCACCAGCCCCTTGGTGCCCAGCAGTCCGCCCTGGTCCGGGACACCCCTGCTCGACGAGTACACCCCTGTGTCCCAGGCCGACTCCGGCGGCACCAGCGGCAGTTCGCCCGCGAGGACCCGCTCCACGTCCCCCGCGTCCAGTGGCGCGGGTGCCCGGCCGAGCGGCACCGGGGGCAGGACACGGACCCGGTTGCCGTAGGTGACCCGGGCGCGCTCCCACACCGTCCCCTCGGTCCACTCCATGGTCCAGATCTGCGGCTCCCGCACCGACGCCCCCGGGGGCAGTGCGAGGTCGCCCCAGGTGTTGTCCATCGTCGGCACCAGCCGGCCCTGCCAGCCGGACGAGAGGTCCAGCACCCGGACCGCCGTGGCCTGCGGGGCCGGCGCCGGTTCCGCACGGCCCTCGCGCCAGACGAGGAGGACCGCCGGGGCGCCCTCCAGCGGCACCTCGACGGACGACGAGGCGCCGTCCGCCAGGACCGTGACGCGGGCCGGGCGGCGGGAGCCGGTCGCCGGGTTCCAGACCTCGGCCCGGGCGACGGCGGCCCGGACGGTGACGGACGTGGTGTGCACGGGCTCGGGTGTGGGGCCGGTCCGCAGCGGATGCGCGCCGAGCTCCGGGAAGGCCGCCGTGACCAGTGCCACCGCCTGGTTCCCCTTCCGCCGGACGAGCAGCGGAACGTCGCCCGTCGCGTGCCCGGCTGCGTCGGCCACCGCCGCGGCCGCGGCCTGCGGGTCGCGCACCCGCTCCAGCCGGGGATGGGCGAGCAGCGCCGCCACGACCGCGTCGTCACCGGACCGGCCGGCGGCCGTCGCGGGCGGACGGCCCACGACCACCACCCGCCCGCCCGCGTCCAGCAGGTCGAACAGTCGCCGTGCCGTGCCCTCCTCCAGCACGCTCGCCGAGGGCAGCAGCACCACCCGGTACGCCAGATCCCTGATCCGCAGGGCACCGTCGCAGGCCCCGGCGCGCTGGACCGAGTCGTCGTCGACGACGTCGAAGGACACCCCGTGCCGGTCCAGGGCACCGGCACGCGGGCCGAGCCAGTTGTTGGTGCCGCACAGGTCCAGGTAGTGCCGCTGGGTCTCGTCGGCGAGGGCGTGGCCCCCGCCCAGCCGGCCGTCGCCGAAGTGCCGGACCGGTGCGTCCAGCGGCACCAGGGCCTGCATGGTGGCGGTCGGGTGCAGCACCGCCACATCGGCCGCGTAGCCGCCCCACGACATGAGCGAGCAGATCCGGGCCACGGCCCGCGAGAACGCCGGGTACTGCCTCCAGTAGGGCTGGCGCCAGTCGGTGGACGGCGGCGCCCACTCGAACCAGCCTCCCGCCGTGCCGAAGTAACTGGCGTGCGGGTTGTACAGGTTGGCGCCGCTGCGCAGGAACGGCAGCAGCCAGTCGTAGGTGTCCTCCAGCGTGCCACCCCAGCCGGAGGAGTGGAACGCCTCGATCCACACGCGTTCGTGGCCGTGGAGGTGGGCCATCGAGGAATGCACCTTGGCGTCGCCGTGGTGGTCGCTGCCCGCGGCGCTGTACCAGCGGTGGGTGCGGAAGTAGTCGGTGTAGATCTGCGTGGACTGGGCCGGGTAGCCCGCGCGGGCCGGGTGGCTCTGGTCGCTGCCCAGCAGCAGGCCGCGCTCGCGGTGCCAGGCGGCGAGCGGCCGGAACAGGGCCTGTTCGGTCAGTTCCGCCCGGACCGCGTAGTAGTCGGCGCGGATCTTCCCCTCCGCGACGCCCGCCGCCGTGCCGAAGAGGGCGGGCAGGTGGTCGAGCAGGTCGTAGCCGCGCCGCGTGCGGAACTCGTCGGCGAAACGGTGGCTCCAGGCGTTGGTGCCGGGGAGTTCGTCCTGGAAGCTGCCCGCGACGACGGTGCCCAGGTACTCCGGCACGCGGCGGTCGTACTCGTGGTGGACGGCGTCCATCAGCAGACCCACGGCGTGCGGGTCCAGGTAGTCGAACGCCGTCGGTACGGCGGTGACGAGCCGGACCGCGGTCCCGTCGGCGGCGGCGATCCGGCCGTCCCCCGAGAGGTCGAGCCGCCGCCCCTGCGGCGCGTACGCGGCCAGCGCAGTACCGGGGCCCGTCAGGCCGACCGCGCCCCCGGCGACACGCACCTCGCGGCAGCGCAGCGCCAGTCCGGCGGCCTCCGGGTGACGGCGCGTCACACCGCCCTGCACATTGGCCCCGGAGAAGCCGATCTGGTCGTAGAACCACAGCCGCGTGCCCAGTTCCGCCGAGAGCTCGCAGGCGTCGGTGAAGCGGGCCCACCACTCCTCGCCGAACCACGCGGGATCGTCGGCCCGGGCTCCGAACGTCGGGCCGGCCGGGGCCAGGTTGATGACGACGAGATTGTGGACGCCGCCGGCCGCGAACGCCCGCAGCTGCCAGGCGAGTCGCGCACGGGTGACCTTCGCACCCGACCACCACCACAGGGGTGTGGGGCCGAAGGCGCGGGGCGGGTCGTCGAACAGTCGCCGGAGCTCGGGGGAGATCACGGACGCGGTCCTTCCCCTGAAACGTTTTCAGGCCGCTTTCACCGTAGGTGAGCTGGCACGGACGCGCCACACCCCCGTGCGGAGTCACGCGGCCCGGCCCCGCGGCGGCGATGCGTGCGCGACACCTTGTTGGAACGTTTTTCTCCCCCTATATTCGCTGCGACCAGGCCCCCGGAACCGCGATGTCACCAGACGACGGAGTCGCATCATGGCCGGTACCCGCCCCATCCCCGGACCGCTCTGGAAGGCCGCCGCGCTGTCGGGCATGGCCTCCTACCTCGACGCCGGGCTGATCGTGAGCATCTCCGTCAACCTGGCCGTCTACCGGGACAGTTACGGCATGGGCGTGTGGATGGCCGGGGCGATCAGCGCGATCGTCACCGGCTGCATCGCCGTCGGATCACTCATCGGCGGACGGCTCGCCGACCTCTTCGGCCGCCGCCGCGTCTACAACTGGGACATCTTCTGCTTCGCGGTCGGCGCCCTCGGCTGTGAACTTCGAGGACGGCGTGGTCGAGATGGGCCACGACGGACCGGCCCACCTCGGGGTCGGCGCCCGCGACCCGCTGCTGCGCGGGCTCGGCGTCTACCACGGCAAACGCGGCTGGGGAGTGAGCGTCGAACTGGACGTCCGGCACGGGCCCGTCACCCTGCTGGGCCTCGGCCAGGACGCCGATGGCGGTCTGTCCTTCGTCACCTCCGAGGGAACCGTCGTACCCGGGCCGCTGCTGGAGATCGGCAACACCACCAGCCGCGTCGACTTCGGCCGGGACCCCGGCGAATGGGTCGACGCCTGGAGCGCCACGGGCGTCGGCCACCACTGGTCCCTCACGGTGGGCCGTCACGCGGCCGACTTCCGGGCCGCCGCGAGCCTGCTGGGCATCGACCACCGGCACGTCTGACACATCCGTGCAGCAGCGCGGGACGCCCGTGGGCCCGGGCGAGGGTCGCCTCGGGCAGGGCCGGCAGGCACGGTGAGACGCCGAGGGCACGGATGGGTGTCGTCCCCGCCCGCGGATGGGTGGCGGCACCGATGGTGGGGACCCCGGTGCCCGTGTGAGGCTGGCAGCACCGCCTGAGCCGCCGCGCCCCCGTCCCGGGCGCGGTGTCGCGGATGCGCCGAGAGGCGTACACCCCCGTTCGCCCATGCCCCTGAAGGAGGAGCCCCTATCCCTCCCCGTCCGGTGAAACGATCCGCCCGCGCGTCCACGAAGGCGGTGATCCGTGGGACACGCTGACAGCCTCCTCGCCTTGGGCGGAGCCTTCCTGGCCGCCGCCCTCCTCGCCGGTCTCGGCGGCAGAATCGGGCTCCCCACGATCCCGCTGTTCATGCTCGCCGGCATCCTGCTCGGCCCGCACACCCCGGGCCTGGTGATCGTCCAGGACGCCCACGACTTCGAGATGCTCTCCGCGCTCGGTCTGGTGCTGCTGCTGTTCTACCTGGGCCTGGAGTTCCACCTCGACGACCTGGAAGAGGGCGGCCGGCGCCTGCTGACGGCGGGTGGGATCTATCTGCTGCTCAACGTCGGCGCGGGCCTCGGATTCGGTTTCGCGCTGGGCTGGGGCGTCCGTGAGGCGCTGGTCCTCGCCGGTGTCCTCGGCATCTCCTCGTCCGCCATCGTCACCAAGATCCTCATCGACCTCGGCCGCATCGGCCGCCCGGAGACCCGCCTCATTCTCGGCGTCATCGTGGTGGAGGACATCTTCCTCGCCCTCTACCTCGCCGCCCTCCAGCCCGTGATCAGCGGCGCCCACGGAGTCGGGGACATGGTCCTTCAGGGCGTCAGGGCCTTCGGCTTCCTGCTGCTGCTCGCCGCGGCAGCCCGTTACGGCACGACACTGGTCGGGCGGCTCATCGCGACCCGCGACGACGAACTGCTCGTCATCAGCTTCCTCGGCGCGGCCGTCCTGGTGGCGGGCGTCGCCGAGGTCCTCGGAGTCGCCGACGCCATCGGCGCGTTCATGGTCGGCCTGATCCTGGCCGGCACGCCCTCAGGTCCACGTATCCGGGACCTGGTGCATCCGCTGCGCGACGCCTTCGCGGCCCTCTTCTTCTTCGCCTTCGGACTCTCCATCGACCCCGGCGACATCGTCTCCGTGGCCGGACCGGTCGCCGTGGCGGCCGTGCTGACCCTCGTCATGAACGTCGCCGCGGGCCTCCTCGTCGCCCGCGTCTACCGCTACGGCATCGAGCCCGCCGCCGAGATCGCCACCACGCTCGTGGCCCGCGGCGAGTTCGCGCTGATCCTGGCCGCCATGGCCGCCGGCGCCGGTCTCGACGCCCGGCTCGCCCCGTTCATCGCCGGGTACGTCCTCGTCCTCGCGGTCCTCGGACCCATCGCCGCCGGACGCGCCCACCTGCTCGCCCGCACGCTCCGAGCGGGGCAGGGACTCCTGCCCCACCGCCCCTCACCGCCGTACGACGGCGAGCCCGCGCACGACGGCGGCCGGTCCGCTCCCCAGCCTGCCGAGGCCGAGCGCTAGCGGGCGCTCCACCGTCCTGGCGCCGACGACCAGCAGGCCGGTGATCCGACCGTCGTCGGGAACATCCGCCGGGGGATTCGCTCGAACATCCGCTTGAACAGGAGCACCGCGTACCGCCTCCTCCGGACCGTCACCGCCAGCGTGTGCGCGGCACGGCCGCCATCCGTGACGGGACCCATTTCCGGGTGAACACCCCGCCCACGGACCGGCGTTCACGCGGTGCCGCCACCGGGAAGGATGGGGGTGGGGCCCGATGGTGCGAGCCGCCGTCGGGGGGAGAGGCTGAAGCCCTGGTGAGGCGGTCGTGTCACCCGGCACAGCCGCACCCGCGGCCCGCCTCCCCGCGCACCGTCACAGGACCCGACACCCCGGGCCTTGTCATGACCTCGGCCAGCGCCTGTTCCGAAGCGCTCGGGTCCGGGAAGGAGAAGCCGTGCCCCGGTCCGAAGACCACCGTCTGGTGGATCTCGAAGCACGACTCGAACGGGACGACCCCCGGTTCGCGCGGGCCATGAGCTCCGGCCGCCCCGCCCGGCCCCGTGAGTACCGGCGGACCGGAGCCTGGTGGGGGCTGGCGCTCGGAGTCGCCGTACTGGTCTCCGGCATCGTCCTGGCCGAGGGGCTGCTCATCGCGGGCGGGCTGGTGCTCGTCGGCATGGCGGCCCAGCTGGCGGATCCGGACCCGGCCCGTACGACGCACCGGGGGTTCGGGCGCCGCTGACGCGGGCGGCCCTCCGGGTCCGGCTCCCCACGGGGGCCGGGCGGCCGTCGTGTGGGCCGTCAGGGTGTCGTGGTAACCCGTGTGCACGCCCCGGATGGTGGGACGGCCCGACGCGACTGACGGTGGTTCACGTCGAGACCGGGTCTCGTGAGCTGGCGAGGCGTCAGCTGCCCGGTTCGCGACGGAAGGACTCACCGATGCGCTCTGCCCGCATGATGCTCGCGACGGCCACCGCCACGGCCGCCCTCGCGATCGCCGCACCCGCCGCCTACGCCGACGCCATGGGCGACGGCGACCACGACTCGACTTCCTACAGCAAGGAGCACCACAAGGACAGCGACCACCACAAGCCCCACGGCGGGATGCACACGGGTGGCGGAGCGCTGGCCGCGGTGACCTCGGACGACTGGGGCTCCTCCGAGGAGGAGGAGAAGGGCGCCAAGGGCGAAGAGGGCAAGCACGAGGAGCACGGCAAGGAGAACGGCAAGGAGCACGGCAAGGAGGACGGAGAGGAGAAGGGCTGGGAGGGCAAGCACCACAAGCCGCACGGTGGCATGCACACCGGTGGCGGGGCCCTGGCCTCCGTGAACTCGGACGACTGGGAGGGCTCCAAGTACGACCCGGAGTCCTACAAGGACGGAGACGACTGGGGCGGCAAGGAAGAGGGCGGCTCCGGCAAGCAGGACAAGGGTGACTGGGGCGACAAGCACGACAAGGGCTCCTGGGAGGGCAAGCACGAGAAGCCGCACGGCGGCATGCACACCGGTGGCGGCGGCCTGGCCTCCGCGCCGGGCGTGACCGCCGGCGGTCTGGCCGCCCTGGCGGTGGCCGGCACCGGCATGTACGCGCTGCGCCGCCGCAAGGCCGCGCAGGGCGCCGCCTGACCGGCTTGACCTCATAGCCGCCGTGGCCGCCGCACGTGCCCCGCACGTCGCGGCGGCCCGGCTCGTCCTCCCGTGTGCCGTAACCGCTGCCGTGCCGAATGAGGTGGTTCTCGATGGCAGCCCCTCCCTCCACCCTGTCCGACCTCGGCCCCGCACCGTCCAGGCGTCGCTTCCGCGCCGTCGTGACGGTGGTCTGGTCGGTGGCCGCACTCGTACTGACCGTGAACCTGTTCGGCGGCGGTGGCGAGTCGCCCGACGACGCCGGCCCACCGCACGCGCCGCCCGCCGTGGCCGCCTCCTCGGCCGTTCCGGACCTGCCCGACACGCGCACGTCCGCGGCACCGGACCGGTCCGAGGGGCCCCACCTGCCGCGCTCCCGGCCGGTCCGCCTGCTCATTCCCAAGATCTCGGTGGACGCGCCCTTCACCGACCTGGCCATCAACCCGTCGGGCCAGCTGGAGCCTCCGCCGCCGAACGACACCAACCTCGTCGGCTGGTACGCCAAGGGCCACACACCCGGAGAGGCCGGCACCGCGATCATCGCCGGGCACGTGGACACCCTGACGTCCCCGGCCGTGTTCGCCGGGCTCGGCGAGCTGAAGAAGGGCGACCGGTTCCAGGTCGTGCGGGCCGACGGCAGCAAGGCGACCTTCGCCGTGGACGCCGCTCAGTCCTTCGACAAGGACGCCTTCCCCAGCGACCGCGTGTACGGCGACACGCCACGGGCCCAGGTCCGGCTCATCACCTGCTCGGGTTCCTACGACCGCCAGGCCCGGGACTACACCGAGAACCTCGTCGTCTTCGCCCACCTCGTCTGACAACCGGGGCACCGGCCTGACTTGGTGTTTTACAGTGACTCTCACCAGTTCAGGCGACTGTGGGACCTGTGAGGGATTCGCGAACCATGACGACCGAAACGTTTGAGTTCCAGGTAGAGGCGCGTCAGCTGCTCCAGCTGATGATCCACTCGGTCTACTCGAACAAGGATGTCTTCCTGCGGGAGCTCGTCTCCAACGCCTCCGACGCGCTCGACAAGCTGCGTCTGGAGAAGCTGCGGGACGACTCCCTCGACGCCGATGTCTCGGACCTGCACATCGAGCTCCACGTCGACAAGCAGGCCCGCACCCTCACGGTGCGGGACAACGGCATCGGCATGTCCTACGACGAGGTGGGACAGCTCATCGGCACCATCGCCAACTCGGGGACCGCCACCTTCCTCAAGGAGCTGGAGGAGGCCAAGGAGGGAGCCGGGGCCGAGGGCCTCATCGGCCAGTTCGGTGTCGGTTTCTACTCGGGCTTCATGGCGGCGGACGAGGTGACGCTGGTGACCCGCCGGGCCGGGGAGGGCCAGGGGACCCGCTGGACGTCGCGCGGCGAGGCCACGTACACCCTGGAGCGGGTCGACGACGCGCCGCAGGGCACGTCCGTCACGCTGCACCTCAAGCCCGCCGACCCCGAGAACCAGCTGCACGACTACACCTCGGAATGGAAGATCCGGGAGATCGTCAAGCGCTACTCGGACTTCATCACCTGGCCGATCCGGATGGTCCCGGAGGCGAAGGACGGCGAGGACGCGCCCGAGCCCGAGACGCTGAACTCGATGAAGGCCCTGTGGGCGCGCTCGCGCGACGAGGTGTCCGACGACGAGTACCACGAGCTGTACAAGCACATCAGCCACGACTGGCGCGAGCCGCTGGAGACGATCCGGCTCCAGGCCGAGGGCACCTTCGAGTACCAGGCCCTGCTCTTCGTCCCCTCGCACGCCCCGCACGACCTGTTCACGCGGGACTTCAAGCGCGGCGTCCAGCTGTACGTGAAGCGCGTGTTCATCATGGACGACTGCGAGGCGCTGCTGCCCCCGTACCTCCGCTTCGTCAAGGGCGTCGTGGACGCGCAGGACCTCTCGCTCAACGTCTCCCGCGAGATCCTCCAGCAGGACCGGCACATCCGGATGATGCAGCGCCGGCTGACCAAGAAGGTGCTCTCCACGGTCAAGGAGTTCATGACCAAGGACGCCGACCGCTACGCCACCTTCTGGCGGGAGTTCGGCACCGCCCTGAAGGAGGGGCTGGTCACCGACTCCGAGAACCGCGACGCCATCCTCGCCGTCTCCTCGTTCGCGACCACGCACTCCGACGACGAGCCGACCACGCTGGCGCGGTACGTGGAGCGGATGAAGGACGGCCAGGACGACATCTGGTTCATCACCGGCGAGTCCCGGCAGAGCATCGAGAACTCCCCGCACATGGAGGCGTTCCGGGACAAGGGCATCGAGGTCCTGCTGCTCACCGACGCCGTCGACGAGGTCTGGGTCGACGCCGTCGGCGAGTACGAGGGCAAGAAGCTGCGCTCCGTCACCAAGGGCGAGATCGACCTCGACGCCGAGGGCGAGGAGAAGGCCGGCGAGGAGCGGGAGAAGCAGGCCGAGGAGTACGCCGGGCTGCTCGGCTGGATGCGGGAGCGGCTCGAGGAGGACATCAAGGAGGTGCGCCTCTCCACGCGGCTCACCGTGTCCCCGGCCTGCATCGTCTCCGACGCGCACGACCTGACCCCGGCCCTGGAGAACATGTACCGGGCGATGGGCCAGGAGGTGCCGCGCACCAAGCGGATCCTGGAGCTCAACCCGGGCCACCCGCTGGTGAAGGGGCTGCACCAGGCGTATCAGACGAGCGAGGACCGTACGGAGCTCGCCGAGTCCGCGGAGCTGCTGCACACGCTGGCGGTGCTGGCCGAGGGCGGCCAGCCCAAGGACCCGGCGCGCTTCGTCAGGCTCGTGGCGGACCGCCTGGAGCGCACGCTGTAGTCAGGGCCGGATCAGGGGTGGTCCGGGGTGCCCGCGGGCCGGGCGCCGGGCGGGGTCGTGCCGGTGCCCGGCGGGACGGTCTCGCCCTGGACCACCCGCGGCGCGGGGGCCGTCCCGGCCTCCTCGTCCCTGGCGGCGCGTGCCTCCGCCTTGAGGATGCGAGCCGCCTTGCCGGCCGAGCGGGTCAGCTCGGGGAGCTTCTTGATCCCGATGACGGCTGTGACGACGATGAGAAGGAGCGCGAGCTCGCTCAGTCCGAACATGGTGTCCTGTCCTCTCCGGCCCGGTCCGGGCACGGCGTGAGCGTATCGGGCGGGGAGCACGGTGTGATCGCCGTTCCGGGATGCGACCCCGGGTGCCGGCGCAGGTGGGGCAGCATCCCGCGGTCGAGCAGCTCCTGCCGCCGGACCAGCCGGGCGTGTGCCGGTCTCTCCGATGTCCGCGAGGTCGACACAGGGCGACACGGGGCGGCGCAAGGGAGGCGGGGCGGTGACGGATCCCGGGCAGCGCGCCCGACGGGGGCAGGGCGAGCTGGAGGCACTGGTGCTGTCGGTGCTGCGGGAGGCGGACGGCCCGGCCACGGCGGGGTGGGTGCAGGAACGCCTCGGCGACGACCTCGCGTACACGACGGTGATCACGATCCTCACCCGGCTGCTGGGCAAGGGCGCGGTCACCCGGGAGCGGGTCGGACGCTCCTTCGCGTGGACACCGGCCTCGGACCAGGCGGGGCTGGCCGCCCGCAAGATGCGCAAGGTGCTGGACGCCGAGAACGACCGCGGGGCCGTACTGGCCAGCTTCGTCACCGGCCTCGGCACCGGACGAGGAGCGGCTGCTGCGCGACCTGCTGGATCAGGCCCGGGGCGAAGGGGAAGACTGAAGGCTCATGGGGGTCTGATGGTCCTCATCCTCCACGCGGCAACACCGCTCTGGCGGCGGATTCGGTCCGCCGTCGGGTCGCGCCCTCAGCGACGCGGGGAACCGGGCGACACGCCACGGTGGCGCCGCACCCGGCAGACAACGGACCCACCCAGTCCCTCAGCCCTCCCCTGTGAGAGGGGGGCCGTACCCCGGGCCCCGCGCGGTGGTTCCTTGCTCCAGGTGTTCTCGCGTCGACGAGCTTCGCGCCACCCGCGAGCGTGGCCGTGGCCCCCGAGCACGTTCTCCCGCTGACCGGTCACACTTGGGTCGTCAAGAGACCGCGACGAGGGACGCACACGGGCCTCCGCTCCCGGGCGGCGGGGCGTGGTCAGGAGGGGGAGCACCTTGACCGGCACGGCGGATGCGGCGCACATGGTCTCCGACCAGCGGCGAAACGAGTTCGGTTGGGGGCACGAGGCGCTCGACGCCCGGTTCGTCGTCGCCCCCGACGGAACACCGCGACTGGTCCGGCTGGCGCACCCCGGCGACGACCGCGGGGCCACGCCGCAGTCCGCGCTGCCCCTCGTGGAGCTCACCGCCCTCGGCCACGGCAGCGGCTGGTCCGGCCCCCGCTTCACCGGGACGGCCCTCGGCAGCAGGCTCGCCCACCGTGCCCAGCACGCGAGCAGCAGCGACGGCTGGGAGCGGCTGACCGTCGAACTCCACGACCCGGACACCGGGTTGACGGCCTTCGCCGCATTCAGCTCACCCACCGGCCTGCCCGTCCTGCGCTCCCGCGTCCGGCTCCGCAACGACGGAACCGAACCCCTCGTCGTCCAGTCCGTCAGCAGCCTGCTGCTCGGCGGCCTTCCTTCCCCGGACACCCTCGACGTCCACCGGGCCCGCAACGACTGGCTCGCCGAGTGCCGTTGGTACACCGAGCCGCTGCGCGCGACCGTCGCCGACGTCCACACCGACGTCCACGAGCACGACAGCCGGGCCGCCCTCGCCCTCACCGGACGCGGCAGCTGGCCCACCGACGGCCACCTCGCCATGGGCGCGCTGACCGAGCGGAACGGCGAGCGGGCCTGGGCGTGGCAGGTCGAATCCCCGGCCGGCTGGCGCTGGGACCTCGGCGAACGGGCACACGCCACCTGTCTCGCGCTGAACGGCCCCACGGACGCGGAGCACCAGTGGCGCGTCCGGCTCGCACCGGGCGAGGAGTTCACCACCGTCCCGGCCGCCCTGGCCCTCGGCACGGACCTCGACGCCGCGCTCGGCGCCCTGACCTCCTACCGCAGGGCCGTCCGACGCCCCCATCCCGACCACACCGCCCTCCCCGTGGTCTTCAACGACTACATGAACACCCTCATGGGCGACCCCACCACGGCCAAGCTGCTGCCGCTGATCGACGCCGCCGCCGACGCGGGCGCCGAGTACTTCTGCGTCGACTCCGGCTGGTACGACGACGACACCCGCGGCTGGTGGGACAGCGTCGGCGCCTGGCAGCCCTCGCCGCGCCGCTTTCCCGACGGCGGCATCCGGGCCGTCCTGGACCGGATCAGGGAGCGCGGCATGGTGCCCGGGCTGTGGCTGGAGCCCGAGGTCGTCGGGGCGCGCAGCCCCGTCGCGGCCGGACTGCCGCCCGAGGCGTTCTTCCAGCGCGACGGCGTACGCCTCACCGAACAGGGCCGCCACCAGCTCGACCTGCGCCACCCGGCCGCCCGCGCCCACCTCGACAGGACGGTCGACCGCATCGCCGGCGAGTGGGGCGTGGGCTACCTCAAACTGGACTACAACATCGTCGTCGACCCCGGCACCCAGGCCCCCGGCGACCTCGCCCCGGGAGCCGGCCTGCTCGGCCACGCCCAGGCCTACCTCGACTGGCTCTCCGCGGTCCTCGACCGCCACCCCGGCCTCGTCGTGGAGAACTGCGCCTCCGGCGGCATGCGCATGGACGGCGCCACCCTCGCCGTCGCCCAGCTCCAGTCCACCAGCGACCAGCAGGACCCGCTGCGCTACCCGCCCATCGCCGCCGCGGCGCCCACGGCCGTCCCGCCCGAGCAGGGCGCCGTCTGGGCCTACCCGCAGCCCGAGTACGACGACGACCTGATCACCTGGACACTCGGCGGGGCGCTCCTCGGCCGCATCCACCTCTCCGGGCACCTGGACCGCATGTCCGCCCACCAGCGCGCGCTCGTGCGGGACGCCGTCGGCGTCTACAAGTCGATCCGCGAAGACCTCGCCCGGGCCCTGCCGTTCTGGCCGCTCGGCCTGCCCGGCTGGACGGACGAGTGGCTGGCCCTGGGACTGCGGATCCCCGGCGACGGTACGGCCTACCTCTCCCTGTGGCGGCGCGGCGGGCCCGGCACACTCCGCGTCCCCGTCCGGCACCTGGCGGGCCGGGCCGCCCGGGCGGACGTCCTGCACCCCTCGTCGACGGCGGCCGGCCGGGCCGTCTGGGACGGGGAGGCGCTGACGGTGTCCGTGCCGCGCACACCCGGAGTGCTGCTCGTCCGGCTGGTCCCTCAGCCGTGAGAGGGTCCGCTCAGGCGCGGACGGCGTTCCGCTCCCGTGCCCGGTCGCGTGCGTCCCGGCGGAACGCCCACGCCATGTCGGGCTCCAGCACCCAGCGGAACACCCGCCGCACCGGCGGGGTGCACAGGACCGTCACGAGCGCCGCGGCGGCGACCGTCACGAGGATCTCGCCCAGGGGCCGGTGCACCCACGCCGGCTCGTACCAGCCCCAGAACTTGGAGCCCTGCGCGACGAAACCGTGCAGCAGGTAACCGCAGAGCGTGCCCGCGCCCAGCACGGTGAACCAGGTGCGGCGGCCTGGCACCCAGGCGAGGAAGCAGGCGACCAGGACCAGCGAGCAGCCGAAGGTCACGAGCGTCATGACGGGCCCGTACCAGGAGGGCGCCTCGAGCTCCGCGGCGCTGTCACGGTGGTAGAACCAGGCACCGCTCATCCGCGGCACCGCCCAGTAGGCCACGGCGAGCGCCCCGGCCAGGACCGGCACGGCGAGGACCCGCGCCGCACGACGCCGCACCAGCCGGAAGTGCTCGGGCCGCAGCAGCAGACCGACGACGAAGTACGGCAGGAACTGCAGCGTGCGCTGGAGATCGAGGTCGTTGCCGAGGGACGGCGAGAGCGTCGCCAGGATCGCGATGACGAGGGCGACCGGCAGCGGCCACCGTACGCGCCGCCAGATCGGTGTGGTCAGCCGCCAGATGAACAGGGCGATCAGGAACCAGGTCAGATAGAGGGGGTCCAGCAGGCTCACCGGCCGGTCCGGTTCCTGGTCCGTCCACCGGGTGAAGAGGGTGTACGCGGTCTCGAAGACGACGTACGGCACGACGAGCCCGGTGACCAGACGCTTGATCCGGCCGGGGCTCGCGTCGAAGGAGCGCGAGAAGTAGCCGGAGATCACGATGAAGGCCGGCATGTGGAAGGCGTACACGACCATGTAGAGCGCGGAGGCCGCCCGGCTGCCGTCCCGCAGTGGCTCCCAGGAGTGCCCGATCGCCACCAGCACGATCGCGAGGTACTTCGCATTGTCGAAGAACGCGTCCCGCCCTGCGGCCGGTTCCGCCGCGGCGGCCTGTCGCTCCGGCCCGTCGGCCCGGACCGCGCGGAGACGCAGGGTGTCCTCACTCATCGCGCCTCCCGCCCGGCGTGCGGGAAACCCGGACGGGTGCGTACGCGTCGTGCCGGAGATACGGCGATGGGGAGCCGGTGCGCCATCCCCGCCGCCTGACCGAAGCGGAGCGACCCAAACCGCTTTCCGCCGGGCTGTAGCGCGGATCACAGGGACGCCGGTGCCGCCGGGCCCGGGCGCGGCGGCACCGGCGCACGAGGACCGGGCTCAGCTCACGGAGCAGTCGGTGCCGTTCAGGGTGAAGGCCGTCGGAGCGGGGTTCGTGGCCGGCCCGGTGGCGGTGAAGCCGAGGGTGACCGAGCCCGACGCGGGGATCGACGCGGTGTAGGGGGCGGCCGCCACGCTCACCGCGGAGCCACTCTGGGTCGCCGTGCCGCCCCACAGGCTGGTGATGCGCCGGCCGTCCGGGAAGGCCCAGCGCAGCGTCCAGCCGTTGATCGCCGCCGTGCCCGTGTTGCGCAGGACGATCTCGCCCTGGAAGCCGCCGGGCCAGCTGCCCGTCACCCGGTAGCCGACCCCGCAGGCCGCCGGCGAGCCGCCGGAGGAGGTCGTGACCGTCACCGTGCCCGAGCGGGGCGAGCGGTTGCCGGCGGCGTCGCGGGCGTAGACGGCGAAGGTGTGGGAGGTGCCGGGGGACAGTCCGGTGAGGGTGGCGGTCGTCCGCGTGGTGCTGGTGACGGCCGTCTCGGCGCCACCGCTGATCCGCACGACGTCGTAGCCGGTGACGCCGGCCGCGTCGGTGGCGGCGGCCCAGTCGAGGGTGGCGGAGGAGGAGGTCACCTCGGAGGCGGCCGGGGTGCCGGGGGCCGTCGGGGGAGTGGTGTCGCCTCCGCCGGAGCCGAAGACAGCGGCCTCCTCGGCGGTGGCGGCGATGCCGTTCGCGCCGTGGAAGAGACGCTGCCCCCAGGAGGTCAGCCGGTTCGGGTCGAAGTCCGTCACCATGTCCAGGTACTCGACCCCGCCGCCGTTGCCGCTCCACGACCAGCCGAGACAGCCGAGGCGGAGCTGCCGGGTGACGGCCAGGATGGTGTCCTCGTCGGGGTTGCCGTCCGAGTGGTCGTGGCCGAACTCGCCGACGACGATGGGCAGTTTCGCGGTGACGAAGCGGTTCAGGTAGTCGGTGATCTCGGCGGCGGTGTCGAAGACGCCGTACATGTGGATCGAGAAGACCGTGTTGGCGTCGGGGTCGGCGGCGAAGACCGATGCGGCGTTGTCCCGCATCGTGAAGGCCCAGTCCTGGCCCCAGTTGGGCGCGTCGACCATGAGGGTGTGGTCGAACCCGGCGTCGCGGAGCTTGACGATCGCGGCCTTGGTGTCGGCCGTCCAGGCCGAGTAGCCGGTGTTGCCGTAGGGCTCGTTGCCGATGTTGACGATGACGTAGTCCTCCTGGCCGGCCAGGGCGCTGTGCACGCTGATCCAGTAGTCGGCCGCGCGGGAGAGGGTGGCCGCTCCGCTCTGCTCGCCGTAGCCCGTGGTGTCGTGCACCTCCAGGACGCAGATCAGCCGGTTCCGCTTGCACTGGGAGACCACGTTCGCCACATCGGCGGCGTCGTTGCGGGTCCAGCGGTCGCCACTGGCGAGGACCACGCGCACCGTGTTGGCGCCCTCGGCCTTGATGTGGGCCAGGGAGCCGATCCGGTCCGGATACCAGGTGTGGGCGTGGTTGACGCCCCGCATCACGAAGTCATTCCCGCCGGCCTCCAGCAGCCTGCCGTTGTGCACCCGGAACCCGGTGGGCGCGGCCTGGGCGGGCGGGGTGAGGACGAGGAAGGACAGGAAGAGGGCGAGCAGGGCGGCGGCCACGGTGGCCCGGCGTGGCGCGGTGGGGGTGCGGAGTCTCATGACGGCTCCAGGGGTGGGGGTCGGGTGGCACTCGTCGGAGGTCGCGCTGGGGTGCTGCCGTGCGGAACGGGGTGCTGCCGTGGGGCCGGGTAAGGGCGGCCCGGGCGGGACGCCTCCCGCCCGGCGCGGTCTCCCTGAGGAGTGGGAGCGCTCCCAAGGCATCAAGCCACCGTTGTCGGTGACGCGTCAAGAGGGGTGAGGGTGAGAGGGTGGGGGCCGGTAGCCGGAAACGATCAGCGACGATCTCTCGGAGGCAGACGTGGACCTGGAGCACGGCGCCCTGAAGGGGCTGCGGATCGCGGACTTCTCCCGGGTCCTGGCCGGGCCGTACGCGACCATGCTCCTCGCCGATCTGGGCGCCGAGGTGGTGAAGGTCGAGCGCCCGGGGACCGGCGACGAGACCCGGCAGTGGCGTCCGCCCACCGACGAACACGGCACCTCCACCTACTTCCTCGGCGTCAACCGCAACAAGCGCTCGGTCGCCCTGGACCTGTCGGACGAGACCGACCGGGAACGGGCCCGCGCCCTGGTCGCCGCATCGGACGTGCTCGTGGAGAACTTCCGGCCCGGCACGATGGACAGGCTCGGCCTCGGCCACGACGACCTGCTCGAACGGCACCCGCGCCTGGTCTACTGCTCCATCAGCGGCTTCGGCACCGGCGGCGGCGCCGCGATCCCCGGCTACGACCTCCTCGTCCAGGCGGTCGGCGGGCTGATGAGCGTCACCGGCCGGCCCGACGGCGAACCGACCAAGGCCGGTGTGGCTCTCGTCGACGTGATCACCGGACTGCACGCGGCCCTGGGCATCATGGCGGCCGTGCGGCACCGGGACGCCACCGGCGAGGGGCAGCGCGTGGAGGTCAACCTGCTCAGCTCCCTGCTGTCGGCCATGGTCAACCAGGCCTCGGCGTACGCCGTCGCGGGCGTCGTGCCCGGCCGGATGGGCAACGCGCACCCGAGCATCGCCCCGTACGAGACCTTCCCCACCGCCGACCGTCCGCTGGCCCTCGCCGTCGGCAACGACGGGCAGTTCGCGGCACTGGCCGGGGCGCTCGGCCGCCCGGAACTCGCCGGCGACCCCCGCTTCCGCACGAACCCCGAACGGGTGGCCCATCGCACCGAGTTGTGCGCGGTGCTGGGCGAACGGCTGCGTACGGCGGGCGCCGACCACTGGGCGGAGGCGCTCGCGGCGGTCGGCGTGCCCGCCGGTCCGGTGAACACCGTCGACGAGGCGTTCGCCTTCGCGGAACGGCTCGGACTGCCCGGTGTCGTCACGGTGCCCGGGACGGACGGCGGAGCGGGGTCCCGGCAGGTGGCGTGCCCGATCACCCTGAGCGCGTCACCGGCACGGCACCGGCTGCCGCCACCGGAGCTCGGTGAGCACACGGCCGAGGTCTTCGGCGGCCGGGACCGCTGACCGCGGGCCGACACCGTCCACCGGGCAGCGGCGAACTCCCGGGTGGCGAGGGCGTCGTAGCCGCGGCGCGGCGCGGGCGGCGGCGCGGGCGCGGGCGTCGTGGCCGCGGAGCGACACGCACGGCGACCCGTACGCGCGAGGTTCAGGAGCGCCCCGACGGGTAGCCGCGACCCGCCCACCCCCACCTGGGGGCCCAGGGTCAAATAATCAAAGCAGAGCC
>NZ_JBHWFG010000027.1:109120-119392 GCF_042733745.1 Streptomyces sp. NPDC059696
GTTCAGGAACGCGCGTACGGGTCGCCGCGACCGGCATCCGCGTCCGTGGGGCCCCGGTCGGGACGCCCCACGTGCGCGGGTCAGGCCTCGGCGCTGCCGCGCGTCACGGCCTTCCGCAGCAGCGGCCACACCAGCAGCAGCACGATCACCGCGTACACGGTCACCGCGAAGGGCGTGTTGACCAGCCCCGTCACACTGCCGTCGCTGATCTGCAGGGCACGCCGCAGCTGCTGCTCGGCGTTGGGGCCGAGGATCACACCGATGACGGCGGGCAGCACCGGCAGGCCGTACCTGCGCATACCGAAGCCGATCAGGCCGATGACCAGCAGGATCACCAGGTCGATCACCTCACCGCCGACCGCGTACGCGCCGACCGCCGCGAAGAACATGATCCCGGCGTACAGGTACGGCCGCGGAATGCGCAGCAGCTTCGCCCACACGGGGGCCAGCGGCAGGTTCAGCGCGAGCAGCAGCACCATGCCGACGAACAGCGAGGCGATCAGACCCCACACCAGGTCCGGTTCACGCTCGAAGAGCAGCGGCCCGGGCTGGATGCCGTACTGCTGGAAGGCGGCCAGCATCACGGCCGCCACCGCCGTGGTCGGCAGGCCCAGGGTCAGCATCGACACCAGTGTGCCCGCCGCCGAGGCCGACGCCGCCGACTCCGGGCCGGCGACACCCTCGATGGCGCCCTTGCCCCACTCGTCCTTGTGCTTCGACAGGCGCTTCTCCGTCACGTACGACAGGAAGGTCGGGATCTCCGCGCCTCCCGCCGGGATCGCGCCGAACGGGAAGCCGATGAACGGGCCGCGCAGCCACGACTTCCAGGTCCGGTGCACGTCCGCACGCCCCAGCCAGGGACGCCCCACCGGGATGGGCTCGGGTGGCCTGCGCCGCAGGTGCGCCGCCACCCACAGTGCCTCGCCGATCGCGAAGAGCCCGACCGCGACGATCACCACGTCGATGCCGTCGGCGAGTTGCAGCGAGCCGAAGGTGAGCCGCTGCTGGCCGGTCATCTGGTCCAGGCCCACCAGTCCGAGGGTGAGGCCGATCAGCAGGGAGGCGAGGCCCCGGATGCGGGACGAGCCCAGCACCGAGGTCACGGCGATGAACGCCAGCACCATGATGGCGAAGTAGTCGGGCGCGCCGATGTCGACGGCGAGTTTCGCGACCGTCGGGGCCAGCGCCACCAGCAGCAGCGTGCCGACCATGCCGCCCGCGAAGTGCCCGATCGCCGCTGCCGCCAGGGCCTGCGCGCCGCGCCCGGACTTGGCCATGGGGTTGCCCTCCATGGCCGCCACCACCGCCGCGCTCTCACCCGGGGTGTTGAGCAGGATGGAGGTCGTCGAGCCCCCGAACATCGCGCCGTAGTAGATGCCGGCGAACATGATGAACGCGCCGATCGGGTCGAGCCCGTACGTCACCGGCAGCAGCAGCGCCACCGCCATCGCCGGGCCGATCCCCGGCAGCACGCCGATGGCCGTGCCGAGCAGGACGCCGATCGCGGCCCACAGCAGGTTGATCGGGGTGAGGGCCGTACCGAAGCCGTCCAGAAGGGAGTTGAGGGCGTTCATGTCACAGCACTCCCATCAGCGGACCGCCGGGCAGGGGCACTCCGAGCAGGTTGTCGAAGACGGTGTAGGTGACGAGGGAGAGCCCGGCGGCGACGAGCGGATCGCGGTCGGTCCGGCGGCTGCCGAGTGCGAACGCCGCGCCCCAGAACAGCAGCGCGCCCGCGACGGGGAAGCCGAGCGGCTCGATCAGCACGGCCGCGCCGAGGAACACCCCGGCCAGCAGCAGCACCGTGCGCCAGTCGGCCGGCTCGGACAGGTCGACGTCCTCACCGCCCTCGGCCTGGCCCCGGCCACCGCGCAGGACGTCCACGGCCAGCAGCGCGGCGATCACCAGCAGGCCGGCGCCGACCACGATCGGCACGGTCTTCGGACCGACCGGACCGCGCTGGGCGATGTCGACGTCCATGGTGAGCGCGTCGGTCAGGACGAGCACACCCAGCGCCAGCAGCAGCGCGCACACGCCGAGTTCGGAGTGCTCGCGCAGCCACGAGTGCCGTTCGCCGCCGGTCCGGGCGGTGGGTATGTCGGTCTGCGTCGTCACAGTCCCAGCTCCTTCAGCACCGAAACCACGCGCTTGTCCTCGGAGTCGAGGAACGCGCCGAACTCCTCACCGGTGAGGAAGGCGTCGTCCCAGCCGTTCTGCTCCATCGAGGTGCGCCACTCCTCGGAGTCGTGGAGCTCCTCGACCAGCTTCACCAGCTTGTCGCGCTCCCCGTCGCCGAGGCCGGGAGGGGCGACGATGCCGCGCCAGTTGGTGAAGTCCACGTCGTAGCCCGCCTCCTTCAGCGTGGGCGCGTCCAGGCCCTTGACGCGTTCCGGGCCGGTGACAGCGAGGAGGCGCAGCTCGCCGGCCTTGATCTGGTCCTGGTACTCACCGACCCCGGAGACGCCGAAGGCGACCTTGTTGCCGAGGATCGAGGCGAGCAGCTCGCCACCGCCGTCGAAGGGGATGTAGTTGACCTGCTTCGGAGGGATGCCCGCCGCCCGCGCCATCAGCATCGGCGCGAGGTGGTCGGGCCCGCCGGGCGAGGAGCCGCCGCCCACGGGGAGTCGGCCCGGGTCCTCCTTCCAGGCGCCGATCAGGTCGTCGATCGTCTTGTACGGCGAGTCCTTGGCCACGACCACCACGTCCTGCTCCTCGGTGAGCCGGGCGATCGGTGTGGTGTCCCCGAGTGTCTTCGGCGCGTCGTTGGAGCGCACGGCGCCCACCACCCCCAGGCCCATGGACATGGCGAGCTTGCCGTTGCCGTGTTCGCTCACCAGCCGGCTCAAGCCCACCGTGCCGCCGGCGCCGGGCAGGTTGAACACCTCGATGTTGTGCGTCAGTCCGGCGTCCTCGGCGTTCTTCGCGGCCGTACGGGCCGTGATGTCGTAGCCGCCTCCGGGCGTGTTGGGGACCATGAAGCGCAGGCCCGGGATCTGTGTGCCGGTCTCGGAGCCGCTGCCGGTGGTCAGCAGCGGTGGTCCGACGAGCACGAGCACGGCGGCCCCGAGCAGGGCGAGGGGGGTGCGCAGGCGCACGAGTGCCACCACCTGTCGGTACGTCGATGCGGGTAGGGAAAGGCCCTGTGGGGGAGGGTGACGTGGGCCACATGGTGCCCGGGCTCCGGCGGGCTGTCTCCCTTCCGGAAGCAACGGAGGTTGTGGTCTTTGCGGTCGCCGCGAAGGGCGCCGGGGCGCGAGCGGAACACACGAGGGGCCCCGACGCACGCGCCGGGGCTCCTCGGGCGACGGTCACCGATCCGCGTGGACCTCCAGGGCCGCCCGCACGGCCGACTCCAGGGCGCCCTCGATCCACGCCGGCTTGACGGACGTGTGGTCACCGGCGAAGTGCAACGGCCCCTCGGCCTCGGGGATCACGGGCAACAGCTCGGTGTGCTGCCCGGGCAGCAGCACCGACGCCTCCCCGTAGGCGTACGGGTCGCGCAGCCAGCTCTGGGTACGTCCCGCGCCGGTGTAGAACACCTCGACGCGCCGGCCGTAGACCTGCTGGAGACCGCACAGGGCGTGCGGATACCGCGCCTCGTCGTCCAGGGAGTCCCAGCGCAGGGCGTCGTCGGCCCAGCTGTAGGACGCCAGGACCACGCCTCCCGCGCTGCCCGGAACGGGGTGGGACGGGTTGAACATGAAGCGGTTGGCGTTGTCCGACACCGAGCCGCCGCCCACGACACCGGCCGCCTCCGGCTGGTCGCGGCCGATCGCGCGGTTCGCGGCGTAGTGCGTGCGCTGAGCCCGGGTGATGTGCCCGCCGGGCACGGAGGGGTGCGCGCCGAGCAGGCTGCCGTCCGCGGGGGCCCTGCCGGTGCGGTAGTCGTCGTACAGACCCGGCTTCACGGCGTTCAGTTCGCGCTTCCAGTCGTCCTCGTCGAACTCCCACCACCGACGGCTGAACTCGAGCAGCACCTTGGTGGCCTGGTCGTAGTGCAGTTCGCAGACCGCGCGGCGCTTGCGGTAGGACAGCGGCGGGTCGATCTGCACGTGGCGCAGGCCGGAGAACGGCACCGTGACCACGGCGACGTCGGCGGTGAACTGCTCGCGGACGACGGGGCCGCCGCGCCCCTCGGACACGGTGTCCACCCACACGTGCGGGCCCTTGCTCCGCACGTGCCCGTCTTCCGGGGACGGCCGGTCGGGGTGGTGGTACTGGATGCGCGTCACCCGGCGGTCGAACCGCACCTCCTCGCGCACGCGTTCCAGCAGGGCGTCCGGCAGTACGGCCGTGCCGCCCTCCAGCTCGTAGAAGGGCGTGTCGGGGCTGATGAGGGACGAGCCGATGAAGCTGTGGATGAAGGACAGCGGGAGGCGCGAGGTGAGGTTCTCCAGCGTGCCGATCAGGTCGATGGTCCGCTCGTCGAGCCCCGCGTGCTCGGTGAGGAAGCGGAACATCGACCAGTCGCCGAACCGCTTCACCACGCGCGCCCACCCCCGCAGCCGCTCCGGCAGCGGTTTGTCGACCCGCTTGCCGTCCGGGCCGACGTGGCTGAACTCGTCGCGCACCGGGTCCAGCGCGGCCCGCAGGATCGCGGCGGCGGGGGTGTCCCAGTAGGCCTTCGGGACGCCGAAGGACCGGTTCACGCGCCGCGGGGAGCGGGCGTAGTCGGCTCGCCGTACGCGGATGCCGTTGACGTGGATCCAGGTGCGCGCGGCGGGACGCCCCTCCTCGTCGACGTCGACGTAGTGGAAGCGCCGCTTCTTCAGGCCGAACCGGTCGATGAGTTCCATCACCAGCGGATGGCTGCCGGGGATGCGCATCGCGCCCGCCTCGGCGTACTGGAGGGGGTCCGCGAAGGGCTGTGCGGCGTCTTCGTGGCCGCCCTTGCGGAAGGTCTTGATGCGGCCGCCCGCCCGGTTGCCGTTGGCCTCCAGCACCGTCACCCGGTGCCCCGCCTCCTTCAGCAGCCAGGCGGCCACCAGACCGGACGGGCCGGCGCCGATGACGAGGACGTTCTTGGGGCGGGTCCGTCGGGCCGGCAGTCCGTCCTTCAGGGCGCGCACGTAGCGCGGGACGAGGGGCCGGTTGCCGGAGTCCAGGACGAGCAGGGCACGGGCGACGGCGAGGCACGTCTCGGAGTCGGCGCCGCGCCCGCCGCCGGGAGCGGCCGGGGCGAGCGGTGCTGCCGGTGCGGGCAGGGCCGAGGCGGTACCGCCGGTCAGTGCCGTCGCGACCGTGGCCGTGCCGGCCACCGTCGCGAACTCCCGCCGGGAGAAACCGCCGTCAGAGCGCATCACCGCATGATCATCAGTCATGGTGATCTTTGTAACGGCGACCGTGACGGGCCGCGGCCGTTCGCCCGGGCGTTGCCCCTAAGGAGCGAATCACGGGCAAAACCCGCACGTCGCGGCGGGGGTGCCACCCACGGCGCGCCCGGCGCACCCGAAGGAATGAACGCGCGGCGAACCACGACCGCCGCCGCCGACGAGCCTCCACACTGCGACTGCGTATCCACAACCGCGCTCTCCGGCCGCCCGGCCCCGCCCACTGCGCGCGCGGCGCCGGGCGGCCGCACGAGAGCCCGGGACGACGGAGGGAGGTAAGGGTGGTGCAGCGGCGCACCGTTCGGGCTGAGCGGGTCCGTTACTGGTTCGACAGCACGCTGGCCCGCGGCGCCTCCGCCCTGGTCGGCTGGATGGCGCTGTTGTGCCTGGCCGTCGTCGTCCCGGCGAGCGCGCTGGTGGTGTGGACCGACCCGCACGCGCCCGAGTCCCTGCCGGAGCGGCTGGCACAGGTGTGGCGCCTGACGGGGGAGACCCTGCGGCTGGGCGGGACGACCGGCACGCCCCTGCGCGTGACGATGTCGGTGCTTCTCGCCCTGGTCGCGCTGCTGTACGTCTCGACCCTGGTCGGCCTGATCACGACGGCGCTCACGGAGCGGCTCACCGCGTTGCGGCGCGGCCGGTCCACCGTGCTCGAAGAAGGACACGTCGTGGTCCTGGGCTGGTCGGAGCAGGTGTTCACGGTCGTGAGCGAACTGGTGGCGGCCAACGCCAACCAGCGCCGCGCGGCGGTGGCGGTGCTGGCCGACCGTGACAAGACGACGATGGAGGAGGCACTCGGCACGAAGGTGGGCCCCGTCGGCCGGACCCGGCTGATCTGCCGCAGCGGCCCGACCACCGATCCGGCCGTGCTCACCCTGGCCAGTCCGGCGACGGCCGGCGTCGTGCTGGTCCTGCCCCGCGACGAACCCGACGCCGACGCCGAGGTCGTCAAGACGCTGCTGGCGCTGCGTGCGGCCCTGGCCGGGGTGACGGACCGGCCGCCCGTGGTCGCCGCCGTCCGCGACGACCGCTACCGACTGGCCGCCGGTCTCGCGGCAGGCCCGGGCGGGGTCGTCCTGGAGAGCGACACCGTCACGGCCCGGCTGATCGTCCAGGCCGCCCGCCGCCCCGGGCTCTCCCTCGTCCACCAGGAGCTCCTCGATTTCGCCGGCGACGAGTTCTACCTGGTCGGTGAGGAGTCCCTGACGGGCCGCCCGTTCGGTGACGCGCTGCTGTCCTATCCGACGTCCAGCGTCGTCGGTCTGGTGCGCGGCGACACCCCCCTGCTCAATCCGCCGCCCCAGATGACCATCGGCGCGGACGATCTGCTCATCGTCATCTCCCGCGACGACGACACGGCGTGGCCGGGGGAGTGCGGGCAGTGGGTCGAGAAGGCGGCGATGGCCTCCGGTCCCGCGGCGCCCGCGCGGCCGGAGCGGGTCCTGCTGCTCGGCTGGAACCGCCGGGCACCGCTCATGGTCGAGCAGCTGCGCCGCCGGGCCCGCCCCGGGTCCGTCGTCGACGTGGTGGCGGACGGTGGTGAAGCGACGGTCCGGCAGGTGCGTGACTGCGGCGCGCCCCACGGCAGCGGCCTGGCCCTCACCCTCCACCAGGGGGACGTCACCCGCCCCGAGACCCTGAGGCGCCTGGACGTGCACTCCTACGACAGCGTGATCGTCGTGGGAGAGGACCCCGCGCCCGGGCAGCCCCCGGAGGAACCCGACAACCGCACGCTCGTCACCCTGCTGCTGCTACGCCGGCTGGAGGAACTCTCCGGGCGTGAACTCCCCGTCGTCACCGAGCTGGTGGACGACCGCAACCGGGCACTGGCCCCCCTCGGGCCCGGAGCCGACGTGATCATCAGCGGCAAGCTCATCGGCCTGCTCATGGCGCAGATCTCCCAGAACCGGCATCTCGCAGCGGTCTTCGAGGAGCTGTTCTCCGCCGACGGCGTCGGCATTCGCCTGCGGCCGGCCGGCGACTACGTGCTGCCCGGGAGCGAGACGGCCTTCGCCACCGTCGTGGCCGCGGCACGAGGACGCGGCGAATGCGCCATCGGCTACCGCGGCCACGACGACGCCTCCACCCATCCGCGGTACGGCGTGCGGGTCAACCCGCCCAAGTCCGAGCGCCGCCGCTGGACGGCCGCCGACGAGGTGATCGTCGTGGGGACGGACTGAGAGGCGTGGCAGCGGGGACCGGTCGTGGCGGCGGGACTGAAGGAGGCCGGTGCGGGCGCCGGGGGCGCGTGCACCGGCCTCAGGGTGCCGGGTCCTGCCGGGGCGGTCAGTCCTTGAACGCGATCAGGACGCCGTTCTCCGCCGGTGCGAATACGCGGCCCGAGGCGGTGGCGATGCCCGGGTTGACCCAGCCGCGCCAGTCGTTCTCCGCGGGCACGTCCTCCATCGGGTGCGGTTCGGTCCACAGCCGGTAGGACCAGACGACGGCGCCGGTGCGCTCGTTCAGCACCACCAGCTTGCCGTTGCCGTCCCGGACGTAGACGTAGCCCCCGGCGACCAGGCGCACCGCCGCCGCCTGACGCGGGCTGGTGTAGCTCCAGACCGTCTTGTACGTCGTCGTGCTGATCGCCTTCACGACACCCCGGTACGCCACGTACACCCGGCCCGGGCCGAACGCGGGAGTGGCGTCGGCGGGGAAGGAACGCAGGACGGCACCGGTGTTCTGGTCGTACGCCACGGTCCGCTCGTCGTCGAGGTCGTCGCTGCGCAGCCACAGCGCCCCGGCGCCGCGCGCGATCGGGTTGCCGCCGAGCTCGGTCCGGTCGGGCACGTCGTAGCGGCGCAGTTCCCGGCCGGTGCGCCGGTCCAGGAGCTGGTACGAGGAGTTGTCGAAGCCGAACCACACGCCGACTTCGTCGACGACCACGGGTGACCAGCCCCAGTCGACGAGCGGAGCCCGCCACAGCTCGGATCCGTCACTCGGGCGCAGCGCCAGCGCCGTGCCCCGGCCGTCCTGCGTGTACAGCGTGCCGTCGTACCACGTCGGCGGGTACTCGCAGGAGCCCGAGCCGATGCTGCGCGTCCACCGCTGCCGGCCGGTCGCCGGGTCCCAGGCGGTCACGACGCCCCTGCCGGTCTGGGTGTAGAGCAGGCCGCCGCCGTAGGCCAGGGTGGCCTTGGGGTCGTTGTCGGTGATCAGCCGCTGCGGCCACAGCCTCGTGCCGGTGGCCGCGTCCAGACCGACGAGCTCCATGCGCGGGCCGTCGGACCCCTCCTCCGCGGCCGCGTTCACCACCACGTAGACCTTCCCGCCGACCGCGACCGGCGCGGAGACCGCCGAGCCCAGGTCGAGGGACCAGGCCTTGGTGAACGGCGGGGCAGCCGTGGCCCCGGCGACGAAACTGTCGTGACGGGCGTTGGCGCGGTACCCCAGCGTGGCGTTCGCCGGTTCGGTGCTCGCCCTCGCCTTCGCCCTCGCCATTGCCTTCGCGGCAGCGGCAGCGGCCGCCGTCGCGGGTGCGGGTGCCGTCGTGGGCGCCGGAGTGGCCGCGCCGCCCGGGCCCGCACCGACGGCCAGGAGCGCCAGCGCCGTCGCCACCACGCAACTGGATCTCGCCCGGCCGCGCCTCACAGTGCTGCCCATGGAAACCCCCCTCGGGTCGAATGAAGTGGGCCGGTGCACCGGCCGCGGCTCCGATTACCCCCGAGATGTCGAACAACTCCTGTGCACACAGGGGAACTTCGGGTCCCCGCAGGCCCTGTCGCCCGGCCCGGCCCGGCCCCGCCCTGCCCTGCCCGGCCCGGCCCCGCCCTGCCCGGCCCAGCCCGGCGGCCCGGCCCGGCCCAGCCCGGCCCCGCCCCGCCCGGCCCGGCCCTGCCGCCGGCCGGTCACCTGCTCTCCCCACCGGCCAAAGCGATCCAGGTTCCCGAGATTCCTGTGAAGAAACAGAGAAATTCGGCTGTGTGTTCGTGCGCGGGCCGGGCAACAGGAGCAGCGGAGGTTGATGACTATGGTTCCCCTGCTTCTTGTCCTGCTGCTGGCCCTGGTTCTGTTCGGTGCGGGTTTCGCACTGAAGGCCCTGTGGTGGATCGCGGTGATCGTGCTGGTGCTCTGGCTGCTGGGCTTCGTGCTGCGCAGCGCGGACAGTGGTGGCCGTAAGGGCCGCTGGTACCGCTGGTAGCCCGGCCGGGCCCCCGCGACGAGCAAAACTCCAGGAATGGGGTAAACGAAAGTGACCCGATTCTCTTCTGGGAAAGGCGTTCCATTTCCATGGCCGACACACGAGATGTCGTAGAACTCATTCTTCAGGACCACCGGCGCATGGAGGACCTCTTCCGCCGCATGCGGAGCGTCGAGGACGACCGTGCGGGCGCCCTGAAGGAGTTCGCGGACCTGCTGATCGCGCATGCGCAGGCGGAGGAGGCCGAGGTCTACCCGGCGCTCAAGCGGTACAAGAACATCGACGACGAAGAGGTCGAGCACGGCGAGCACGAGCACGACGAGGGCAACGAGGCGCTTCTGGCGCTCCTCGAGGTCGAGGAGGTCGGCTCCGACGAGTGGGACTCCAAGCTCGAGGAGCTGGTCGAGGCCGTCACGCACCACGCCGACGAGGAGGAGCGCACCATCCTCAACGGTGCGCGGGAGAACGTGGCGACGGAGCGGCGCGAGGAGCTCGGCCTGGCGTTCCTGCGGGAGCGTGAGCGCCAACTGAAGGCCGGGTGCGGTTCCGTGGAGAACGTACGCAAGATCGTCGAGTCCTGACGCGGCCAGGCCGGCCCTGGTGGTCACCGCCCCCCGGCGGGGTCCACCACGGCCGGCCGCGGTGCTGGGGGCGCCCCCCCCCGCGGGGCGCAGGGGGGGGCGGGGGCGGGCGGGGGCGCGGGGGGCGGCGCGCCGCCCGGGCCCCCCCCCGGGCCGGCGCCGCGGCGCCCCGCCCCCACGCCGCGCAGACCGGAGCACCCCGCGCGGGGCCGCGCCACGG
>NZ_JBHWFG010000028.1:0-115315 GCF_042733745.1 Streptomyces sp. NPDC059696
GGCGGTCCCCCCCCCCACGGGTGGCCCAACGGCCCCTTCGTCCCCGTCAGCGAGTGCCGACCGCCGCGCGCACGGCGCGCCGGGCCAACTGGCAGTCGTCGTGCAGCCGCCGCAGCAGCAGCCTCTGCTCTTCGCCGGTCGGCGCAGCGCCCGGGTGGGCCGTGCCCGGAGCCGCCGGGGCCGGATCGTGCATCGAACGCTGCACGGCCGTCTCGTAGGTACGGATCTCACGCGTCAGCACCAGCATCAGGTTCACCAGGAAGGCGTCCCTGGACGCGGGCCCCGCCGACTGCGCGATCTGGCTGATCTGACGACGTGCGACCGGTGCGTCCCCGAGCACCGACCACAGGGTCGCCAGGTCGTAACCCGGCAGGTACCAGCCCGCGTGCTCCCAGTCCACCAGCACTGGACCGGCCGGTGACAGGAGCATGTTCGACAGCAGGGCGTCGCCGTGGCAGAACTGGCCCATGGCCTGCCGTCCGGAGGCCTGCGCGATCCCGTGCAGCAGCTTCTGCAGGTCGCCCAGGTCCCGGTCGGTGAGGAGGCCCAGCTCGTGGTACCGGGAGATCCGCGCCGCGTAGTCGAGCGGGGCGTCGAACGTACCCGCCGGAGGCCGCCAGGCGTTCAGCCGGCAGATCGCGCCGAGTGCCGCTCTGATGTCCGCCCGGGGCGGCGCCTCCGCCGGGTGCCGCTGGAGCGCCGCCACGCGGCCCGGCATTCTCTCGATCACCAGGGTGCAGTGGTCCGGGTCCGCCGCGATCAGTCTCGGCGCCCGCACGGGTGGCCGGTGCCGGACGAACGAGCGGTACGCCGCTATCTCGTGGCGGATCCGCTCGGACCAGGCGGGCGAGTGGTCCAGTAAACACTTGGCGACAGCCGTGCTGCGACCGGTCGTGCCCACCAGGAGCACGGACCGTCCGGTGCGGCGCAGCACCTGCACCGGGGCGAACTCCGGGCAGATGCGGTGCACGGACGCGATCGCCGTGCGCAACTGCGCGCCCTGGGGGCCGGACAAGTCGAGTCTCCCGCTGAGCGGTTGGGTACCGAGGACCGCGCCGCGCCGAGCCCGCCCCGCGCCGAGCACGGGAGCCGCCGGCCGCGCGGGGGCGAGGTAGGGGCCGCTGTCCGTGGGACGCGGGTGCAGCGACCGGGGCGGTGCGGACACGGAGGACGATGCTGCGTACATGGGCGAAACAGATCCCTTCGTGTGCCTGCGACGACAGCGCACCACCCGGCCCGGACACCCAGGAGAACCCTGGGGAGTGCCCCTGGCGACCGGGGCGGGGTGGCGCGTTCCTACCTGACACCGGATGGCCCGTGGCACACCATCTGGCGCACCCTGGCGAACCCTGGCGAATAGTCGCCCGGCAAGTCTCCCCGGGCTACTGTCAACTCAGCCGAGAACCTGGGGGCTTGACGTGAGCGGACAACCCAACACCCGGCTCGCGGACCTGTTCGGCCTGGCCGGCTGGTCCAAGGGCGAACTCGCGAGGCTGGTCAACCGGCAGGCGGCGGCCATGGGCCATCCCCAGCTGTCGACCGACACCTCCCGGGTGCGGCGGTGGATCGACACGGGCGAGATCCCGCGCGATCCGGTGCCGCGGGTGCTGGCGGCTCTGTTCACCGAGCGTCTCGGCCGTGTCGTGACCATCGAGGACCTCGGTCTGGTCCGGCACGGGCGTGCGGGGAAACGGCAGGGCGGCGGGAGCGCCGATGCTCCCGACGGCGTGCCGTGGGCGCCCGAGCGGACGGCTGCGGTCCTCACCGAATTCACGGGAATGGACCTCATGCTCAACCGACGCGGCTTGGTGGGCGCGGGCGCCGCGCTCGCCGCGGGATCCGCACTCAGCAGCGCCATGTACGACTGGCTGCACTCCGACCCTTCCCTGGCTGCCGACGCCCCCGACCTCGACCATCCCCTGCACGCCGACCCCGCTGGGTTCGACCGCTACGAGGCCGCCCCCATCGGGGCGCAGGAGATCGAGGAACTGGAGCGCTCGGTCGAGGTGTTCCGCGCCTGGGACGCGGCCCGCGGCGGCGGGCTCCAGCGCAAGGCCGTGGTGGGCCAGCTCAACGAGGTGGGCGGCATGCTCGCCTACCGTCACCCACCCCACCTCCAGCGGCGCCTGTGGGGCGTCGCCGCCAACCTCGCCGTCCTGGCGGGCTGGATGTCGCACGACGTCGGCCTGGAGCCCACGGCCCAGAAGTACTTCGTCATCGCCGCGCACGCGGCCCGAGAGGGCGGGGACCGGCCCCGGGCGGGCGAGGCCCTGTCCCGCGCGGCCCGCCAGATGGTGCACCTGGGCCGGCCGGACGACGCCCTGGAGCTGATGAAGCTCGCCACGTCCGGCTCGGGTGACGAGGTGCTGCCCCGCACCCGGGCGATGCTCTGCACCATCGAGGCCTGGGCGCAGGCGTCGATGGGCAAGGGCCAGGCCATGCGCCGCACGCTGGGGCGGGCGGAGGACCTGTTCGTCTCCGACAAGGCCGACGTCCCGCCCCCGGACTGGATGCAGACCTTCAAGGAGGAGGATCTGTACGGCATGCAGGCCCTGGCCTACCGCACGCTCGCCGAGTTCGAGCCGGGCGCCGCGGCGCACGCCCAGCACTACGCGGAGAAGGCCCTCGCCCTGCGGGTCGACGGCAGGCAGCGGTCGAAGATCTTCGACTACCTGTCGATGGCGTCGGCCTGCTTCATCGCGGACGACCCCGAACAGGCCGACCGGTACGCGCGCCTGGCCCTGGTGTCCATGGGATCGAACTCCTCCCACCGCACCTGGGACCGGCTGCGCCAGATGTACCGGCTCACGGCCGAGTACTCCGGCTACCCGAGGATCCAGGAGCTGCGGGAGGAGATCAAGCTCGCCCTGCCCAAGACGAAGGGCAGGGGCGGCCACCACGCACAGACCTGAGTTCCTACGCCGAGACCTTGACCATCAGTACACAGGCGTTGTCCTGGCGCTCGCCCTCGCCGAACTCCTCGACCAGGGCCCCCAGACAGTCCTCCGCGGTGCGGTTCCCGGCCAGCCGGGGTGCCAGACCGAGGAGGGACTGTGCGGCCTCCGCCCGCGTGTGCCCGGGCACCAGTCCGTCGGTGTGCAGGAGCAGCAGGTCGCCCGGTTCGAGTGTCTCTTCGGCCTGCCCGTAGACGGCGCCCGAGGTGGCGCCGAGCAGCACGCCGTCCGGGGCGTTCAGCACCCGCCCCGTCCCGTCGCGGAACAGCAGCGGGGCGGGGTGTCCGGCCTGCGCCCACACCAGGGTGCGGGTGGCGGGCCGGTAGCGGCAGCAGACGGCGCTGCCCAGGACGGGTTGCACGGTGGCGTCGAG
Organism: Streptomyces sp. NPDC059696; assembly: GCF_042733745.1. Taxonomy (NCBI): domain Bacteria; kingdom Bacillati; phylum Actinomycetota; class Actinomycetes; order Kitasatosporales; family Streptomycetaceae; genus Streptomyces; species Streptomyces sp. NPDC059696. The sequence continues at coordinate 3,328 of NZ_JBHWFG010000028.1, forward strand.
TAACTGGTTCAGCCAGGCCATCAACGGCCCCGGCTGGGCACCGGCCATGGCCATGCCGCGTACGGCACCGAGCAGCATGGTCATGTTCGAGGTGACGCCGACCCCCTGGCCGGTGAGATCACCGACGCTCAGCAGCGTTTCGCCGTCGGTCAGTTCGAGCGCGTCGTACCAGTCGCCGCCGAGGAGTGTGGCCGTGGAGGCCGGCAGACGGCGGGCGGCGAGGTCGAGGGTCCTCGGGCCGCGGTGCGGGAGCCGCAGGGAGCCGCGCCACGGCGGCAGCGCGGCCTCCTGCAGCTCGACCGCGAGCCGCTGCTCGCTCCGCGCGGCCTCCTGCCGGTGGCGGAGCGAGTCACGGGTCTCGCTCACCACCCGCTGGCTGCGGCGCAGTTCGCTGACATCGCGCAGTACGGCCCACATCGAGGCGGTGCTGCCGTCGGCGTCGAGCACCGGTTCGCCCATCATGTGCAGGGTCCGCACGTCGTCGGCCCGGCGGGCGACGCGGAACTCGCCGTCGATGGGCCTGGCGTCCACGAGGCAGTCGGTGACCATCGCCGTCAGCTTCGGCCGGTCCTCCTCCACCACCAGCGACGGCAGTTCGTCGAGGGTGAGCGGGGGAGCTGCCGGGTCGCGGCCCAGGATGCGGTAGAGCTCCCCGGACCAACTGGCCCGGTCGGTCTGCAGGTTCCACTCGGCGCTGCCGACCCGGCTGAGCAGTGAGCCCGGTGCGGCCTCGGCGGGTTCCGGGTCGGCCGCCGCGGGCAGGGGACCGTCCCGCAGCTGGGCCAGGTGCTCGTCGAGGTCGTTGAGCTGGTGCAGGGCCAGGTCGCACAGGGCGCGTTGCCAGCGCTCGCGCGGGTGATCGGCTCCCTCTCCCTCGGAGTCGCGGCGCACCGCGTCCACGTCGCCCTTGAGCCGCCGGGTCTGCGAGATGAGCGCGTCGACCGAGCCGCGCGGGGGCGGTTGGGCGGCTGGGCGGTCCGCGGAGAGGTGGGACGGCATGACGCACTCCGATGCGGGACGGTACGACCAAGGCGGACGGAGGGACCGTTACGACTGTTGCACAGCCCGCGACGCCCTGTAAGGGATTCGACGACACACGATACGGTGGTGCTTCTGGCATATGCCACCGTCTCGCGGAGTTACTCCGAGGTAGCTGCGGGGGACGCCGCCAGGAGATCCAAGTCGTAGCGTACACACGGGACTTGAGGGGCCGTCGGGACCCCGGTCGAGGCTGCTCCGCGTGTTCGACGGCCGTCTGTTCGAGCCTGCGGGGCGGGTCCGCGAGGCGGTCGGGGAGACGGGTCCGCCGGGCGGGTCCGCGAGGCGGTCGGGGAGACGGGTCCGCCGGGTGGGTCCGCGATCAGTAGCGCAGCACCCCGGCCATGCCGTCCGCCTCACCGAGCATGCCGTCCGGCACGAAGCGGACGTCCGCCCCGGTCTCCAGGCACTGCTCGACGATCTCGTCCACGATGTCCTCGCGGGAGTCGAGGTCGCCGGACTCGGCGAGGACCAGATGGTCTCCCGCGTCGCGGACCGTCACCCGGTAGTTCTCCTCGACGGCCAGTAGCCGGACGCGGCCCTCCCGGGCGCTCTGCCACAGCTCGTCGACACCGGCCGCGAACTCCCGCCGCCCGCGCGCCGTCTCAAGGGCCCGGGCCACGGCGTGCGTGCTCCTGCGGGCCTCCTCCTCGACCACCGGCCGCACGGCCTGCCACACCGTCTCGGGGGTCCCGTGCGCGAGGCCGCCGTGCGGAACGTGCACCGCGTCCCGGGCGGTGACACCGACCTCCTCCAGCAAGGAGAGGGCGGCCGGCTCGCCGGTGACATAGAGCGTTCTCGGGTGGTCGCGCAGCACGGCGGCCATCGCGAGGTCGGCCTCGCGGAGGAACCGGCGCGTGCGTTCCTCCCGGAAGGCGCTCGGGGTGTCGCCGATCCGCTGCTGCCGTTCCGGGTCGAAGTTCTCCACGCGCCGGGTCAGCGGAAAGCCGCCGACGCGGGCCGCGGAGACCCGGTCGACGCCGCCGTTCCACAGGGTGACGCGGTCCGCGGCGAGGGAGAGGATCCAGAAGGGCCGCCCGGCCGTCTGGGCGGAGACGAGGTTGCGGGTGAGGAAGGTGTCCGAGAGCACCACCCGCTCGGGGACGGGCCGGGTCAGCGACCACACCTGGTGCTCGCCGGGGGCGGCGAAGATCGCCAGACCGTCCTCGGCGTGGGTCAGGTCGACCTCGGCCAGTGCCCGGTCGAGGTGCCCGGCGACCTCGGTGCGCCGCTCGCGGGTGACGGCCGGATCGGCCTCCAGTTGCCGCTTGGCCTCGGCGACCACGTTGCGCAGCCGGACCTGGTCCTGGGCGTTGTAGGGATCACGCCGGTGTGTCGGGGTCAGCACGGAGACCGCGGGGTAGGGGCGCGGGCGCCGCAGCTCGGACAGGGTCGCGGGACTCAGAACGTGCTCCATGACAGAACGATAGAGCGAATCCGACATGAGGGCATTCGGGTGAAAGGCCCTCATTCGTCGTCGCGGTCGGAGCCGCAGGAACTGCCGTCCGGCGGCAGGGTTCCGTACAGCAGGAAGGCGTCGACCTTGCTGTGCACGCACTTCGACGAGCCGTAGCCGGTGTGACCCTCGCCCCGGTTGTCGAGCACCACCGCCGACGATCCGAGCCTCCTGGCCGTCTCCACCGTCCAGCGGTAGGGCGTGGCCGGGTCGCCGCGGGTGCCGACCAGCAGCATCCGCGGCGTCTCGACGTCCTTGACGTCGTCGCGGATGTAGTCGGTGCCCTTGGGGCGGCCGTAGCACATCAGTACCTGGGTGAGCCGGTACCGGCCGAACACCGGGGAGGCCTGCTCGTAGCGGGCGCGCAGCCGGCCGAGGTCCTCGGTGACCTGCGCGGCGGAGGGGCGGTCGGGATCGTCGGCGCAGTTCACCGCCATCAGTGCCGCCGGCAGGTTGTCGAGCGGGATGTCCGCCGGGTCGGTGAGCCCGGCGTGCGGGGTGCGCCGCGGCGGCAGGGTGAAGCCGCCGGACAGGAACGCCTCCAGCCCGCGGGTGTCACCGTCCTCCAGCAGCTGGCCGACGGCCCGCTGCAGCGACGGCCACAGTTCCCTGCTGTAGAGGCCCTGGGCGAGGGCGCCCGCGAAGTCCTGGCCGGTGAACGCCTCGCCGAAGTCGGTCGGCAGCGGGTCCTTGTCGAGCGACTCGACCACCTCCACGACGTGTTCCCGGGCCGCTCGGGGATCGCGTCCGAACGGGCAGGCGATGTCCTCGGTGCACCAGGTCAGGAAGTTCTCCAGTGCGGTCTGCTGCCCCTGGGCGCTCACCACACCCTGGTCGGTCAGCGGTTCGGTCAGGGTGTCGACGCCGTCCAGCACCATCCTGCCGACCTTCCCGGGGTACTGGGCCGCGTACACCGCGCCGAGCCGGCTGCCGTAGGAGAAGCCCAGGTAGTTGAGCTTGTCGTCGCCGAGGGCGTCCCGCATGACGTCCAGGTCGCGGGCGGCGTTGACCGTGCCGATGTGGGGCAGGACCGGGCCCGAGTGCTCGGTGCACTCGGTCGCGGCCGTGCGCAGCTCTTCGAGCACGGCCCCGGCCTCGGCCGCGTCGGCGTCGCCGTCCGTCTCGTCCAGGGCGGCGGTCGAGGCGTTCCCGCAACTGACCGGCGAGGAACGGCCCACACCGCGCGGGTCGAAGGACACCACGTCGTAGCCGTTCGTCAGGCCCATGAAGTCCTTGGCCCCCATGGCGAGTTGGGCCACGCCCTGGCCGCCGGGACCGCCGAAGTTCAGCAGCACCGAGCCCCGGGACCTGCCCGTGGCCCGGTACCGGGCCACGGCGAGGTCGAGGGTGCCCTTGCCGGGTTCGGAGTAGTCGAGCGGGACGGTGACCTTCCCGCACTGGAGGTCCTTCGGCATGTCCATGCCTTCGCAGCGCGACCAGGTGACCTTCTGGTCGTAGAAGCGCGTCAGGCCGGGCGGAGGGTCGTCGGCGGCCGGCAGTGCCGTGCCCAGCAGGGCCAGCCCGGCCGTGCCGGTGACCGCGCAGCGCCGTATCGAGGGGCGCGTGGACAGCTTGGCCAGCATCGATGCCTCCAGGTACGGACCGGATCGGTGCCCTCGCTCACCATAAGCGCGCCCCGGACGCCTCGCCTCCGGGCGGACGCCGTCGTGCGGCGAGCCGTGCGCCCGGTTCCGCCGCCCCGTCGCCGCCCGCACCCCGGGGCCCGCGTACGAAGGGCTTTACCGCTAGTTCGACAACCTGTCCGCTCGATGGAGTGAAAGGCGGATAAGCCATAACTCGGACCGGGAGCCCGGCGTTCTCCCCGGTGCGGGCGCATGCCCGCCGACGACGTTGGAAGGCAGGGGTCTTATGCGAAGGGTTACCCGAACCGGAGTGATCGCCGTCGCCGCCGCCTCGGGCGCGATGGCCGTGACCGTCCCCGCGTACGCCGGTTCCGGCGCGGACGGCTCGGCGGCCGGTTCGCCGGGGGTGGTCTCCGGCAACACCCTCCAGCTGCCGGTGCACGTCCCGGTGAACGCGTGCGGGAACACCGTGAACGTGGTGGGGCTCCTCAACCCCGCCGCCGGCAACCGCTGCGCCGACGAGGACGCCGGGCGGTCCGGGAGACCGGGGGGTTCCCGCGGCGCTGTCGCCGAGGGCGGCGGAACGGATTCCCCCGGCGTGCTCTCCGGCAACGGCGTGCAGCTGCCGGTCGACCTGCCCGTCGAGGTCACGGGCAACTCGGTGAACGTGGTGGGCGTCGGCAACCCGGCGACCGGCAACACCTCCTCCGACGGCCCCGGCGACCGCGACCCGGTCCGCCCCCGGCACCCGACGAAGCCGGACCCGGAGCCGACCGCGCCGCCCCGGACCCACCCGGATCCCCACCCGGACCCCCGGCCGGCCCCGCGGACCGTCCCGCACGCCAGGGGCGCCCTGGCCCACACGGGCACGGAGCGCGCCCTCCAGTCGGTCGCGGCGAGCGCGGCGCTGGTCGCCGGGGGGCTGGTGCTGCGCCGCAGGTTCCGGCCCGGGGCGGACGGCTGACCGGCAGCGGTCACACCGCCTCGGCCACCCCCGTGAGCAGCACCATGCCCGAGTCGCCGTAGTCCGGCAGGGTCGGGTCCACGTCGATGTGGGTCACGTCCAGGTCCCGGGTCAGCGGTGCGAAGACCTCCGTGACCGTCGTCGGGTTCACCGGGCAGCCCGGCCAGCGGGAGGCCGGCCCGATCCGGTAGGTCGGCATGTTCTCCATGAACGCGGCGACCAGGTGGCCGCCCGGCCGGGCCGTGCGGACGAAGGTGCGGCAGAAGTCGGCGAACTCGGCGAAGTCCTCCGTGACGCTCTCGGCGACGAAGTGCATGGAGGCCAGCCCGTAGGTGCCCGGCGGCAGGGACCGGACATCGGCGTGGACGACGTTCACCGGGGCCAGCGCCCCGGCCAGCGTCGGCGCAATCGAGGGGTTGAGGCTTCGGCACAGCGCGTGGAAGGGCAGCCAGCTCGCGTCGAGGCGGTGGCAGATCTGGTCCTCGAGGTAGGCGACGTTGCTCGCCCCGGCCTCCACGGCGTCGATCCTGCGGCACGCGGCCGAGGCGAGTATCAGCGGATACAGGTTCGGGCCCGCACCGAACTCCACCGAGCGGGCGATGCCGCCGGGAGGAAGACCCCGGTAGAACGCCGAGTGGTGCGCGATGACCGCCGCGTCCGACGCGTGCACCTCGCGGTAGTTCTCCGCGAGGTAGTCGGCGACCGGCCACAGGTCCCAGTCCACGTCGTCGTTGTGCGTCGTCATGGCCGTCTAGCCCTTCAGCCGCAGCGGGAACCGTTCCGACAACCGGGTCATCGTCGCGTTCAGGTGGTCGATGTCGGCGTCGGAGTTGAGGGCGGTGAGCTGGACACGGAAACCCACCCGGTCCCGCGGGACCAGCGGGTAGGCGGCCAGGGTCACGTAGACGCCCTCCTGCCACAGGAACGCGGCGACCGCGTCCAGGTCCGCGGGGTTGGCCAGGGGCACCTCCACGATGGGCAGCCGGTCCGAGTTCAGGCTGTACACCCCCATGGCATCCAGGTGGTCGAGCACCCGGACCGTCTTGCGGTACAGATCGGCCCGGATCACATCGCCCCGGCGGTCGTTGACGTCCAGTCCGGCCAGCGCCGTGGCCAGCGACGCCGTCGGTGAGGGACCCGAGTACAGATAGGGCGCCGCCGCGGTCTTCAGCCGGTTCTTCAACTCCGAGGGCAGCGCGAGGAAGGCCAGCAGGGACGAGTACGCCTTGGAGAAACCGCCCACGAGCACGATCCCGTCGTACGACTCCCCGGTGTGCCGCACCACGCAGTTGCCGCGCATGCCGTAGGGGCACGTCTCGCCCGGCCCGCGCTCGCCGATCACGCCGAAGCCGTGCGCGTCGTCGACGTACAGGGTCGCTCCCTGCGAGCGGCACACCGCCGCCAGCGCCGGCAGGTCGGGGATGTTGCCGCTCATGCTGTTGACGCCGTCCAGGCACACCAGCCGCGGCGTCCCCGGCGGCACGGCGGCCAGCAGGGACCGCAGTTCGTCGAGCCGCTCGGCGTGGAAACGGTGCAGGGTGGCGCCCTGCGACCGGGCCACCACGCAGCCGTCGTAGACCGTGCGGTGCGCGGTCGCCTCCACGAACACGTGCCCGTCCTCGGCGATGGCGGGGATCACCGAGGAGTGGATCAGCGTCAGCGTCGGCAGCAGCAGCGTGTCCGGCGCTCCGAGCAGCGCTGCGAGCCGCTCCTCGATGTCGGGGTACAGCCGCGGACTGCCCAGCAGTCGGGACCAGCTGGGGTGCGTGCCCCAGCGGCGCACGGCGGGATCGACGGCCGCCATGATCTCCGGTTCCCAGTCGAAGCCCAGGTAGTTGCACGACGCGAAGTCGATCAGCCAGTGGTCGCCGCTGCGGATGTGCCGCCCCCGCACCTCGTCCAGGACCGCGTCGCTCATCGGGCTCGTGCGGCGCAGATGCTCCAGATCCGCCCAGCGTGCCTCCCGGCGCCCCCGGGCGGCGTCGATCCGGGGCCGCCGCGCCGGCGGCGAGGCGAACGGACGGGCGCTCGGCTCCCGCAGCACCCGCGCGCTCTGCTCCACCGTCATCGGCCGGGCGAACAGGTACCCCTGGCCGAACCGGCATCCCATCCCGGCCAGCAGATCCCGCTGGGACGGGTCCTCGATGCCCTCCGCGATGACCTGGAGGCCCAGGGTGTCGGCGATCCGCACGATGCCCTCGACCAGGGCGACCTGCTGGGCGTCGCGCGCGATGTCGTCGATGAACGACTTGTCGATCTTCAACACGTCGATGGGGAAGTCCCGCAGGTAGCGCAACGAGGAGAAGCCGGTGCCGAAGTCGTCGACCGCGATGTGCACCCCGAGTTCCTTGAGCGTGTTGAGCACCGTCTGGAGGCGGTCGTCGCGGTGCAGCAGCACCGTCTCGGTCAGCTCCAGCTGCAGCGAGCCCGGTTCCAGCCCCGGTGTGCTCAGCGCCTCCCCGACCTGCTCGATGAACCCGGCGTCGCGGAACTGGCGGGCGGAGACGTTCACGCTGACGTACGGCGGCCGGGCGGGCCCGGGCAGGCGCTGCAGGTTCACGATGTCGCTGACCGCGTTCTCCAGCACCCATGAGCCGAGCGGGGCGATGTGCCCGGTCTCCTCGGCCAGCCTGATGAACTGGTCCGGCATGACGGGCGGCCGCTGCTCGTGCGGCCAGCGGACCAGCGCCTCGAACCCCACCACCTCGCCCGCCGCGATGTCCACGACGGGCTGGTAGCGCAGCGCGAACGCCTTGTCGGCGACGGCCCGGGCCAGCTGGGACTGCAGATCGTGCCGCTCGACCATGCGGCTGCGCAGCAGCGGCTTGAAGCGGCGCCACTGCCGTTTGCCCGCCGCTTTCGCCGCGTACAGCGCGAGGTCGGCGTGGCCGAGCAATTCCTCCGCGTCCGTGCTGTCGCGGGCGGTGGCCACGCCCACGCTGGCGGACACCGTCACCGACTCGTCGGCCAGGTCGAACGGACGGCCCAGGGTCTGGATCACCTGGGCCGCGAGCAGTTCCGCGTCCAGGGGCTGCTTGGCGTCCTCCATCAGTACGGCGAACTCGTCACCGCCGAGCCGGGCCGCGGTGTCGCTGCGCCGCAGCGTCCGGGACAGCCGGTTGCCGACCGAGACCAGCAGATGGTCGCCGACCCGGTGCCCCATCGTGTCGTTGACCAGCTTGAAGTCGTCGAGGTCGATGAAGAGCAGACAGGTCAGGGACGACTCGCGGCGCCCGCGCAGCAGGGCGCGTTCGATCCGCTCCAGCAGCAGGGTCCGGTTGGGCAGACCGGTCAGTGAGTCGTGGAAGGCCCGCTGCGTCAGCTCCTGCTCCAGCCGCCGCTGCTCGGTCACGTCCCGCAGGGTCACCACCAGGCCGGACACGGTGCGCTCGTCACGGAAATCGCTGAACCGGACCTCCACCTCGACGCGTCCCTCCCGGTGCCGCACCCACCAGTGGTCGTGCCCCGCCCACGGCCCTCGCTCGCGTACGGCGGTCAGCCCCCGCGCGGCCCGGTCCCGGTCGCCCGGATCCACCAGCTGCGGCAGCGGGACCCCGACGAGGTCGTCGGTGCCGAACACGGACCGCGCCGAAGGGCTGGCGTACCGGACGGTGTCGTCGTCCTCCAGGATCAGGATCACGTCGGCGGCGTTGCGGACGAGGGTGCGGAAGTACGCCTCCTTCTCCCGCCGACCGACTTCCTTGCGCAGCGCGACACGCTCCATGGCCAGGCCCGCGTGGGAGGCCAGGATCTCGAGGGAGCTCCGGGTCTCGTCGAGCTGCGGCTCGGGGGCGGCGACCAGCATGATGCCCGGCACGGCCCCGGCCGGACGGTCCGGCTGGGTCATGGGGCAGACCAGGACGGACGGCAGGCCGTTCAGTCCGGCCTGGAGGTCGGGGTCGAGGGCGGCCGGGCTCACCAGCCGGGTGCCGCGGCTGCCCAGGTCGGCCGCGCGCTCCCGCGGCAGGAGCAGGGTCTGGTGCGGTACGTCGGGACCCATCAGCCGGTCGACCGCCGCCCGGCAGGACCGGTCCACCTCCTCCTGCCGGAAGGCGGAGACCAGCGACGCGGCGGCTCCCCGCAGGGCCAGCTCCCTGCGGACCGCATGGCGGTGTGCGACGACCATTCCGGCCAGCCGGAGGATCACCAGGAGGAACAGCACGCCCGAGAAGGCCGCGATCACGGCGGCGTCCCGGGTCTGGCCGCTCAGGGCCTCCCAGAGGAGGATTCCCGGGGCGATGAGTGTGGCCACGGCGAGCATGACCAGCCGGCGCGGCGGCGGGAGGAGGGATTCCCGCTGGGGCACGGAGGCCGTCAGTTCGACCATGGACGGATGCAGCGCCGCCAGGCCCCAGGCGGTGTAGAAGACGACCCAGCCGAGGTCGAGGAAGCTGCCGGTCTCCCACACGTCGTTCAACTGCAGGATCCCGTAGCCGATGTCGGTGACGAGCAGGGTCACCGTGCCGGCGACCAGCAGGCGCACGGCGCGGTTGGAGCCGTTGACCGGGCTGGGGGTGAGCAGCCGGACCAGCAGGGCCAGCACGAGGATGTCGCCGAGGGGGTAGGCGATGCTGATGGCACGCTGCTGCCAGGTCAGGCCCTGGACGACGGTCAGCGGCTGCACCAGATAGACCCACACCGGCAGCGCGAGGCCGGCGGTGACGATCAGCGCGTCGAGCAGGCTCGGCAGGTCGCGTTCGGCCCACCGGTGCCGCACCAGCCCCAACAGGCCGAGCGCGATGAGCGGGTACATCGCGAGGTAGCAGGCGTCCGCCGGGGAGGGGAACGGATTGGACACCCCCACGTACTGCTCCATCACGAAGTAGTACGTGTCGCCCGCGATGAAGACCAGCAGGCCGGCCGCCAGGACCCACCAGGGCCACGGGTGGGCTGGCCGGTGGAGACGGGTGCCGATGAGGATGGCGCCGACCCCGGCCAGGCCCATCAGGGCCCACATGACGGGAATCATCACCGGCACGGTCATGTACACGACGGTGACGGCGGTGACCAGGAGGACGTAGACGACCATGAGCCGACGTGCCGGCAACGAGGACATGTGCCTCCCCCCGGTCGGGGAGACCGGCGCGTACGCCTGGTCTTACATCTGGTCCAATTGAAAACGATCGTAGGTTCGTGCGAGCGGCCCTGCATCTCGGGCAGGTGCCCGTGCCGGGAGTCAGCCGCGCCCGCGGTGGAACCTGAGATGCAACTCCTTCACCTGCTCGACGAGTTCGGGAACCGGACCGTCCACGACTACAGTGGGCGCCACCTCGTGCACGGGGAGTGGCCGGACCGGCGGCGCGGGGACTCCCAACTCGGCAAGCCACTGGCCGAGTTGTTCGGACGAGGCGACGTAGACGATCCGGCCGAGGCCGACCCAGGCATGGGCGGCCGCGCACATCGGGCAGTGCTCGCCGGAGGTGTAGACCGTGGCGGCCGCCCGCTGCGCGGGCGTGAGGTGCGCCGCCGACCAGCGGGCCAGCTCGAACTCGGGGTGCCGGGTGCGGTCGCCCGAGGCCACCCGGTTGCGGTCCTCGCCGAGGACGGTGCCGTCCCCGCCGGCCAGGACCGACCCGAACGGCTCGTCCCCGGCGTCCAGGGCCTCGGCCGCCAGCTCCACACAGCGGCGCAGGTGCGGCAGTTCCGTGTCCTTCACGACCATGCGGCAGGCCTTTCCCGAGACGACGCGTGATCGACAGGACCCTAGGGCGCCGGCCACCTGCGGGAAAGGAATGGGGCCGGGGGCCGGAGGGGTGGAGTGCCGGGGGCGGGGAGTTGGTGGGCGGGGGTGCCTAGGGCCGGGGGCTTGTTGGGCGGGGTGCCCAGGGCCGGGGACCCGGTGGGTGGATCGTCGAGGGCCGGGGACCTGGTGGGCGGGGTGCCGGGGGCTGGGGGGACCTGGTGGGCGGGGTGCCGGGGGCTGGGGGGACCTGGTGGGCGGGGTGCCGGGGGCCGGGGGGACCTGGTGGGCGGAGTGCCGGGGGCCGGGGATCTGGTGGGTGAGGTGCCGGGGTGCCGAAGTGTCTGGGGCCGAGGTCTCGGGGCCGGGAGGGTGGGCGGGCCGCAAAATCCGTTGCCGCGTGCTCCCGCCGCCTGCTGAAGTGGGCTCATGGATCATGCGGAGCTGCTCGCCCTCTTCGACCGTGACCTGCGCGTGGGCGCACGCCCGGACGGTCCCGACGCCCGGGTCGAGCGGACCGGCGGCGTCGTCCGCCAGGTCGCCTCCGCGCAGGGCTGGAACGGCATCGTGTGGTCCGACCTCGACGAGGCCGGGGCGGACGCGGCGATCGCCGCACAGATCGGCCACTACACCGGCCTCGGTCTCGACTTCGAGTGGAAGGTCTACGGGCACGACCGGCCGGCGGACCTCGGGCGGCGCCTGCGCGCGGCCGGGTTCACGCCCGAACCCGCGGAGACGCTGATGATCGGGGAGGTCGCCGCCGTCGCCCTCGACGCCGAACCGCCCGAGGGCGTGCGCGTCGAGCCGGTCACCGACCCGGCGGGCGTCGATCTCGTGGCCCACGTCCACGAGGACGCGTTCGGTGCGGACAGCTCCTGGCTGCGCCACCAGCTCCTCGCCCGGCTGTCGGCGGACCCGGACACCGTCGTCGCCGTCGTGGCGATGGCCGGCGACCGGCCGGTCAGCGCGGCCCGCATGGAACTCGTCCCCGGCACCCCCTTCGCCGGTCTCTGGGGCGGCGGCACCGTACGGGAGTGGCGCGGCCGGGGCATCTACCGCTCCCTGGTGGCCCACCGCGCCCGGGCCGCCGCGGCCCGCGGCTACTCCTACCTCCAGGTCGACGCCTCCGACCAGAGCCGGCCGATCCTGCGACGGCTCGGCTTCCTGCCCCTGACGACCACGACCCCGTACCTGTACCACTCCTAGCCGCACGGGCCGGGGCGGACGGACGGCAGGGGATGTCACGCATCCGGCCGCCCGTTTCGTCCCTTCGGGCTGGACATGAACGGGCCGGTCCAGGGCGCGGACCGGCCTTCGGTTCCCTTCCCGTGTCCGCTACGGCCTCGGTGCCGCCTTCGCCGCCGTGCCGGCGCACACGAGCCCCAGGATCACGGCCAGTGCGCCGATGATGATGCCGTTCCACACGACACCGGCGTCCGGGCTGTCGCCGACGACCCACGGCGAGATGATCATCCACACGCCCATGGCGCACATGGCCCAGCTCAGGCCGTACATGCGCTCGGGGGCGCGAGTGAACCCGAGTGCCAGCATGCCGATCGCGATCCCCATGATCAGGTTGTGGGTCACGAGGGCCGGCTGGCTGGTCGTGTAGTGGACTATCCACGGGGAGGTGGCGCAGTACAGACCGAGCAGGAACACCGGTCCGTCCACGAGCGCCACATCACGGCCGCCGAGCACGCGCGCGTAGCGGTCACGCATCTCGGAGGCGTCGGGGTGGGTGGTGATATCACCTCTGGTGGGCGAGACGTTGGCCATGACTCGTCTCCTTCATGGTGCAGGGCGACCGCTTCTGGAGGGGTGTGCGGTAATCGCCGCGTACGTGTCATTCTGCTCTTATTCAGCCTTTATGTGTAGAGCTCGGGGGCGTGCGGAATGACCCCGCGGTACATGTCCGGGCGGATCGGGGGCATCCGGATGTGTACGACAGCGACCGGCGACGTCGCCCGGGCGGGCGACGAGGAGCAGGGAGGGCAGCGGACGTGACCACGGCCATCGGCGCGAAGGTGTTGGAGCGGTTCCCGGCGGGGTCTCCGCGCGGATCCTGGCCCGCGGAGGAGTACGCGGCACGCCGCCGCGCCGAGGGTGAACCGGCCACCGTCGTGATGGACCTGGAGTCGGACGCCTTCCTCGTGGTCGTCCCCGAGGACGACTGAGCCCTCCGGCGTTCGCCCGGCACCCTCCGCCGTTCGACCGGCGACAGAACGCGCCCGCTCGGATCGTGCCGAACCGAGCGGGCGCGCGGGGCGTTTCAGGGGTGCCCCTCCCGACACCGTGCCGCCGGATCAACCCTGCAGCCGGGCGCATATGTCCGAGCGATGGCTGCCCGGCCTCCTGCACGGCAACGGCTACGACGGCACTGAGGTGACGCTGCGGCAACTCCTCGACCACACCAGCGGAATCGCCCACCACACCGACGACCCCGTCCTCGGTCACGACAGCGCGGGACCCGGCTTCCCCGAGCACCGGTACGACACCCACACACCCGAGGAACTCGTGGCGACAGCCCTGCGGCACGCACCGCGGCCCGGCCCCGAGCGCGAACCGTCGTACTCGAACACCAACTTCGTCATCGCCGGCATGGTCATCGAGAAAGCCACGGGCCACGACCACGCCCAGGAGATCACCCGCCGCATCCTTCGGCCGCTGAAGCTGCGCGGCACGTCGTTCCCCGGCACGAATCCCCACATGCCCGAGCCCCACCCCGTCGGTTACTCCCGGCTCCACCAGGACGCCCCCGACGCCGAGATCCACGACGCGACCGAACAGAACATGACCTGGCTGGGCGCGGCCGGCGACGTCATCTCCACCAGCGCGACCTCAACCGCTTCCAACACGCCCTCGTGAAGGGTCACTTGCTGCCCCAGCGGCAGATGAAGGAGATGTTCGAGGAGGTCCCGGCCGGACACGGCATCGGGTACGGACTCGGTGTCGAGTTCGCGCAGCTCTCCTGCGGAGTGAAGGTGGTGGGCAAGAGCGGCCGTACGAACGGCTCCCTGTCCGCGATGGTCGGCACCCCGGACGGCGAACACCAGCTCACCTTCAACATCAACGGAGACTGGCCGGCGCGCTCCTCCCTGTACACCGACGTCATCGAAGCGGAGTTCTGCGGAAAGGTCCCGAGCCAGAGGGGCGGGGCGTCCGCGGTGCCCCCGCTCGGCTAGGCGGACGCCAGCGAGCCGAGGTGCGTCCTGCGTACCTCGGCCGTCTGGCCCTGCACCAGCAGGAACATCCCCTCGCGCGCCAGCCGCTGTGCCCGGCTGCCCAGATCCATGGAACGGCCGCCCCCGGCCACGATCGCCGCGGTCGTGGCCGCGCGCAGGAGGTCGTAGGCACGGGTCTTCACGGCCAGGCGCTCCGGAACGCAGTCCGCCGGGTCGGGCCGGTCGGCCAGGGCGTAGGCCTCCCGGCGGACCTCGTCGAGCCGGGTCCGCAGCGATCGCGCCGTCTCCTCGCCGTCCGGGGCCCGCGCCACCAGGTCCAGTGCCGCGTACGCCACCCCGAACACGGCGGGAACGGTGTTGGCGGCCCGGGGGAGGTCGATCAGGGCGAACTCCTCCTGGGGGGTGCGCAGTACGACGGCCTCGTCCGGCACCCACAGGCCGTCCAGCTCCAGGGACACCGTACGGGCGGCGCTCAGGGCCGCGAGCCGCATCGGCGCCGACGGCGTCAGCCCGGGCTGTTCGTGTGCCTCGACGCACACGAACACCACCTCGGCCGTGTCCGTCACCCCGGCCAGCAGCATCACGTCGTTCAGCCCCCAGCCCGTGTACCAGGGCACCTTGCCCTCGAACCGCCAGCCGCCGTCCCGGGGAACGGCCCGGACCGGCACCCGGGGGAAGGCGCGGACATGGGCGAAGGCGATGCCGGCCATCAGCTCGCCCGTCGCCAGCGGACGCAGCAGCTTCTCCCGGACCGGTGTGTCGTGGGTGGCGATCAGCTTCACCGGTGTGTGGTGCTGTGTCTGCACGAACCAGGTGGAGCAGCACGCCCCGGACAGGATCTCCGCGGTCTCCCGCGCCACGGCGACGGGCGCGTCCGCCCCGCCATGATCCCGCGGCGCCACCACGCCGAGCAGCCCGGCCCGCTTCACCGCCTCGACATGGCTCGCGGGCACCCCCTCCTGGTCGACGCGTTCGGCCTGCGGGACGAGGAGCTCGTGCGCCAGCCGCCGCGCGCGGGTGACGAGGGGATGGGGTGTGGTGGTCATGGGCGCATTCTCGCGGCCGGGCGGAGCCGAGTGGGGACCCGGGGGTGTGTCGGCCCGGGGCGGCACCCATGGGAGCGCCGAGCGGGGGATGACGGCTCGTCGACCAGCGCGGATGCCGGCAGGTCCGTACCTGACTGGTCTACACCCTTGACTGGTACAGACCAACAGGGTTGAGTGTCCCTCCACAGCCCCCCACCACGGCCGCCCCGACGCCGTGACCGGACCACCGGTGCGCGCGGTCAAGGGCCTGCTCCACCCTGCCCTCGTCAGGGTGCGGCCGTGCTCCGCGAAGGAGTCGAACCCGTGTCGAGACGCCGTATCTCCGCAGTCCTGGCCACCCTCGCCCTCGCCGGCGCCGCGCCGGTGCTCCTGCCCGCCGCGAACGCCTCGGCCGCCGCCTGCTCCAGCTACCCGAACTGGACGGCGGGCAAGTCGTACAACGCCGGTGACATCGTGCGCTACACGGACGGCAAGGCGTACATCGCCGAGCACGCCAACCCGGGTTACGACCCGGTCATCAGCACCTGGTACTGGGAGCCGTACGCCTGCGACAACGGTCCGGGCACGCCCAACGCCCGCTTCGTCGTGAGCGAGGCGCAGTTCAACCAGATGTTCCCGAACCGGAATTCGTTCTACAGCTACAGCGGTCTGACCGCGGCCCTGAGCGCCTACCCCGGCTTCGCCAACACCGGCAGCGACACGGTGAAGAAGCAGGAGGCCGCGGCCTTCCTCGCCAACGTCAGCCACGAGACCGGCGGGCTGGTGCACGTGGTGGAGCAGAACACCGCCAACTACCCGCACTACTGCGACTGGGGCCAGCCCTACGGCTGTCCGGCGGGGCAGGCGGCCTACTACGGGCGCGGCCCGATCCAGCTGAGCTGGAACTTCAACTACAAGGCCGCCGGCGACGCGCTCGGCATCGACCTGCTGAACAACCCCTGGCTGGTGCAGAACGACTCGGCCGTCGCCTGGAAGACGGCCCTGTGGTACTGGAACACCCAGACCGGCCCCGGCAGCATGACCCCGCACAACGCCATGGTGAACGGCGCCGGGTTCGGCCAGACGATCCGCAGCATCAACGGCTCCCTGGAGTGCGACGGCAAGAACCCGGCGCAGGTGCAGAGCCGGGTGAACAACTACCAGCGGTTCACGCAGATCCTCGGCACGTCGACCGGAGGCAACCTGTACTGCTGACGCGGGACCGTGCGGCGTGGTGTCATGCGGGATGTCATGCACCTGACGGCTGACCGAAGGGCATCCTCCATGCGACTGCGCACCCCCCACGCCCTGCTCGCCACGATCGCGGCACTGGCCGCCGCGGTCGTGGCGCCCCAGTCCGCTGCCGTCGCCGCTCCGGCCCCGGGCACGTACTACGTCCAGAGCGCCACCACCGGCCTCAACGCGGCCGACAACGGCGGCGCGGTCGAGCAGCACAGACCCCGCGGCAACGAGGACCGCCAGCAGTGGCAGTTGAAGCCGACCGGGTCCGCCTACCTCCTGGAGAACACCGTCGCGCCCGGCAGCTGTCTCGGCCGCAGTGGCGACCAGGCCGCGACCGTCGCCTGTACGAGCGGCGACGCCGGGTGGGAGGTCGACCCGGCGGGCGCCGACCGGTACACCCTCACGGCGCCGGGCACCGCACGTCACCTCACCGTGGCGCCCAAGCCCTCCGGCGCCGACTACCCGGCGCGCCTCGCCCTCGGCGGCGCGGGCGACCTCGCCGCCTGGTACCTCACCCCGGTCGACCCGGTCACCTCCCCGATGCCGCCGCGGGACCGGCGCACCCTGGACCAGGTCACGTTCCTCACCACCCACAACGCCTACGCCAACGGCGTCGACGGCGGCTTCGCCCCGCCCTTCGTCAACCTCGTGCCCAACCAGACCCGCGGCATCGAACGCCAACTCGTCGACGGGGTACGGGGGTTCATGCTCGACATCCACCAGACCCCGGACGGCGCGATCCTCTGCCACAACAGCTGCACCCTCGTCAGCAGGCCCGTCGCCCTCTGGGTCGACCTCCAGCGCATGGTCGACTTCCTGAAGGCCCACCCCGACCAGTTCGTCACCGTCTTCCTGGAGGACTACGTCGACCCGGCCGTCCTGCGCGCCGAACTCGCCCGCGTGCGCGGCCTGTCGGACGTGCTCTACCGGCCCGATCTCACCGGGGTGCGGCAGAGCGGCTGGCCCACCATGACGGACCTGGCCGCCGCCGGCCACCGGCTGCTGATCTTCACCGACCACAGCCGCTCCGCCGACCAGGCCGCGGGCCTGACCCGGGACTCCTTCGGCGTCATGTACCAGCGGGAATGGACCGTCGAGAACCACTGGTCCATGGGCTCGGGCCTCGGCACCTCCGACTGGTCCTGCTACAGCCGCTGGTACGGCCCCGACACCAACATCCCGCTGACCCGCACCGAGCCCGGATTCCGTCCGCTGTTCGTCATGAACCACTTCCGCGACGTCCCGCTCGCCGGTACCGCCGGGACCGACAACACCAAACTCGCCGACCGCGCCCGGAGGTTCTGCCAGCCCGCCGCCCGCAAGAAGCCCACCTTCCTCGCCGTGGACCACTACGACCGCGGCGACCCCGCCTCCGCCGTCACCGCCCTGAACGCGTACACGTACCCGTGAACCGGCTGCGCCGGCCGCGGTGTCCCGTGTGAGACTCCGTCGATGAGCACACAGACGATCACCGCGGCCGCCGCGGGCACCTGGAGACTCGGCGACCTGCCCGTCCACCGCGTCGGCTTCGGCGCGATGCGGCTGACGGGCAGCGCCGCCTTCCACCACGGCACCCCGAGCGACCGCGACCGTTCGATCGCCGTCCTGCGCAAGGCGATCGACCTCGGCGTCGACCACATCGACACGGCCGCCTTCTACTTCTCGTCCCTGCGCTCCGCCAACGAACTCATCAACAGCGCGCTCGCGCCCTACCCCGACGACCTCGTCATCGTCACCAAGGTGGGGCCGCACCGTGCCTACGACGGCACGTGGGGCACCTCCGCGCGCCCGGAGGACCTGCGCGGCCACGTGGAGGAGAACCTGCGCCAGCTCGGCCGCGACCACCTGGACGTGGTCAACCTGCGCCGGATGCCGTCGTGGGAGTCCATCACCGAGCACTTCGGGGCACTCGCGGAACTGCGGGAGGCGGGTCTGATCCGCCACCTCGGCGTCTCCAACGTCACGGCCCGCCACCTCGCCGAGGCGCAGGCCATCGCACCGGTGGTCTGCGTCCAGAACCGGTACGCCCTCGACCGCCCCGACCCCGAGTCCGACGAAGTGCTCCGCCGCTGCGGTGACCAGGGCATCGCCTTCGTGCCGTTCTACGCCGTCGCGGGCGAGGCCGGTGAGCGCGGCGCCGTCACCGCCCACGACGAGGACGTCCTCGCCGTGGCCCGGGCCCATGGGGCGAGTCCCGCCCAGATCCGCATCGCGTGGACCCTGCACCAGGGCCCGCACGTCCTCGCCATCCCCGGCACCGGCGACCCCGGGCACCTCGCGGAGAACGTGGCGGCGGGCGCGATCCGCCTCACCGGCGAGGAGCTGCACCTGCTCGGCGCCCCGCGCCGAACCGTCGGTTGAGTCCCTGACGGGCCCGGACGCCCCCTCGGGCCCCAGCGCCTGAGCCGTGGGACCCGGGACCGCGGTGTCCGCAGCGTGAGTCCACCGGCCTACGGCTCCAGGTACTGGGCCTCGCCCTCGCCCAGTGACCAGTCGGCCGAGCCGTTCTCGGTCAGGACGACGAACACGTTCCGCGGCTCGGTGCCCGCGTACGCGTGGGCGAGCTCGGCGGTTCTGCGGTACAGGGCCCGCTTCTGTGCGGGCGTGCGCCCGGCGCGCAGGGTGATCGCGACGAAGACGATGCCCTCGTCGCGGTGCACACCCAGGTAGTCGTCGCAGCGCAGGGTGCCGCTCGTGCCGTCGTGGTCCACCAGGACCTGGAAGCGGTCGTCGGGCGGGATGCCGATTGTCTCGGTCATCGCGTCGTGCACGGCCCGGCCGAGTGCGGCGAGGCGCTCGGGGCCGGCCCGGAGTGTGTCGATACGGACGAACGGCATGGGACCTCCGATGGGCGAGGACGAGGCGAGGGCGAGGGCTGTACATACTAGTAGTTACAGCGGAGCGGGGCGGAGTCGCGCGGGCAGTTGCCCTCACGCGCGTTTTACGTATAACCTCACCGGTCAACCGCCCGCCCCGAGAGGCCCTGATGAGACGTATCGCCCTGGTCACCCTCGTCGTCGACGACTACGACGAGGCGATCCGCTTCTACACCGACGCCCTCGGATTCCGGCTCGCCGAGGACGCCCCCCGGCCCGACGGGTCCCGCTGGGTCGTCGTCGAACCCGGCACCCCGGGGACCGGTACCGGCCTGGTGCTGGCCCGGGCCAAGGGGGAGGCACAGGCCGCCCGGATCGGAAGCCAGACGGGCGGACGCGTCGGGTTCTTCCTGCACACCGACGACTTCGCCGGCGACCACGCCCGGATGACGGCCGCCGGTGTCACCTTCCTGGAGGACCCGCGACACGAGCCGTACGGGACCGTCGCCGTCTTCGAGGACCTGTACGGAAACCGCTGGGACCTGCTCCAGCCCGCCGGCTGACCCCCTTCCCCGCCGCATCACACCACCGGCTCGAACCACGCCCGAGGAAAGACCCGCCATGACTGCTACGCGCGTAGACGCCGATCTGATCCGCCGCCTGCCCAAGGCCGTGCTGCACGACCACCTCGACGGCGGCCTGCGCCCCGCCACCGTGGTGGAGCTGGCCGAGGCGGTCGGTCACACCCTGCCCACGACCGACCCGGACGAGCTCGCCGCCTGGTACTACGAGGCCGCCAACTCCGGTGACCTGGTGCGCTACATAGCCACCTTCGAGCACACCCTCGCCGTGATGCAGACCCGCGAGGGCCTGCTGCGCACGGCCGAGGAGTACGTGCTCGACCTGGCCGCCGACGGTGTCGTGTACGGCGAGGTGCGCTACGCCCCCGAGCTGAACACCAACGGCGAGCTCACCATGGCCGAGGTCGTGGAGACCGTCCAGGAAGGTCTCGCGGCGGGCATGGCGAAGGCCGCCGCCGCGGGCACACCCGTGCGGGTCGGCACCCTGCTGTGCGGGATGCGGATGTTCGACCGGGTGCGCGAGGCAGCCGACCTGGCCGTGGCGTTCCGCG
The DNA here is from genome assembly GCF_042733745.1 of Streptomyces sp. NPDC059696. NCBI lineage: Bacteria > Bacillati > Actinomycetota > Actinomycetes > Kitasatosporales > Streptomycetaceae > Streptomyces > Streptomyces sp. NPDC059696. Next base: position 23,446 of record NZ_JBHWFG010000028.1, read on the forward strand.
ACGCCGGTGTCGTCGGCTTCGACATCGCCGGCGCCGAGGACGGCTTCCCGCCCGCCGACCACCTCGCGGCCTTCGAGCACCTGCGCCGCGAGAACGTGCCGTTCACCATCCACGCCGGTGAGGCGCACGGCCTGCCCAGCATCCACCAGGCCCTCCAGGTCTGCGGCGCCCAGCGCATCGGACACGGCGTGCGGATCACCGACGACATCCCCGACCTCGCCGCCGGCAAGCTCGGCAGGCTCGCGGGCTGGGTGCGCGACCGGCGCATCGCCCTGGAGATGTGCCCGACGTCCAACCTCCAGACGGGCGCCGCCACCTCGATCGCCGAGCACCCGATCACCGCGCTGAAGGACCTCGGCTTCCGTGTCACCCTCAACACCGACAACCGGCTGGTGTCGGGCACCACGATGACCCGCGAGATGTCCCTGCTGGTCGAGCAGGCCGGCTGGACCGTCGAGGATCTGCGCACGGTCACCGTCAACGCCCTGAAGAGCGCGTTCATCCCGTTCGACGAGCGCAACGCCCTCATCCGTGACGTGGTGCTGCCCGGTTACGCCGCCGCGCTCTGAAGCAGTCCCCGCAGGTAGGCGGCCTGTCCGATGTGCTGGAGATCGTCGGACAGGACGCTGACCAGCCGCACGCCGAGCGTGACCGGCGGGTCCCAGCGCTCGTCGACGACCCGGTCCAGGTCCTGGGCGGCCAGGCCCCGCAGGGCGTCCAGGCTCTGCTCGTGCACGGCGTCGTAGTAGCCGGTCAGCAGGTCGCCCGAGTCGACCCGCACCCGGGCGACCTTGGCGGGGCTGTGGCCGTAGCCCGTGTCGCGGCGGGGCAGGTCGAGACCGAAGCGCTTCTCCCAGTCCTGGGACAGCCACACCTGTTCGCGGCCGAAGGCGTCGGCCATGTGGTCGTCCTGGACGCGGGTGAGGTGCCAGACCAGCCAGGCGATCGAGTTGGTGTCGGGGGAGGGGCGGGCGGTCAGCTCGTCCGGCCCGAGGCCCTCGACGGTGGCGTGGACTTCTTCGCGGATGCGGTTGAAACCGTCGATGAGGATGTCCTTCGCATGCATAGGTCCACCATCGCGCATCGCCGGGAATCACGCGTAGGGAGTCACGCGCCGGGCATCACGCGCCGGCAGTCACGCGCCGGGGATCACGCGTCGGGGATCCAGCTCCCGTGGAAGCCCAGCGGCACCCGGCCCGGGAGGTGGATCCGGGCCACCGGCTCCCCGGTGAAGTCCTGGGCCGCGAGGATCAGCAGGTCCGACGCCCCGCGGTCGGGGTCGTGCACATAGGCGATCGCATAGCCGTCGTCCTCCGCCGCCCGCCCGTCGCCCGGGCCGGACGGCACGAACACGGCCTCGCTCGCCGCCGCGCCCGCGGGCAGCCGGTGCACCTGAGAGGTGCCGCGCAGCAGGTCGTGCTTGATGAGCGCGTTGGCGAAGGCCCCGTCGGGAGGGGTGCCGTCGACCGCCTGGTAGGCGCGTGACATCTCCGCCGCCGCTGCCGAGTAGCCGTACCGGTGCCGGCGGGACACCAGCGTCTCCCTGACCCGCGGGAACTCCTGGGGGCGGTCGTCGAGGGTCCTGGTCCGCACCCGGCCGTGACGCAGGTCGATCGTCCAGCGGTCGAGCCGGGGGGTGCCCGCCGAGTGGGGGCCGCCCGAGCCGTTGCCGGCGACGAGGAACGGCGCGTCGAACGCCGTCATGTCGACGACGATGTGCGGCCCCTCCTCGTACGCGTTGAGGGTGTGCGAGTAGTAGACCGGGTCGACCTCGAACCAGCGGACCGCGCCGCCCGTGCGGGGCATCACGCCGACCCGCGCCGGATGCCGGTCGTTCCAGACGTACGGCACGATGTCGCCTTGTTCGGCGCCCGCCGGGTCGAAGGTGACCGGCATGTCGAGGATGACCACGTGGTGCTCGGTCAGCGCGAAGTCGTGGATCATCGGCGCGTCCGCCACCGGGATCCCGGTGGTCCGCACCACCTTGCCCGCCGGACCGACGACCAGGTGCCGGACGTGGTCCAAGGTCGGGTAGTAGGCGATGGCGTGCAGCTCTTCGGCATGGACGTCGAACTTGGTGTGCGCGGTGAGCGGGCCCCGGAGCGTGCCCCGGAAGTCGTACGTGCCGACGGTGTTCAGCTCGTCGTCGAGTTCGTAGGGCAGCGGGCCGCTCTCCTGGAGCGCGAGGATCCGCCCCCGGTGGGGGATCACATGGGTGTTGCACGGGAAGTCGTCCGGCGGCACGGGACCCGGGCAGGGCTCGCCGAGCTTCCTCGCCACCTGCGAGGAGCGCACCCAGCGGTTGCGGTACCACTCGGCCCGGCCCTCGCGCAGCCGGACGCCGTGCACCATGCCGTCGCCGAGCATCCAGTGGTGGGCCCGGGGGTCCTCCAGGCCGAGGACGTTGGGGCCGTTGCGCAGGTAGCGGCCGTTCAGCTCACGCGGAACGCGGCCCGTGACCGGCAGGTCGAAGGCCGTCAGCTCCTCCGTGACCGGCTCGAAAGCGCCCTCGAGGAAGGGGAAGCGGCGCGGTGCTGTGGGCGCCGCCAGGGCCGGAGCGGCTTCGGCGCCGGTGCCGACGAGCGCTCCCGCCGCCGTGATCGCCGCAGCGCCGCGCAGCACGTTCCGTCGCGTGTGATCCGTCATCTCGCCCACTCCTGACCGCAGTCGCCTCCGGGAACGGTCACGAGTCTGCTGCGCGCGGCGGAGCGGGTCAGGAGGGGTGGACACCCTCCTGGGGTGGTGCCAGGCCCCATGTTTCCAGCAGGCCCATCAGCGCCCGGGCCGCCGGACTGGTCGCCTGCTCGGGCGGCAGCAGCGCCACCGTCTCGTAGACCGCGTCCCCGGCGCCCTTCACCGGCAGGGCGGTCAGTGAGGCGCGCTTGTGCCGGAAGTGACGGGGCACGACGGCGATGCCGAGGTCCTCGTCCACCAGGTCGAGAAGGCTGTGGACGTCGTTGACCTCCAGGGCGACGCTCCGGCGGACACCTGCCGCCGCGAAGGCCGCGTCGGTGGTGCGCCGCGGCCCCCAGTCGGGATGGAAGTCGACGAAGACCTCACCGCCGAGGTCCTCCGGTGTCACCGCGCCCCCGGCCGAGGCGAGCCGGTGGCTCGGATGGCACAGCACGGTCATCGGCTCGCTCGTCAGCGGCACCGCCCGCAGCTGGTCGGTGTCCTCCTGGGCGGTGCGCACGGCGAACGCAAGATCGAGGCGCCCGGCCGCGACCTCCTCCGCGAGGGCCCCCGAACCCGCCTGCCGCAGACAGATCTCCACGTCCGGATGGCGCCGGCGGAAGGCCGCCAGCAGCCCTGCCACGTGCACCCCGGCGATGCACTGCTCGGAGCCGAGCGCGAGCATCCCGCGCAGCACGCCCTGCACCGCGGCCACCGCCTCGTGGGCCGCGCGCACCTGCGCGAGGATCCGCTCCGCCTCACCGAGCAGCGCCCGCCCGGCCGGGGTGAGCGTCACCCGGCGGGTCGTGCGCACGAACAACGGCGTCTGCAGCTCCCGCTCCAGCGACCGGATGGACGCCGACAGGCCCGACTGGGACACCAGGAGGCGTTCCGCCGCGCGGGTGAAGTGCTGGTCCTCGGCGACCGCGACGAAGTGCTGCAGATGGCGCAGTTCCATGACTGAGAAGCGTAGCCGCTGAATTCCATCGGATTCTTCTGTTGGACGCATGGGCGCAGGTCACGCCAGAGTGGACACCGGTTTCCTCCCGACCCTGCCAACCCCTCTGGAGTCGCGTTGTACACCGCACACCCCGACCGCTACGCGGACATGCCCTACCGGCGCACCGGACGCAGCGGTCTGAAGCTCCCCGCGCTCTCGCTCGGCCTGTGGCACAACTTCGGCCCGGACCGGCCCGTCGAGACGCAGCGCGCCATCCTGCGCCGCGCCTTCGACCTCGGCGTCACCCACTTCGACCTCGCCAACAACTACGGCCCGCCGCCCGGCGCCGCGGAGTCCGCCCTGGGCGAGTTCCTGAAGCAGGACTTCGCGCCGTACCGGGACGAGCTGGTGATCTCCACCAAGGCCGGCTACCTGATGTGGCCGGGCCCGTACGGCGAGTGGGGCTCCCGCAAGTACGTGCTGTCCTCGCTCGACCAGAGCCTGAAGCGCATGGGCCTGGACTACGTCGACATCTTCTACTCGCACCGCCCCGACCCCGACACCCCGCTCGAGGAGACCATGGGCGCCCTGCACTCGGCGGTGCAGCAGGGCAAGGCGCTCTACGTCGGCGTCTCCAACTACTCCGCGGAACAGACCCGCGAGGCCGCCCGCATCCTGGGCGAGCTGGGCACCCCGCTCCTGATCCACCAGCCGCGCTACTCGATGCTGGACCGCCGCCCCGAGGACGAGGGCCTGCTCGACGCCCTCGACGAGCTCCAGGTCGGCTCCATCGTCTTCTCCCCGCTGGAGCAGGGCGTGCTGTCCGCCCGCTACCTCGACGGCATCCCCGAGGGCTCCCGGGCCGCGAGCGACAGCCCCTTCCTGAACTCCGACGCCCTCACCGAGGACCTGGTGGGCAGGCTGCGCGACCTGAACGACATCGCGGCCTCGCGCGGCCAGACCCTGGCGCAGATGGCCCTGGCCTGGGTGCTGCGCGGCGGCCGGGTCACCTCCGCGCTGGTCGGTGCGAGCAGCGCGCGGCAGATCGAGGACAGCGTCGGCGCGATCCGCAACCTCGACTTCGACGCGGACGAGCTGGCCCGGATCGACGCCGTCGTCAAGCAGTAGCGGTTCCGCGGCCCGGGGCGGTGTCCCCGGGCACGCCGGTCAGGAACCGATCCGTTCCTCCAGGCGCACGGTCACCGTGTCGCCCTCCTCCTTGCCGATGGCCTTGCGGACGTCCGCCTTCACGGGCAGCTTGTGCGTGCCGTCCCCGAGGGCCATGAAGGAACTGCGGAACGGGTGCCCGTCGATCGTCCCGCGGACCTTGACCAGGCCACGGGTGCCGAAGAACTCGACGGACCGGGGCCAGACCAGATAGGTCCAGCCGCCCTCGGCGGGGCTCTTGCGCAGCACCGCGGTGAATTCCGCGTCCAGGTCTCCCGTGGTGGCCATGACGTCCTCCGGTGGTCGGCGGTCTCTCCCTCGTGCAGACCGCCGGACACCGGAGAACTCATCGCGGTGCCGGTGCCTCATGCCCCGGCGGGCACCCGGTCCAGGAAGCCGAGCACGGCCCTGATCCGGTCCTGGCCGTCCAGGGTGATCACATCCGACCCGGCGACCGGCGCCGAGCCGTCGGCGGTGCTCACCAGTTCCCACGAGAAGCGGGCGGTGTCGTGATGCCCGTCGACCTCGCCGGTGAGGCGGAACTCGAACCCCGGGAACTGCTCCCTCGCCGCCGCGATCACGGCGGCGATCCCTTCGTGCCCCCTGACGTCGGCCAGCGGGTCCGTGTAACGGCCGTCCTCGGTCCAGGCGGCGGCGACCGCTTTGGCGCGCGCCCCGGGGTCCTCGGCGTTCCAGGCCTCGAGGTAACGGGCGACGGCGTCCTCGTGACGGTGGGCGGTTGCGGACATGGGCGATCAGCCTCCAAGGCGTCGTACCTGCTGGTCAGGTCCCGGGTCCCGGTCACGGCGGACCCCGTACGACCACCTTGCCCGCGCCCGCCGGGAGGGTCGATTACCTCAGGAGTCATGGGCCGTTGCGGCCCCGCGCCGGATTTCGGCCAACTCCGGGGGGTGAATATGCCAGGAGAGTGGCCGGAAAGTCGTGGTGACAGTGATTCAGCAGTGAACATACTGACCTGCGAGAGCGCTTTTCACATCCAGCGACGGCGCCCTCACGCACAGCACGCGAGCCGCCGGCCAAGCCAGGCCGGGCCGGTGGACGGGCAGGGCCGCGGGGGAGGGTCACGTGCACGACGAGTTCCTGTGCCACGTCACGGCGTACGGGGTCTGCGACGGCCGCCGTATCGGAGTGCCCCTCGGTACCTACCGGGCGCCCACCCTCGCCCTCGCACTGTGGTGGCTGCGCGACCGCGCCTCCTGGATCGCCCAGCGCCTCGACCCCCGGCCCGAGGCCGAGCACTTACCACCGGGCGCGCTCGTGCCGGTCGCCCCCACCGTGCCCGACGTGCCCGCGCTGCTGCGCGCCTGGTGCGCCGACCCCGCCCAGCAGGAGCATGTCGCCGAGGAGTTGGCGGCCGGACGGCTGGTACGCATCGCCACCAGCGACGACACCACCGAATACGAACTGCTCGCCGAGTCCGTGGACGCCCTGCGGATGCAGCGCGCCGCCCCCTTCGTCGGCCTTTCCGTCGGCTGACCTGCACTGCTGCGCCCAGGCGCAGAACAGGGCACATCGGTAGAATCTTGACCATGGCGCAACCCTCGGTAGCACCAGAGCTCGTCCTGGAGACGGAGACGGGCACCACCGTGATGATCCCGGGCCGCGACTACCACGTGGGGCGCGACCCGTTGAGCGACATCGTCATCGACGACGACCGGGTCTCCTGGCACCACGCCGTGCTGAAGCCCGAGGACGGTCACTGGACCATCGAGGACGAGGACAGCACCAACGGCACCTACGCCGACGGCCGGCGCATCCACGCCCGGGACGTCGGACCCGGCAGCGTCATCCGCTTCGGCAATCCGGCCGACGGACCGCGCATGACCCTGACCGGCCGTCCCGCCCCCGCCCCGCGCGGCCCGGAGCGCCCCTCCGCCGTCTCCATGCCGGCCCACACCGGCACCTACCGGCAGCCCACGACCGTGCGGCCGTTGCCCACCCGCACCGTCCGCATCGGCCGCGCCACCGACAACGACCTGGTCGTGGACGACCTCTCGGTCTCCCGCAGGCACGCCGAACTGCGCGCCCTGCCCGACGGAAGCTACGAGATCACCGACCTGGGCAGCCACAACGGCACCTACCTCAACGGCCGCCCCGTCACCAGCGCCCCCGTCGGCCAGGGCGACATCGTCGGCATCGGCCACTCGGCGTTCTGCCTCGTCGGCGACCAGCTCCAGGAGTACGTCGACACCGGCGAGGTCTCCCTCGACGTGCAGGACCTCGCCGTCACCGTCGACCGCGGCCGCAAGACGCTGCTGGACCACGTGTCCTTCCCGGTGGGGGAGAAGTGCCTGCTCGCCGTCGTCGGCCCCAGCGGCGCCGGCAAGTCCACGCTCCTCAACGCCCTCACCGGCCAGCGCCCCGCGAACCACGGCACCGTCCTCTACGACGGCCGCGACCTCTACCGGGACTACGCCGAGCTGCGCCAGCGCATCGGCCTGGTCCCGCAGGACGACATCCTGCACGCGCAGCTGACCGTCCGCAAAGCCCTCTCCTACGCCGCCGAACTGCGCTTCCCGCAGGACACCGCCAAGGCCGAACGGCGCGCCCGGGTCGACGAGGTCATCCGCGAACTCGGCCTGGAACAGCGCGCCGACCAGCCCGTGCACAGCCTCTCCGGCGGCCAGCGCAAACGCGTCAGCGTGGCCCTGGAACTGCTGACGAAACCGTCCCTGCTGTTCCTCGACGAGCCGACCTCCGGCCTCGACCCCGGCATGGACCGCTCGGTGATGCACATGCTGCGCGGACTCGCCGACGACGGCCGGACGGTCATCGTCGTCACCCACAGCGTGCTCAGCCTGGACGTCTGCGACCGGCTCCTGGTGCTCGCCCCCGGCGGGAAGATCGCCTACTACGGGCCGCCCGAGGACGCCCTGCCCTTCTTCGGCTTCGAGGAGTGGCCGGAGGCCTTCGAGGCCTTCGACCGGGACACCGCACGCGACTGGGCGGGGGAGTACCTCACCTCGCCCTTCCACGGGCGGTACGTGGCCGACGCCTCCGCCCAGCCGCAGCAACCGCGGTCCGAGCCCGTCGTCATCACCGCCCCTCCCCGGCCGCGCAGCCGCGGCGCCCAACTCGGCACGCTGGTGCGCCGGTACGCCGCCGCCTTGAGCGCCGACCGCACCTTCCTGATCATCATGATCGCCCTGCCGTTCGTGATGGGCGCGATGGCCCGCGCCCTGGCGGGCGGCAAGCTGACGCAGGAGACCGCGATGAACGCGCTGCTCATCCTCTGCGTCGGCGCGGTGCTCACCGGAGCCGCCAACGCCGTCCGCGAACTCGTCAAGGAACGCGTGATCTACCAGCGGGAACGGGCGGTGGGCCTGTCCAGATCGGCGTACCTGATGTCCAAGGTCATCGTCCTGGGCGTCATCACCGTGCTCCAGGCGGTGGTGCTGACCCTGGTCGCCCTGTTCGGCGTGGATCTCAACGCACCGGGCGGCGAGGGCGTGCTGATGCCGCCCCTGGTGGAGATCACGGTCGCCGTCGCCCTGCTCGCGTTCACGGCGATGATGCTCGGCCTGCTCGTGTCGGCCCTGGTGCGCAAGGAAGAGGTGACGATGCCGCTGCTGGTGCTCATCGCCATCGTCCAGGTCGTCTTCTGCGGGGCCCTGCTGAAGCTGGCGGACACACCCGGGCTGGAGCAGCTGGGCTGGCTGGTGCCGGCACGCTGGGCGCTGGCAGCGATGGCCGGCACCGTCGGGCTCGCCCGGATCGTGCCCGACGACCTGACGAAGGACCCGCTCTTCGAGCACTCGGCGGGCACCTGGCTGCTGGACGTCGGGATGCTGGTCGTGCTGTCGGTGCTCTTCGGCTTCCTCGTGTCCCGGCTGCTGCGCCGGCACGAACCGGCCGTCATGCGGAAGTAGGGAGCGCCGATGACGACCCCCGGCTTCCGGCCCACGCACGTCGTCCCGCAGCACGGGATGCCCGCCTGGGAGGCCCCCGACCCGGCCCGGCCCACCGTGGATCTCGATCCGCTGCTGCCGGTGCAGCTGCTGGAGCGGCAGGGCGACTGGGGGCACGTGCTGTGCTTCAACGGCTGGTCGGCGTGGGTCGACGGCCGCCGTCTGGTCGCCGTACCGCAGGATCCGCCCGCCGCGGACGGGGCGCTCACCCGGGCCGCGGATCCGCGGCCGCTGCTGGGGCGGGCGCAGGAAGCCCTGGCGCGCTACCGCTCCGCGGTGGAGGACCTCGCGGCGGGACTCGACCGCGAGTCGTTCCGCACCCGCACCCACGGCATCCGGGTCGGGGTCGTCGTCGACGGCGAGTCCGTGTGGCTCTACGACTCCGCCCACGGGCACTGGGTCTACGCCGACGGCGCCCGGATGAACACCTACGCCACGGACGAGACACCCGAAGCGGAACCGGCGTCCCGCCCGGCGCAACGGGCGGGGCGGGCGGAACGGGCGGAACGGGCGGGAAAGGACGAAGGGGCGGAACCGGCGGAGCCGGTGTCCCGCCGGGCCGAAGCGCCGGTGCATCCCCCCACGCGGGTGGTACCGCCCGAGGCGCCGCCCGGACCAGTGGACGCCGCGACCCCGGAGCCGCCTGAGCCCACGCGCGCGGTGGCACCCGACGCTCCCGAACCCACGCGGGTCGTGGCTCCGAATGCCCCGGAACCCACGCGGGTCGTGGCTCCGGAGGCTCCGGAACCGACGCGGGTCGTGGCTCCGGACGCTCCCGAGGCCACGCGCGTGGTCGCCCCCGAGGACCGGGAGGACAACGGCGGGGGAGAGGGTGAGGGTGAGGGCCAGGACGAGGGCCGGGGCGCGGGGAGCCGTCCGGCCGCCGCGCCGCCGACGCGGGTCGTGGGGCACGAGCCCACCCGGGTCGTCTCGCCCGAGGGTGAGGGCCGTTGAACCGCGAGACGAGCCTGTTCTCGGGGCGTCCCTCCGAACTGGTCGGGCAGCAGATCGCCGGGTACCGGATCGAACAGGAGATCGGGCGGGGCGGCATGGCCGTCGTGTACCGGGCCCGCGACCTGCGCCTGGAACGCACCGTGGCCCTCAAGCTCCTCGCCCCCGAACTCGCCCGCAACGACACCTTCCGCCGCCGCTTCACCCACGAGTCACGGGCCGCCGCGGCCATCGACCACCCGCACATCGTGCCGGTGTTCGAGGCCGGCGAGACGGACGGCGTGCTGTACATCGCGATGCGGTACGTCCCCGGCAGCGACCTGCGGCACGTCCTCGACCGCGAGGGCCCCATGCCGCCCGCGACCGCCCTCCGCGTCGCCGCCCAGGTGGCCTCCGCGCTCGACGCGGCCCACGACCACGGACTGGTCCACCGGGACGTCAAGCCCGGCAACATCCTGGTGGCCCGCGGCACCGACAGCGACCACCCCGAGCACGTCTACCTCACCGACTTCGGCCTGACGAAGAAGTCACTGTCGCTGACCGGCTTCACCACGGTCGGCCAGTTCGTCGGCACCCTCGACTACGTCGCCCCCGAGCAGATCTCCGGGAAGCCGGTCGACGCCCGCTGTGACGTGTACGGCTTCGCCTGTGTCGTCTTCGAGACCCTGGCCGGACATCCGCCCTTCCTCCGCGACGACGACATGGCCCTGCTCTGGGCGCACCAGTACGACGAGCCGCCGCCGCTGACCGCGGACCGGCCCGACCTCGACCCCCGGGTGGACCCCGTCTTCGCGCAGGCCCTCGCCAAGAGCCCCGACGACCGTCACCCGTCCTGCCTCGCCTTCGTGGCCGCCCTGCGCGCCGCGACGACCGGGGGCGGGAGCGACGCCCCGAGGACGCCCACGCGAGTGGACCGGCAGATGCCGGCAGCGGGGGAGGAGCGGCCCAAGCCACCGCCGCGCTGGGCCGAACCGGTCTTCGTGCAGAGGCAGTTGCGGCAGTAGGGCGCGTCGCCGGCTCCCGGTCAGCTCTCGCCGCCGGTGCGCACCTCGCCCCTGCGCCGTACGCGACGCGCCAGCAGGGCCCCGACGAACCCGGCCGCGAGCCCCCACGGGATGGCCAGGCCCACGGCACCCCACAACTTGGGCCGCAGGAACAGATCACCTCCGAGGCCGCCGCCCAGATCGCCGATGCCGAGCACCGACAGGCCGAAGTGCGCGGAGACGCGCCCGAGCAGGCAGATGGTGAACACGGTGAGCCCCAGGGCGACCGCCATGTGCACGGCGTGCTGCCAGGCCCTGACCCGGGCCGGTGACCGGGCCGCCATCACGAACCCGGCGGCCAGCAGCAGCACGACGTCGACGACCAGCAGCCACCACACCCGGCCGTCGTGCTCGGCGAGGGTCCGCAGGTTCAGCTCGGAGACGTCCGGGGTGCGCAGCACCTCGTCGAGCACATGCGGCATGGGAAGCCCGAACGGCCCCTCCACCCTGCCGTTCCAGGTGGCGCCGAGCCCGATCGTGAACGCCAGCCACACGAGGTTGGGCAGGCCGAGCAGGATCACCGCGAACGTCTCCCGCGCGTGCCCCTTGACCGCGGCGACCACCAGGGCGACGACCACGCCGATGGCGACACAGGCCAGCAGCAGCGCGACCATGGCGTACGCGGCCGGCCGCACCGACGCCTGGAAGCGGAGCAGTCCCGCGGGCAACGGCGCCCCGCGCGACACCAGCAGCGCCAGGACCAGCACACCGGCCAGCCACACCACGCCGACGAAGACGGAGAGCGGGACGTCGGTGGTGAAGCCGAGCTGCGGGGACGCGCCGAACAGGTCGCCGAGTTCGCCGAGTGCGGCGTCCCCGAGGGAGATGTCGAAGGTGTGACGGGCGGCGAGCGTCAGGCCGATCAGCGCGAGCAGCCACAGGGCCGCCACCCGGCCGGCCCAGCCGGCCAGCTCCGCCGCTCCGGCGACCGCGCGATGCCGCAGCGGCCGCAGGAACCCCCAGGCGAGCACCAGCGCCCCGGTGAGGGTGACCGACAGCGGAATCACCGTCAGGCCCGCCCGCGTCTCGGCCAGGTCACCGGCGCTCCCGGCGAGTTTCACCGTGCCGCCGACGGACGTCACCAGGGTGGCCGCCACGACGGGGCCGAAGGATCCGTCCGGCAGGTCCGCGGCACCGGCCGCCCACAGCCCGAGCGCGGCGACCACCGCCATGGCGAGCAGCCCGCCGAGCACCGTGGCGAGGGCGTGCAGCCAGCCGTGGCGGGCGACGGCCCGCGGGCCGGAGGTGCGTGCCTGACCGGAGGGGATGCGCGAACTCACGCTGCCACGCTAAGCAGGCCCCACCCGGTACGCCCGCCGGAGGGGGCCGTCCGCGTCGGCTTGCGGGGCGCACGGGACCGGAGCACACAATGAACTCGTAGTGGAAAAAGCGGCCCGAACCGGGATGAACATCTCCGGGTGGGCGAAGGCCGCAGGGAACCCACGCGGGAGAAGAGCTCGTGAGCGTCGATCCACCGTCGTCCGGCCGTCCCACAGGACCTCCCTCGGGCCCGCTGTCGGGTCCCTCCCAGCCGCCCTCGGGCGGCGGCGGCCCGCCCTCGGAGCCGCCGAGCGGAGGCGGCAGGGAACCCGGGCCCCGCCGCCCCTGGTGGGGTTCCGTGCCCCGGGTCGCGATCGTCGCCACCGCAGTGGTGGCCGCGGTGGTCCTGGCCGTGGTGCTCTCGCGGCCCGACAACGGCGGCACCGGCGCGTCGGACGGCGGCACCAGCACCGCCAGCGGCGAGGTGTTCCTCCAGCCCGCGGCCGACACGGGCCCGGACGCCTTCACCGAGTCGACGGCCCAGGAGGACAGCTCCGCCTCTCCGGTCACCCCCTCGGGGGCCGCCGAGTCGGCCCCGCAGAACGCCGTGCGGGGGGTGAGCGGTGACGCGCCCGGCCTCTACGGCGGCACCCGCAACGTCGCCAGCTGCGACGTGGAGAAGCAGATCAAGTACTTCGAGGACGCCCCGGACAAGGAGCGCGCGTTCGCCTCGGTCGTCCGGATCCAGCCGTCCGACGTGCCCGCCTACCTGCGTTCGCTCACCCCCGTGCAACTGCGCATGGACACCCGGGTCACCAACCACGGCTACAAGAACGGCGCCCCCACCAGCTACCAGGCCGTCCTGCAGGCCGGCACGGCCGTCCTCGTCGACGACCGGGGCGTGCCCCGGGTGCGGTGCGCGTGCGGCAACCCGCTCTCCCCGCCGGTCGCCCAGCAGAGCGCGCCGAAGACGACCGGCCAGGCGTGGCCGGGGTACAAGTCGTCGAACGTCGTGACGGTGACGCCCGCTCCGAAGCCGGTCGACGAGTTCGTGATGTGCGAACCCGACGGCGAGTGGTTCAAGCGCGAGGCGGGCGACACGGGCAAGAAGGACCAGAAGACCCACAAGCCAGACAAGCCGTCCCCGTCGGCGAGCGTCACCACCCCCACGGCACCGACGGACTCGACGTCGTCGCAACCGCCCACGAGTGAACCGCCGACGACCTCGGACACGGACACGTCGGGGCCGACGACGGACGAGCCGTCGTCCGACACCCAGCCGCCCCCGCCCGACAACAACACCGGAAGCGACACCGGGGGCAACACCGGGGGCGACACCGGCGGCGGGACGACGGACCAGCCCCCGGCCTCCTGACCCGGCCGGCTCAGGCGGCCCGCACGACCAGGGCGTAGTCGCCGAGTCCGAGCAGCCGGTCGGCCGGAAGGTCGCCGTGGGCGGTGACGACCGCGGCGACGCGGCCCGTCTCGGGTTCGAACGCGACGTCCTGGACCGTGCCGAGCGTGTCGCCCGTCTCGGTGAGGATCCTCAGGCCCGGCAGCTCGTGGTGCGGCGGCACCTCGGCCGGCGCGGCGGTGGAGCGGACCAGTACCGCGTCCGGGCCGATGGCGTGCAGGGCGCCCCAGGCCAGCACGGTCTCCTTGCGGGAGTGCCGGCCCCGGACCCGGACGTGCGTGACCACACCGGACTCGGCGTCGACCGTCAGCGACCGCAGGGCGCCGACCTCCTCCGCCTCCGTCAGCGTCAGCACCGGCAGGCCCCGTGCCTCGGAGAACAGCATCATGACGCGGACTCCTCCCGCCCGGCCCGGAAGGCACCGACCCGGGCGACGAAGGCCGGCAGGTCCTCGGCGACGTAGCGGGTGGCGTCCGCGGGGATGACCAGGGCACGGCCCGAGACGGCGAGCGTCTCGCCGCGCGGCACGTACACCCGGTGCCGGAGGCGTCGCGAGCCCTGCATCAGGGCCTTGCCCGCGGCGATCCGGAACCCCACGACCCGTCCGCTGGTTCCGCCCTCCACGATCACGTCCAGCACCGTGCCCACCTCGGCGCCCTCGTCGGTCAGCACCTTCGCGTGCAGCACCCGGCCCTGCTGGGCCTCGCGGCGGGCCACCACCGCGGAGGTGTCCTGGAGGGCGAGCGCATCGCGGACCATGACCGCGTACGGGCCCAGGGAGTGCACAGCCGACCACGGCAGGCTCTGCTTCAGCGGCCCGCTCAGCAGGCCGCGCCCGCTCAGCGTGAAACCGGTGATGCGGCCGCCGGCGGCGTCGAAGACGGTGTCCTTGATCTGCGCGACGGCGTCCCCGCCCAGAGTGACCACCGGCAGGGTCGTCAGACTGCGTGCGGCCAGCAGCTCGTTCATCGCAGGTCCTTCCCGCCCGGCCGGCGCCGGACCGCGATGACGGTCCCCGAGCGGCGCCCCGCCTGCACGGCGAGTGACACCATCACGACGGCGGCGAGCGCCGCGATCACCACGACCAGCCACGTCCACCAGGCCACCGCGCACCTCCGGCGATCCGGCCCGGCCGCCCTCGGCCGGTCCTGATAAATTCCGGGTGCCCCGCGAACGGGGGAGAATGCCCGGTGCCGCGACCGGGACCGCATCCGTGAGGACTGTGAAGCCCGGCTCGGGGTACGAGCACTGGTGCAGAGCGTCCGGCCAGTCCGGCTTCCCAGAGAGAAAAGAATGATCGACCACCTGGACGGGGCAGTGATACCGACTGGTTTCGACGTGCCCGTGGAACCGCTGCGGCGGGCGGCACACTACACCGGCGAGCAGGGATGCATCGCCGAGGCGAGGTCCTTCGCCGCGCTCTTTCTCGACCAGCTGAGGACCGAGTGGTGCGCCCACATCGACGAGCGGGTCGAGGGCGCCGTGCTGCTGGTGGTGAGCGAGCTGATCACCAACGCGGACCGGCACAGCAACGGTCCGTACATCCTGGAGCTCGTCGGCACGGACACGGCGGTGACGGTGTCGGTCTACGACAGCAGCTCCGCACTGCCCCGGATCTTCCCCCGCAACCCCGAGCGCATCGGCCGGCACGGCCTGGAGATCGTCCACGCGCTCGCGGAGCAGGTGAACGTGGAACGGGTGCCGGTGGGCAAGCGGGTACGTGCCGTTCTGCCGCTCTCCCGCGAAGCCGACGGATGAGACGAGTCGTCCGGGTGGGACACGCACCCGGACGCAACGGCCCGCCCCCTGCTGCCCGGCCCGGCTGCACGGCCCGAGCGGGGAACCCGTGAGAGCCGGACGACGTGCACGGGTGCCGTCCCACTCCCGCATGGGGGACGGCACCCGTCGGTGGGCGAAGGTGTCAGGCGCAGCCCAGCTCGCCCAGCATGCCCTCGCGCAGCCGTGTGATGATCCGCTTGATCAGGCGGGAGACGTGCATCTGCGAGCAGCCGAGCCGCTCCCCGATCTCCGCCTGGGTGGCCTCCTCCACGAACCGCATGTGGATGATCTGCCGGTCGCGCTCACTCAGCTCCGCCATCAGCGGGGCGAGCGAGTGGAAGTCCTCGACGAGCCGCAGCCCGTCCTCCTCCACTCCGATGAAGTCGGCCAGGACGGCCTCGCCGCCCTCCGGGCCGTCCCCGGTCAGCGCGGCGTCCAGCGACGACGAGTTGTATCCGTTCGCCGCGATCTGCCCTTCGACGACCTCACGCTCGGAGATGTTCATCAGCGTGGCCAGCTCACCGACCGTCGGCTCACGGTCGAGGCGGCTGGCGAGCTCCTCGCGGGCCTTGGCCAGCTCCACGCGCAGCTCCTGGAGCCGGCGGGGGACGTGCACCGCCCACGTCGTGTCCCGGAAGAACCGCTTGATCTCGCCCACGATGTACGGCAGCGCGAAGGAGGTGAACTCGACCTCGCGCGAGAGCTCGAACCGGTCGATGGCCTTGATCAGGCCGATCATGCCGGTCTGGACGATGTCCTCCATGTCGTCGCCCCGGCCGCGGAACCGTCCGGCCGCGAAGCGCACCAGCGACATGTTCATCTCGATCAGGGTGTTGCGCGCGTACTGGTACTCGTGCGTGCCCTCTTCGAGTTCCGTCAGGCGCTGGAAGAACTGGCGGGACAGCTGCCTCGCGTCCCGCGGGGCCACGGACCGCGGGTCCACGACGCCCGGCAGTACTCCGTCACCCGCGCTGGCCTCGGTGTTCTCCCCGACGACCTGTGTCTTCGACCGGATCACGGCGGTCTCCATTACCTCTCCCACGAACGTCACGGCGGACATCTGCCTAGGTACTCCCGAGTTGCGGGTACCCGGCTCGAGGCGCACCATGCCCCTCGATTTTGCCATGGGCGAAATGACGGCGATGTCATGTTCCGGTCCACCGTCGCCGCGGGGCCGGGTCTGCGGGGGTGTGGTGATTCCACCCAGGGCGGAACGCGGGGCCCTTCCCCCGGCGGCCGGGATTCCTAGGGTGGAGAAGTGAGCAACCAGCCGAACGAAGCCCGAGTCATCCCGCTGCGCCCGCACGCCGCGCGTCCCGCCGGGGCGCCGCCCCGCCAGGCGCCGCCGGCCCCCACCGCGAAGGAGCCGCTGTGGCGGGACCTGGTGGGCGACGTCCTCCGGCGCGAACGCCTCGCGCAGGAGCGCACGCTGAAGGACGTCGCCGACGAGGCGCGGATCTCCATGCCCTACCTCTCGGAGGTGGAGCGCGGCCGCAAGGAGGCCTCCTCGGAGGTCCTCGCGGCCGCCGCCCACGCCCTCGGGCTGAACCTGGGTGACCTGCTGACGCGGGCGCACGGCGAACTGACCCGCCTCACGTCGCGCCCCGCGGCCGGCCACCGCCGCGGCATGGCCACCCCGTCGCACAACGGCATGTGCCTGGCCGCCTGAGCCGGACCGGCCGGCGCCTCAGACCTTTACGAGACGCCGGCTGAGCACCTCGTCGGCCAGTCCGTACTCCACCGCCTCCCGCGCCGTGAACACCTTGTCGCGGTCCATGTCGGCCCTGAGGGTCGCCACCTCGTGGTGGGTGTGCCGGGCCAGCACCTCCTCGACTTGGGAGCGGATGCGCACCATCTCCTTGGCCTGGAGCGCCAGATCGGAGACCATGCCACGCCGGCCGCCGCTGGCCGGCTGGCCCAGCAGCACCCGTGAGTGCTCCAGCACGAACCGCCGCCCCGGGTCCCCGCCCGCCAGCAGCACGGCCGCCGTGGAGGCCGCCTGCCCGACACAGAACGTGGAGATCGGCGCCTGCACGAACGTCATGGTGTCGTAGATGGCCATGAGTGAGGTGAACGAGCCGCCCGGGGAGTTGATGTAGATCGCGATCTCGCTCTCCGGGGACGACGACTCCAGGTGGAGGAGCTGGGCGATGACGACGTTGGCGACACCGTCGTCGATCTCCGTGCCGAGGAAGATGATCCGCTCGGACAGCAGCCGGCTGAACACGTCGTAGGACCGCTCGCCCTGCGGGGTGCGCTCGACGACGTTCGGAATGGTGTACGAGCCCATCACTGCAGCCCCATCCTGCGCCGGGTGGCCGCCGGGCGGACGTCCGTGAGGGACTCCACGACCCGGTCCACCATGCCGTACTCCCTGGCCTCCTCGGCCGTGAACCAGCGGTCCCGGTCACCGTCCCGGGAGATGGTCTCCGCACTCTGGCCGGTGTGCTCGGCGGTGATCCGCTCGATGGTCCGCTTGGTGAACTCCAGGTTCTCCGCCTGGATCTCGATGTCGGCGGTGGTGCCGCCGATGCCCGCGGACGGCTGGTGCATCATGATCCGCGCGTTCGGCAGGGCGTAGCGCTTGCCGGGCGCGCCGACGCTCAGCAGGAACTGGCCCATGCTGGCCGCGAAGCCCATGGCCAGCGTGGAGACGTCGTTCGGGATGAGCCGCATCGTGTCGTAGATGGCGAGGCCCGCGTGCACGGCGCCGCCCGGGCTGTTGATGTACAGGCTGATGTCGGTGTGGGCGTCCTCCGCGGACAGGATGAGCAGCTGGGAGCAGACCCGGTTGGCGGAGACCTCGTCGACCTGGGTGCCCAGCAGCACGATGCGCTGCGCGAGCAGCTGGGCGGCCAGGTGGTCGTCGAAGCGGGTCGGAGGGGTGTCGCCCTCCTCCGCGCGCGGGGCGAGCGTCGTGAGTGGGGTCATGGGTTCTCCTCGTGGCGGCATCACGTGCCGCGCACTGGTCGGGGATGTGCCGTCGACTCCACTGTTGACCTCGGTCGATGCCCGCGAACGGTTTCTCTGCCCTCGGCAGATCCGCTACCGGCGGAGCCCGGACGGCTCAGCTCCCGTCGCGCAACTGGCGGAAGAACGCCCGCACATCACCGACCAGCAGGTCCGGCTGTTCCAGAGCGGCGAAGTGCCCCCCGCGGTCGAACTCCGTCCAGCGGACGATGTTCTCCGTGCGCTCCGCCCGGTGCCGCAGCGGGATCTGCGGGTCGCCGAAGAAGGACGCCACGGCGGTCGGCGCGGTGGAGGGCTCGTGCGGAGCGGCCACCCGCTCGCCCCGGGCGTGGGCCCGTTCGTAGTAGACCCGGGCGGACGAACCCGCCGTGCCGGTCAGCCAGTACAGCATCACGTTCGTCAGCATCAGATCCCGGTCGACGGCCTCCTCCGGCAGCTCCTCGGAGTCCGTCCACTCCTGGAACTTCTCGACGATCCAGGCGAGTTGCCCCACCGGGGAGTCGGTGAGCGCGTAGGACAGGGTCTGCGGCCGGGTGGACTGCACATGGAAGTAGCCCGTGCCGTCGCGGGACCACTGCGTCCACCGCCGCCACGAGGTGAGCGTGCGCTCCCGCTCCGCCGCGCTCAGCGCCTCGAGCTCCTCGGCGGCCGGCTCGGTGGCAGCCTGGGCGCCCGGGAGCAGATTGAGGTGGATGCCGAGGATCCGGCCGGGATGGACGCGGCCCAGTTCACGGGTGATCGCCGCACCCCAGTCGCCGCCCTGCGCGCCGAACCGTTCGTAGCCGAGGCGCGTCATCAACTCGGCCCACGCGTCGGCGATCCGGCGCGCCTCCCAGCCGGTCTCCCGGGTCGGACCGGAGAAACCGAAGCCGGGAATGCTCGGCAGCACCACGTGGAAGGCGTCGGCCGGATCGCCGCCGTGGGCGGCCGGATCCGTCAGCGGCCCGGCCACGTCGAGGAATTCCGCGATCGACCCCGGCCATCCGTGCGTGACGACCAGCGGTGTCGCGTCGGGCTCGGGGGAGCGGATGTGCGCGAAGTGCACCTGCGCGCCGTCGATCTCGGTGAGGTACTGGGGCCAGGCGTTCAGCCGCGCCTGAGCGGCCCACCAGTCGTACTCGTGCCGCCAGTACCGCACCAGCTCGCGCAGATAGCCCGAGGGAACGCCGTACGTCCAGCCCACCCCCGGCAGCTCGTCGGGCCACCGGGTCCGGTCGAGGCGGTCGTGGAGGTCGTCGAGGTCGGTCTGGCTCACGTCGATGCGGAAGGGACGGATGCCGCTGCCGGCGGGCGTGGACGTCATGAGCATGATGCTAGTTCCGAACGGTGTAACGGCCACTTGAATTGGTGGCCGCCCGGCCGATGTGAATTGGCGGCCGCCCGGCCGATGAGTTCCGGGGCGAGCACCGGTCGACAAGGGTGACAGCGTTCCACGCACCCGGGAGGACCGGACCCATGACCACCGACGGATTCACCACCTGCCTCTGGTTCGACGGCCAGGCCGAGGAGGCCGCCCACTTCTACGTCTCGGTCTTCAAGAACTCCAGCGTCGGCAAGATCGCCCGCTACCCCGAGGGTGCGCCGCAGCCCGCTGGGAGCGTGATGACCGTGGAGTTCACCGCCAACGGACACCGGTTCCTGGCCCTCAACGGCGGACCCGAGTTCACGTTCAGCGAGGCGGTCTCCTTCATGATCTTCTGCGAGAACCAGGAGGAGATCGACTACTACTGGACCAGGCTCACCGAGAACGGCGGCGAGCCCGGCCCCTGCGGCTGGCTCAAGGACCGGTTCGGCGTGTCCTGGCAGGTCGTCCCGGACCGGCTCGACGCGATGATCACCGACCCGGATCCGGCGAAGGCCGCCCGCGTCACCCAGGCGTTCATGGCGATGAGCAAGTTCGACATCGCCGCCCTGGACAAGGCGTACGCCGGCGCGTGACGCGCCCCACCAAGGGGGCTCGGCCGCCTCGCACACCGGGCCGGCTCGGCCCCTACGCCGTCTCCGCGAGGATCTCCCCGATCACGTACCGGGAGTTCGCCGCGACGGGAGGGTTCGTGTCCCAGTAGTACGGCAGCGCGACGACCGCGATCGACAGGGCCCACCCCCGGGCCCGGGCCCACTCGGCCCCGCCGGCACCCACGGCCTCGCGCAGCACCCCGCGGGCCGCGGCCGGCAGCAGGCACCAGGCGGCGATGAGGTCGACGGCCGGGTCACCGACGCCCACCGTCCCGAAGTCGATCACGGCGCTGAGCCGTCCGCCCGCGACCAGCAGGTTCCCCGCCATCAGGTCACCGTGGGCCCAGACGGGCGGCCCGGTGTGCTCCGGTGCGCGCAGCGCCGCCTCCCACGCGTTCGTCACCGCTCCGGTGTCGACCCGCCCGGCGAGGTCCGCGACCGCGGCACGCACGAAGGGGTCCCGGGCCGCCAGCGGCACTCCCCGGTACCCCAGGGGCCCCTGCGACGCGTCGACGCGCCGCAAGGCCGTGACCCACCCTGCCAGGTCCTCGGCGAGCAGCACGGGCTCCTCGATCCTGCCGGGCACCGGGTTGCGGCCGTCCAGCCAGCGGTACACCGACCAGGGCCAGGGGAAGCCGTCGCCGGGCTCGCCCCGCCCGAGCGGCTCCGGCGCGCCGAGCGGCAGCGCCGGTCCCAGCCGGGGCAGCCAGTGCAGCTCGTGGGCGATGGCCTGCACGGCACGCGGGTGCCTCGGGAGCCGTACGACCTTGTCCGCGCCGAGGCGGAACATGGCGTTCTCCGTCCCCGAGGACTCCAGCCGCCGCAGCGGCAGTCCGGCCCACCGCGGGAACTGCCCGGCGATCAGCCGGCCGACGACCGAGACGTCGATCTCCAGCTCGTCGTCATGCATGCGTACCGCAACCATGCCGCCCATTCGAGCGGTCAACGCGCCGCTTGTCGAACGGTTTTGGTGATCTCCCGGGCGATCCGCAGGATCCCGGGGGAGCGGACGGGGCAGGGCTTCGGTCTGGACGTCGTGGGCGCCAGGCAGAAGTGCAGCGGGTCGTCGTCGCGGTGCAGGGCCGTGCGGTCGCGGCCCGGCTGGGTGCAGGAGCCCGGATGGGCGCGCTCGTAGGACGTGCAGGGCAGGTACTGCGTCCAGGTGTAGCGGCCGCCGGCGGGGCTGACCGCCCTCCCGGCGTCCGCCACCAGGCCGCCCGAGGCGGCGGCCCGCCTCGCGTACAGCGCGTTGACGCGGCGCACCCGGTCGGGCGTGATCGGGTCCGGGCCCTGGGACACCCAGACGATCCTCGGGCGGTGGCCGCCGCCTGCCGCGGAGATCTGTTCGGTGAGCCGGCGCGCGTCGGCGTCGTAGCGCTCGAAGTACCGGGCGGGGGACGTGTCGTAGGTGATGCCGTCCATGCACGGCGTGTAACCCCAGGAGTTCCCCCAGAACTGCAGGACCACGACGTCGGGCCGCAGCCTGCGCACCAGCGCGGCGGCCTTGTCGGCGGCCGGGACCAGGGACCGCTCGGCGGTGCCCTCCAGGTAGTCGCACAGGGTGGTGCCCGAGTACGGGGCGCCCGTGTACTTCGCCTTCAGGTCCCGGCGCAACTCCCGGCCCAGGACCGCCCGGCTCTCCATCGCCAGCGAGTCGCCGAGGTACAGCACCGTCGGCGCCCGCTTCGGCTCCGGGCCGGGGGAGACGGGAGCACGCCGGTGGGTGGTGGCCGAGGCGCGCGGTGATGCCGGCGCCGGCTCCTCGGGCGCGGACGCGGGATCCCCGCACCCGCCGAGGAGCAACCCGGCCAGCAGTACTCCCACGACCCACGGCTCGCGCATACGGCAACTCCCGCCCCGGCCACCGAAAGGGCCCCCAGGCAAGCACAACCGGGCTCCGGGCGGAAGACGCGCGTCGGCCACGGGGCCCGCTCGACGCGCGGGTCCGCCCCCGGGTGACTAGCGTGAGGAAACGGACGCATCCACTCATGGGGAGAGGGCCGTAGCCATGGCCGTGCAACCTGAAGGGGCCCCGTGCTGGGCCGACGCGATGTTCGGCGACCTCGAAGGGGCCAAGCGCTTCTACGGCGAGGTCCTCGGCTGGACCTTCGCCGAGGCGTCGGCGGAGTACGGCAACTACACGCAGGCCTCCGTGAACGGCAAGGCGGTCGCCGCCGTCGTGCCGCCCATGCCCGGCCAGGAGGGCCTGTCGCAGTGGTGCCTCTACTTCGCGTCCCGGGACGCGGACGCCACCGCCGCCCGGATCCGTGACCACGGCGGCGAGGTGCTGATGGAACCGATGCGGGTCGGCGACTTCGGCACCATGTGCCTGGCCCGCGACCCGAGCGGCGTCGTCTTCGGCGTCTGGCAGGCCGGCACCCACGAGGGCTTCCAGGCGACGGCCGAACCGGGCGCCTACGCCTGGGCCGAGGTCTTCACGCGCGAGCCGGAGAAATCCGACGCGTTCTTCCCCGCCGTCTTCTCCTACCGCCAGCGGGACATGGAGGACGAAGGCACGGACTTCCGGATCTACGACCTGGGCGAGCGCAGCGTGCTGGGCCGGATGAGGATGGGGGAGGAGTTCCCGCCCGAGGTGCAGCCGTACATCAACGTGTACTTCACGGTCGAGGACTGCGACGCGGCCGTCGCGCGGGCCACCGGGCTGGGCGGCGTGCTGCGGTTCGGGCCGATGGACACCCCGTTCGGCCGGTTCGCCGCGATCAGCGACCCGCAGGGCGCGAACTTCTCGGTGATCGACCTCACGAAGACCGAGGGAGAGATGCCGAAGCTGACGGACGTGGCCTAGCAGCCCCGCCTTCCGGCACCTCGTGGAGCCACCCGGGCCTCCCGGCCTCCTGGTCGGGCGTCCCTCGCGGCCATGGCATGATCGAGCGCATGCGTGAACGTGTTGTGGCCGCGTGTGACGGGGCTTCGAAGGGAAATCCCGGGCCCGCGGGCTGGGCCTGGGTCGTCGCCGACGCTTCCGAGACACCGGAGCGGTGGGAGGCGGGGCCGCTCGGCAAGGCCACCAACAACGTCGCCGAACTCACCGCGCTGGAGCGCCTGCTGGCGGCGACCGACCCGGACGTGCCGCTGGAGATCCGGATGGACTCGCAGTACGCGATGAAGGCGGTCACGACCTGGCTGCCGGGCTGGAAGCGCAACGGCTGGAAGACCTCGGCCGGCAAGCCGGTCGCCAACCAGGACCTCGTCGTGCGCATCGACGAACTCCTGGACGGCCGCTCGGTCGAGTTCCGCTACGTCCCCGCCCACCAGGTGGACGGCGACCGGCTCAACGACTTCGCCGACCGCGCCGCGAGCCAGGCCGCGACCGTCCAGGAGCCCGCGGGCAGCGGCCTCGGCTCTCCCGAGCCGCCGCCCTCCCCGGACACCCCGGCGAAGTCCCCCCGGTCCCGGCCGCGCACCGCCAGGGCCGCGGGGAGCAAGGGCTCCGCGCGCACCATCAAGGCGAAGTTCCCCGGCCGCTGCCAGTGCGGCCGTTCCTACGCGGCCGGCGAGCCCATCGCCAAGAACGACAGCGGCTGGGGCCACCCGGAGTGCCGCACGGGCGCGAGCGTCTGATCAGACGTCGAACGTGTAGAACCGCGTGTGGTCCAGCAGGTCCGCGGGGCTCATGTCGTGCCACGGCCGCATCGTCTCGTTGAGATCGATCACGTTCGGCGTCCCGGCGGTGGGCAGATAGCCCGAGCCGGGGTGGCGGCGCTGCCACTCGGCCCACAGCTTGTCTATGTACGCGTGGTGCAGCCAGAACACCGGGTCGTTGGGGGAGACCCCGGTGGCCATCTGCCCGCCGACCCAGACGTGGACGCGGTTGTGCAGGTTGACGCCCCGCCACCCCTCCAGGTGGTTGCGGAAGCCGTCCGAGCCGCTGTTCCAGGGCACCATGTCGTACGTGGGCATCGCCAGCACCGACTCGACCTCGGCCCGCGTCGGCAGTTCGCGCACCCCCGCTCCGAGGGCGCGCCGCAGGAACGTACGGCCGTCGACCCGGACGTTGACCGGCCAGTTCCCGCCGGACGCGGAGAACGGTCCGTCGGTCACCCGGCCGTCCCGCTCCCGCCCGCTGCCCCCGAGGAAGTCGGGTGCCCACAGCGAGGCCCGCGGTGTGCGGTCGACCGTCCAGTCCCAGTAGGGCAGCGTCACCGACGCGTCCACCGACTGCAGGGCCCGCTCGAACTCCAGGAGGAATCTTCGGTGCCAGGGCAGGAAGGACGGCGAGCGGTGTCCGGTCCGCTCGCCGTTGTCGGTGTCGGAGACGATGAACGCGTTGTGCGTCGTGACGAACTCGTCGTAGCGGCCGCTGCGCTTCAGCTCCAGCAGCGCGGCGACGAAACGCCGCTTCTCGTCGGCGGTCAGGGTGGACTGGTTCTTGCGGACAGCCATGTGCGGGTGCTCCAGATGCCGTGCGGATCAGGTCAGTTGGCGGGGAACGGCAGCAGGGGCGCGCCCTGCAGCTCGTCCACCGCTGCGCGGGCCGCGGCACGCGGGGTGGCGACCGGGTCGTAGTGGCTGACCACGCTGATCCAGCTGCCGTCGGCGTTGCGCATCACGTGCAGTTCCACCCCGTCGACGAACACCGCGTAGCCCGCGCCGTGGTGGCCGTGGTGACCGGACCCGTCGGCCGGACGGCCCTGTATCCGGCGCCCCTTGTAGACCTCGTCGAAGGCGCCGGGGGAGTCGTGGTGCCCGGCGGCCGGCGCCGGGGTGGTGAGGGCTGACAACGTCCCCGCGCTCGTGGCGAGGACGGCCGCGGCGGTGAGCGCGCTGCGACGGCTGAGTTCCGGCATACGGACCTCCAGGACGGCTTTCGGCTGATGACCCCGCATGCCTATCGGGCAGCCCGTCGACGGGAGAAATCCACGCGAGACGGTTGGCTACGATCCGGGCAATTCCCCTTATGTCGTGCAGGATTGAACGAAGATGATCTTGCCGTGACGGCATCGCACGGAAGGAAGGAAGGGGAAATTCCGCCCCCGGTGGGGTGCTGTGGCGGATGTTTCTGCCCGTGCGATCCGCCACCCGTGGTGCGCGTCACGCCGTGAAACTGGCGTGATCCGGCGGTCGGTGCGGCCCGCCCCGGCACTGCTACTCTGCGTCCGCAATCGACAGCTCTCGGTCACCATTGGGGTGTGTGTGAAGGTCGCCTGTGTCGGCGGCGGGCCCGCCGGTCTGTATCTCTCGATCCTGCTCAAGCGGCAGGACCCGTCCCACCACGTCACCGTCTACGAACGCGACCCGGAGGGGAGCACCTACGGCTGGGGCGTGACGTACTGGCGCGAGCTGCTCGACCGGCTCCACGAACAGGACCCCGAATCCGCGCGCGCCCTCGACGCCGACTCCGTCCGGTGGAGCGACGGAGTCGCCCACGTGCGGGACCTCACGACCCGGCACAGCGGCGACCAAGGGCACGGCATCGGACGTCACCGGCTGCTGGAGATCCTCGCCGGCCGCGCCCGCGAGCTCGGCGTACGCCTGGAGTACGAGCGCGAGATCGCCGCCGGCGACCTGCCCGGCGACGCCGACCTGATCGTGGCGGCCGACGGCGTCCGCAGCGCCCTGCGCGCCCCCCACGCCGCGCACTTCGGATCGCGGCTCACCCCCGGCCGCAATCACTACGTCTGGCTCGGCACCACCAAGGTCTTCGACGCCTTCACCTTCGCTTTCGTCGAGACCGCCCACGGGTGGATCTGGTGCTACGGGTACGGCTACGGCCCGGACCGCAGCACCTGCGTCGTCGAATGCGCGCCCGGGACCTGGACCGGGCTCGGCCTGGACCGGGCGAGCGAGGCCGACGGGCGTGCGCTGCTGGAGAAGCTCTTCGCCGACGTCCTCGAGGGCCACGCCCTGCTCGGCCGCCCCGGCGGTACCCCGTGGCAGACGTTCCGCACCCTCACGAACGACACCTGGCACCACGGCAACCTCGTCCTGCTCGGCGACGCGGCCCACACCACGCACTACTCCATCGGCGCCGGCACCACCCTCGCCCTGGAGGACGCGATCGCCCTGGCCGCGGCGCTGCGTGAGCGGCCTGACCTCCCGCAGGCCCTGGCCCGCTACGAGCGGGAACGCAAGGCGGCCCTCCTGCCCGTCCAGAGCGCGGCCCGCTACAGCGCCCAGTGGTACGAGAACCTGCCGCGCTACATGCAGCTGCCCCCGGAACGCATGTTCGCCCTGCTCGGCCAGCGGCACTCACCGCTCCTGCCGTACGTCCCGCCCCAGCTGTACTACCGCCTGGACCGGGCGGCCGGGCAGCTGGAGTCGCTGCGCCGCTTCAAGCGCTGGCTGGGCCCGAGGGTCGCGCGCACGGTGCACGCGCGGGCGCTGGCCGCGCGGGAAACGACGTCACGGGATTGAGTGAATGGCAATTCACCAGCTACGGTGAATTGCCATTCACCCGCGCCCTCGTCCGGCGCCGTCCGCTGGAGTTCCCATGGACCGGACCGCCGCGACAACCGAGCCGCCCGGCGCGAGCCCCCTGCGGGAGCGACTCACCGTCCCGGTGCTGGCGTTCGGCGGCATCCTCATGGCCGTCATGCAGACGGTGGTCGTTCCCCTGCTGCCCGACCTGCCCCGGCTCACCGGAGCCTCGGCGGGCACGGTCTCCTGGATGGTGACGGCCACCCTGCTCGCGGGGGCCGTCCTCACGCCGGTCCTGGGCCGGGCCGGCGACATGTACGGCAAGCGGCGGGTCCTCCTGACGGCCCTGGCGCTGATGACCGCAGGCTCGGTCCTGTGCACGCTGACCTCCGACATCGCCGTGCTCATCACCGCCCGCGCCCTGTCGGGCGCCGCCGCCGCGGTCGTTCCGCTGTCCATCAGCATCCTGCGCGACGAGCTGCCCCCGGACCGCCGGGGATCGGCCGTGGCGCTGATGAGCTCCACCGTCGGCATCGGCGCCGCGCTCGGCCTGCCCCTCGCCGCCGTGATCGTGCAGTACGCCGACTGGCACACCATGTTCTGGGTGACCGGCGCCCTCGGCGTCACGGGCGTGGCCGCGGTGGGGTGGACGGTGCGCGAGTCGCCGGTGCGCGAGCCCGGCCGGTTCGACGTAGCCGGCGCGATCGGTCTGGCCGCCGGGCTGGTCTGCCTGCTCCTCGGCGTGTCGCAGGGCGGACCGTGGGGGTGGGGCAGTGCCCGTGTCGTGGGGCTGTTCGCCGCCGCCCTCGTCGTGCTCGCGCTCTGGTCGTGGCAGCAGCTGCGGACCGAACGGCCGCTGGTCGACCTGCGGCTGGTGGGGCGGCCGAGGGTCGGGCTGTCCCATCTGGCCGCGCTGCTCGCCGGGTTCGCGTTCTACGCCAACACCCTCGTCACCGCCCAGCTGGTGCAGGCTCCCGAGGCCACCGGGTACGGGCTCGGGCTGTCGATCGTCGCCACCGGACTGTGCCTGCTGCCCAGCGGCATCGTCATGCTGCTGCTGTCCCCCGTCTCCGCCCGCATCTCCGCCGCCCGTGGACCACGGGTCACCCTGGCCCTCGGTGCGACGGTCATCGCCGCCGGATACGCCGTGCGCATCGCCGACAGCCGCCAGCTGTGGATGATCATCGCCGGGGCCACGGTCGTCGCGACGGGCACCACCCTGGCCTACTCGGCGCTGCCCACCCTCATCCTGCGGGCCGTGCCCCCCGGGCGGACGGCCTCCGCCAACGGCGTCAACGTCCTGATGCGCACCATCGGCCAGGCCGGCTCCAGCGCCGCCGTGGCCGCCGTCCTGGTGCACCACACCAGCCCCGTCGGCGGCGCCCCGGTGCCGACCCTGCACGGCTACCTCCTGGCGTTCGCGATGGCCGGCGCGGTCGCGCTGCTGGCCGCGGCGGTCGCGCTGCGCATCCCCGGCGACCCTCCGCAGGACGCCGCCGACGGCCCGGACCGGGCCGTGCACCGGGCCCCGGGCGCGCGCGACGGGGCGATGAAGGGAGCATGAGTGCCGTGAGCACTCCAGCCGACACGCCCCCACCCGGCCGCACGCCTGCCGACACGCCCCCACCCGGCCGCAGGGACGCCGAGTCGACCAGGACGGCCATCCTGAAGGCGGCCCGGTACCTGCTGGCCCGGCACGCCCACGCCGACATCACCCTGAAGGCCGTCGCCGACCGAGCCGGGGTCAGCCCGCCGCTGATCCTCAAGTACTTCGGCAACAAGGACACGCTCTTCGCCCGGGTCATGTCCTTCGCGGCCGACGCCGAAGCCCTGCTGGCAGCGCCCCTCGCCGACCTCGGCCCCCACATGGTCCGGCACATCCTGCTCAGCCAGTCCGAGCAGGGCGCCGACCCGCTGCTGCGCATCGTGTTCGCGCCGCTGCACGGCGAGCAGGGCGACATCCTGCGCGCCAACTTCCGCACCCAGGTCACCGCCCGTCTCACCGACCGTCTCACCGGCCCCGACGCCGCCCTGCGCGCCGAACTGGCCGTGGCCACCCTGCTCGGCCTGGGCGTGATGTACGGCATCGCCCGCGGCCCCGAGCTGCGGGAGCGGACCGTGGCGGACCTGGTGGACCGGTACGCCCCGACCGTGCAGGCGCACCTCACGCCCTGAGGCGCGTGTCGCGTCAGCCGAACAGGCGGTCCAGGAAGGCGTTGGCGTACACGCGGTGCGGATCGAGACGGTCCAGAACCGCGTCCGCCTCCGCCCACTCGGACGGGCCGACCGCGGCCGGAACGACGTCGCGCAGCACCTCCTCGTCGCTCCACACCCCGTCGTCCGTGTACGCCCAGCCCTTCGACCACTCCACGCGGGTCAGCGCGGCCCCGCCGTCGAACGTGCGCAGCAGGAACCGCTCGATCTCGCGCAGGAACGCCTCCGCGTCCGGTGTGCCCGGCAGCGTCAGGACGTCCAGCCAGACGGCCGTGTCCCACTCGGGGTGGTCCGCGCGCGGCCGGAGCGCCGACAGCAGCGGCGGACGCGCCCCGGGCACGCCCACGTCACCCGGGTCGTCCAGGCCGGTCACCCGGATCTCCACCGAGCCGTTGACCGGGAAGCTGCCCCGGGCGGCGTACGCCGTCAGCCGCTCCCGGTAGAAGGCGGCGAACGCGGAGACGACCCGCTGCACCCCGTCCCGCGAGGTGAGGACCGCGTAGCCGTCGGCGTGCACCCGCAGCGTGGTCGGCTTCAGGTACAGCAGCGTGTTCTTGGACGGCCCCCACAGGTCGGCGGAGAGCGTCGCCACCAGCCCCAGCGCCGCGGCCTCGTACTGGGCGGCGCCGAGCACCGGTGCCAGGTACCAGGCGGCCTCCGACGTCATCCGGCCGGCCAGCTCCGCCACCGGCGCCGGGACGTTGTCGGAGAAGGGGTAGTTGTACGGCCGGGTCACCTTGCGCGAGGTCGGCGGCCGGGTGGGGGCCGGGCTCCACACCTTCAGCCAGGGGTGCTCGGTGAAGGCGAACCAGATCGCCTCGACCCGCCCCGCCGCGTCCAGGAAGCTCGCGAGGGTCCGCCCGCCGCCCGAGCCGGGCGCCGCGAACAGTTCCCCGGCCGGGATGTCCGTGCGGCTCACACACCTGAGGTCGGTGTTCGCGCCCACCCGCAGCACCACCTCGGTCACCAGGGACCGCCCCAGGTGGGTCAGCAGCGCGGCGCAGTCCGCCTCGTCGCGGTGGAAGGTGCGCAGCACGTACGCGCCGGCGCCGGAGTCCCACACGACCGCCGTCAGCGACACGATCAGATTGCTGAGCGAGCCGTACGTGTGCCCGGGCCGCTTGCGCTCACCCCGGGCCGGTACGGCCGTGCCGTGCGCGTCCACGGCGAGGGCGCCGCCCAGCGTCAGCACGCCGGGCGCGGGTGTGGCCGTGACACCGAGGCCGTGCTCCTCCAGGAAGGTCAGCAGGGCTTCCAGGGTCACGCCGGTCCCGGCGCGCACGGTGGTGGGGGAGTCCAGAGCCAGACCGGTGAGGTGGGGTGCGGTGTCGACGAGCAGGACCGGTGCGCCGGACGGCGTCCGGTCGGTGACCGTCAGGGGCGACCAGCCGTGAGCGGCGCCCCGGGCACGCACCCGCCACCCGTGCCGCCACGCCCAGTTGACGACGGCGGCCATCTGCTCCGGGCCGCCCGGCGCACAGGCCCACAGGCCGTCCGCCGTGATCTCACCGACCCAGTTCCGGTAGGCCGAGCGGTACAGCGCGACATCTTCCGGGAAGTCCGGCAGCTCCGCCGCGGCGGCGGCCGGATCCCCCGGCAGACCGGGGACGACGGCCAGTGCGGCGGCGGTGAGGAGCAAGCGTCGGCGCGTCCAGGGCGAGGCGTTCGACGGGTCGTCGTGCGCGGAACCGGTGATCATGGGAGGTCACGCTAGGGGCCGGCTGACACGTGTCGTGTTCCTGTCGCTTCTGATTCACTCGTGTGGGTGAATGGTGGGGGGTTCGGCAGGCTGGAGCGACACGTTCCGCACCCCGCGGTGACAGGTGACACACTGACGCCCATGGACGAGCGCACATTCGACAGGTCGGGTCAGCACGCCTCCGTCATCGGTCTGGGCACCTGGCAGCTGGGTGCCGACTGGGGAGACGTCGACGACAAGGAAGCCCTCGCGGTCCTGGAGGCGGCGGCGGAGGCCGGGGTCACCTTCTTCGACACCGCCGACGTGTACGGCGACGGCCGCAGCGAGCAGACCATCGCCGCGTTCCTCAGCGGCCGTCCGGACCTGCACGTCATGGTCGCCACGAAGATGGGCCGCCGGGTCGACCAGATCCCCGCCAACTATGTGCTCGACAACTTCCGTGAGTGGAACGACCGATCCCGGCGCAACCTCGGCGTCGACCGGATCGACCTGGTGCAGCTGCACTGCCCGCCGACACCCGTCTACTCCTCGGACGAGGTGTTCGACGCCCTCGACACCCTGGTCGAGGAGGAGCGCGTCGCCGCCTACGGCGTCAGCGTCGAGACCTGCCAGGAGGCGCTGACCGCGATCGCCCGGCCGAACGTGGCGAGCGTGCAGATCATCCTCAACCCGTTCCGCATGAAGCCCCTGCGCGAGGTGCTCCCGGCCGCCCGTGAGGCGGGCGTCGGCATCATCGCCCGGGTGCCGCTCGCCTCCGGCCTGCTCTCGGGCAAGTACACCCGGGAGACCGTATTCCCGGAGAACGACCACCGCACCTACAACCGGCACGGCGAGGCCTTCGACCAGGGCGAGACCTTCTCCGGCGTCGACTACGCCACCGGTGTCGAGGCGGCCGCCGAGTTCGCGGCGCTCGCCCCCGAGGGATACACCCCGGCCCAGCTGGCGCTGCGCTGGATCGTCGAGCAGCCCGGCGTCACGACCGTGATCCCCGGCGCGCGCTCACCCGAGCAGGCCCGGGCGAACGCGGCAGCCGCCCGCCTGCCGGAGCTGCCCGGCGAGACGACGGCGGCGATCCGCGACCTCTACGACCGGCGCATCAGGGAGCAGGTCGAATCGCGCTGGTGACACCGGCTCTCACGGCTCCAGCTCTCACGGCTCCAGGAGCAGCTGCCTCTCCTGCTCCTGGTCGCCGGAGGCGGCACCGTCGTCGCGTGCCGTGAAGGCCCGGGTGAGCGTGTCGCTCGCCCGCCGCACGGCCTCCGGGCTGCCCTGGACGGTGACGGTCACCGGCGCGGACAGCCGCCCCGGGCCCGTCGCGCCGCCGGCCGGGGGCGTCGCGTCGCCTTCCCCGTCGAAGGTCGCCGTGTGCACCGTCGCGTTCCCGTCGGCGGGACGTTCGTCCGGCGCCCCGAACGTGCCCTCCAGGGCCCGGACGACCGCTTGCGCGTCGTCGGTGCCTCCGCCGCTGAGCGTCACGGTGAGCTGCGTACCGGACATGCGTCCACGACCTCCTCGGTCCTCTGCGTCATTCGCGCCGTCCGTGTAACCGTCCCCTGATTGCTCAAACCGCCGCCGGGAGGAGGAGCCGTTCCGGGGAACCCGGGGTGGAGGAGGGTCCCGAACTCACATCTGGAGGAGCAGTGGCGGACGCGGCAGCGGGCGGGGGAGTGCGCCGGGGGCGCGACGAGACCGAGGAGGAGCGAGCGGACCGGATGTGGCAGGACCTCATCCAGGAGGTCCGCGTGGCCCAGATGGGCGTCCAGATCCTGTTCGGTTTCCTGCTCACCGTGGTCTTCACGGAGAAGTACGCGCGTCTCTCCGGCACCGACCAGACGATCTACCTCGTGACCGTCGTCCTGGGGGCCTGCGCCACCGGCGCGCTCATCGGACCGGTGGCCCTGCACCGCCTCGTCGCCGGCCGGCGCCTCAAACCCCAGGCGGTGCGGCTGGCCTCGCGTCTGACCCTGCTCGGCCTCGTGCTGCTGCTCGCCACGACGACCGCCTCACTGCTGCTGATCCTGCGCGTGGCGACGCACGACGGCTTCGTGCCGTACCTGGTCGCCGGAGTGGTCGGCTGGTACCTGCTGTGCTGGTTCGTCCTGCCGCTGTGGACCCGGCACCGCCACACATCGCGGTGAGGACCCGGCACCGGCCCCCGTTTCAGCCCCCGGCCAGGACCCCCTCCAGGAAGTCGTCGACCCGGACCTCCTCGCGGCCGGGCGGGACCACCGCGTAGGTCTCGCGCAGGAACGCGGCGAATCCCGGCGCCCACCCGAACACCACCGCGTGGTGCCGGCCCCCGTCGGAGCGGGCGTCCCCGAGGAACTCCATGCGCAGCTCCTGCCACATGCCCCGCGACAGCGGGCGCATCCGTACGTCGCCCACCCCGACCGGACGCCGCAGCGCGTCACCGAGCATCTCGCGGTCCAGCTGCCACCGGGCGAGAACACGGCCGTCATGGCTGAAGACCACGGTGACGGCGAACGGGTCCGCGGCGTCGTAGCTCAGGTGGGCGAGCACGGAGAAACGGTCCGTGTCGCCCGCCTGGAGCTGCACCACCAGGGTCTTGTGGACGAACGAGTTCACGAGGGGGCCTCCGGGAAGAACCGATGTAGAGCCCTCTAGTACCCCCGATTCCGCCGAAATGCTCAGCCGACCGGGTGATTCCCCCGAGCGCCGCGCAGCGACTCGATACAGACGGCCACGGCCCGCTGGAGCTCCTCCAGGCGCTGCACCATGTCGTCCTCGTAGAACTCGCCGGCGTCGTCGAAGGTCAGCTCCTCGAACACCTTCGTCGCCTTCTGCAGGCTGCTGTAGAACTTCGTACGCCGCTCCTGCACCCGCAGCCCGGGGTCCGCCTCCACGGTCTCCACGACGAGCGACTTCATGGTGTCGTAGGCCTCGCTCGCCCACTCGCCGGCGTCCTCGCCCTCGTCCAGCTCGTCGAGGAGCGACAGGTGCCGCTCGGCCTCCTGCCGGAGTTCGACGGGCGCGTCGACGGTCTGCCCGGCGGGCGTCTTGATCTGCCCCGACTCGGCGATCTGCCGCACATACCCGATCCGGTCGGCCGCCCTGCTCTCCCCGGCGACGGCCTTCTTCAGCTCGTCGGTGCGCACGACGTCACGGGCCAGCTCCGACTGCAGGTCCGGGTCCTCCCGGACCCGGTCGAGGAGGGCCTGGCGGGCCGCGCGGGCGGTAGAGGGGTCGGCGAGGATCGCGGCCCGCAGGGCGGTGGGGTTCTCCGCGACCTCCAGGGCCTTCGTGGGCCGGATGCCCTCCGCCTCGGCGGCCTCGGAGATGGCGGTGCCGCGCTCGGAGGTGGCGCTGTTGCGGGAGACGTAGTAGCTCAGCCACACGTCCGCGTCCGGCAGCTCCACCTCCTGACCCGGCGTCAGCGCCTCGAACTGCGGGACCATCCCGTCGTCCGCGGCCCGGTCCCACGCCTTGTAGTAGCGCATGACCCGCTCCGGGGAGCAGCCGGCGAGCTCCGCGAACTCCTTCGCGGACACCTTCGGCGTCTCGTCCGCGCCCTGCCCGCCGGGCCGCACGCTGCGCGCCACCTTCAGACCGAACGCCCACCCGCCGGTCCGGGCGTACGCCCCGAACTCCCGCGCGTCCCGCGCGACCAGGTCGGACAGGGGCGCCGGGACGGCGGGGGACGTCTCGGGCGGGGTCATGGCTACGGTCACGGAGGACTCTCCTGAGGCGGGGCAGATCGGACGGCACGAGGTGCCGACGGAAGCCTAGCGGCACCCGCTGACCTCACCGTTCCCCGCCGGCCCGGCTCCGCTGCCGGCGGGATTCCCACGACGGACAGGGCGCGGCGGATCGGCGCGCTCACGACGAAGAGCCCCCCGGAGCGGAGGGCTCGACCGGTCGAGCGGGCCGTGCGGGCGCCGGCCGGGGGCCTCAGGCGAACGCGTCCCGCAGCGCGGGCAGCAGGGTCTTCTCCGACCAGTCCAGGTACGCCGGCTGCGACGCGCCGCCGATCTGGACCAGGGCGACCTCGGTGAACCCGGCCTCGGCGTACGGGCGGACGGCTTCGACGAACGCGTCCGGGTCGTCGCCGCACGGGATGGCCTCGGCGACGTCGTCCCGCGTGACGAACTGGGTCGCCGCTTCGAAGGAATCCGGGTGCGGCAGCTCCGCGTTGACCTTCCAGCCGCTGCCGAACCAGCGGAACTGGGAGTGCGCCCGCTCGATGGCCGCGTCCCGGTCGCGGTCGAAGCAGACCGGGAGCTGCCCGACCCGGGGCTTGCCCTCGCCGCCGTGCCGGTCGAACGCCTCCAGCAGCCCGGCCTTGGGCTCGGTGGCGATCACCAGGTCACCGAGCCGGCCCGCGAGTTCGCAGGAGCGCTCCCCGGAGACGGCCACGCCGATGGGCGGCGCCTCGTCCGGCAGATCCCACAGGCGGGCCGACTCCACGTCGAAGTGCGTGCCGCGGTGATTGACGTGGCCGCCCTCGAACAGGGCACGGATGATCTCCACGGCCTCCTCGAACATCTCGTGCCGCACGTCGACGGACGGCCAGCCGCCGCCCACCACGTGCTCGTTGAGGTTCTCGCCCGACCCCAGGCCCAGCCGGAACCGGCCCTCGGACAGCAGTTGCAGCGTCGCGGCCTTCTGCGCCACCACCGCCGGGTGGTAGCGGAACGTCGGGCACGTCACATACGTCATGAGCGGGATACGTGACGTGGCCTGGGCGGCCGCGCCGAGCACCGCCCACGCGTAGGGCGAGTGGCCCTGCGAGCGCAACCACGGGAAGTAGTGGTCGGAGGTCACCGAGAAGTCGAAGCCCGCCTCCTCGGCCCGCACGACGTGGTTGACGAGTTCTCGGGGGCCGGCCTGCTCGGTCATCATCGTGTATCCGATTTGCACCATAGTCGGCGAGTCCCCTGACACGTGAGTTGAAAACGGCTCGATCAAGGTCGTCGGCAGGGCGTCGGCGGGTGCAGGATGCGAGCATGAGTGCCTCCGCCCTGCCCTCCTCCGGCCCCGCCGCACAAGGTGTCGACGCCTCCGGTGTGCAGGCCTTCCTCGACGCCCTGGAAGCCGCGCCCGAGATCGAGCCGCACAGCCTGATGATCATGCGGCACGGTCACCTGGTCGCGGGCGGCTGGTGGGCGCCGTACACCGCCGGACGCCGCCACCTGCTGTACTCGCTCAGCAAGAGCTTCACCGCCACCGCCGCGGCCCTGGCCGAGGCCGAGGGGCTGCTCCGCTTCGACGCGCCCGTGCTCTCGTACTTCCCGGAGTTCGAGGCCGACGTCACCGACCCGCGCACCCGGGGCATGCTCGTACGGCACGTGGCGTCCATGGCGAGCGGCCACCGGCGGGACACCGTCGACGAGGTCTTCGGGCCGGGCGTCCGCGAACCCGTCCGGCAGTTCCTGCTGCTGCCCCCGGATGACGACCCGGGCACCGTGTTCGCCTACAACCAGCCCGCCACCTACACGCTCGCCGCGATCGTCCAGCGGGTGACCGGGCAGCCGCTCACCGCGTACCTGCGGCCCCGGCTGCTGACTCCGCTGGGCATCGGTGCGGTGTCCTGGCTGCGGGACCGCGCCGGCCGCGAGCTCGGCTTCAGCGGCCTGCACGCCACCACCGACGCCGTCGCCCGGCTCGGACAGCTGTACCTGCGCGACGGCCTCTGGGCGGGCCGGCGGCTGCTCCCCGGGGGATGGGCGGCCAGGGCCTCGCACCCCCGCACCCCGACCGCCGGCGCCATGGGAGACGTGGGGCGGCAGGACTGGGACCAGGGCTACGGCTATCAGTTCTGGAGGTCCCGGCACGGCTACCGGGGGGACGGGGCGTTCGGCCAGTTCTGCCTGGTGCTGCCGGAGCACGACGTGGTGATCGCGGCGACCTCCGCGACCGAGCGGATGCAGGAGTACCTGGACCTGGTCTGGGAGCACCTGCTGCCCGCCTTCGGACCCGAGCCGCTGACGGGCCGCGAGGCGGCCGACGCGCGGCTGCGCGAGCGCCTCGGCCGGCTCGAGCTGCCGCCCGCCCCGGGCGCTCCCGCGCCCCCGGAGCGGGCGCGGGACTGGGCGACCGCCGCGTTCAAGCCCTCCGGGCCGCCCGGACCGGTCCGTGAGGCCGGGCTCGCCCGCGACGCGGACGGCTGGACGCTGACCCTGACCGGAGAGCAGGACCGGCCGGACCGCCCCGACCGGATCGGCCTGCGGATCGGCCGGGCGGGCTGGACGCTCGCCGAGGATCCCGTCCCGACCGCGGTGAGCGGCGGCTGGACCGAGGACGGCACGCTGGCCGTGGACGTGCTGTTCCTGGAGACCCCGCACCGTCTGGCGCTGACCTGTTCCCTGGCGGACCGGACGCTCACCGCGCACTGGCGCACCGCACCGCTGCACGGCGGCCGGCTCACGGCTCTGCGCGCCCCGCGCGGCTCACTCTGAGTCCGGCAGGAAGGTCTTGAAGAAGGTGCGCAGCGCCTGCTGGTTGGCCGCCGTCTCCCATTCGGTGTCCGGGGTCGTCCAGCGCAGCGAGAAGCTCCGGCCCCCGCCGAGCAGGACGCCGCGGCCGTAGGTGTGCACACGGGTGCCGTCGACGTCCGTGGTCCACTCCATGTCGGCGGCCTCGCGGCCCTGGTACGTCGTCGCGCGGATGGCGCCGATCCGGTCGTAGTGGTCCGCCTGTTGCAGGTTCGGTTCGACGTCGTCCCGCCACACGGCGACCGGGTCCGGGCCCGCCTGCTCGCTGTAGGTGACGGCCAGGGTGCGGTCGTCGCCGTCGGCGCCGAACACGACCCGGTAGGCGGCGCCGTCGCGGTCGGTGTCCAGCCGCTCGAAACCCTTCGGGAGCGCGACGGAGAAGCCCTCCGGTGCCCGGTAGCGCCGGAAGCCGGCCGGCAGGGACGAGCCGGGCGACGAGGACGTGGCGGTGGGCCCAGGGGTGGGTTCGCCCGACGGGGAGGACGCGGTGGGCGTGGGAGAGGGTGACTCGGCGCCGCTGGGCGCCCCGGACGGTTCGGGGCTGCCGCCGGTGCCCTCACCCGGCGTGGCGGCGGAGGCCGGCGGGCGGGCCGGTGATTCGGCCGCGTCGCTGCCGCCGCCGGTGCCGGGCAGCCCCTGGGTCGCGGCGAGCACGGCGACCGCGACGGTGACCACGGCCAGGGCCGTTCCCGCGACCATGGTCCCTCTGCTCCACGCGGGGCTCCCCGTCCGCACCGCCGCGTAGGCGCCGCGCAGCCGCGGGCCCGGCGCCGCGGCCAGCGTGGCCTCGGGATCCTCGCTGAGCGCCCGGGTCAGCGACGCGCGCACCACCGGGCGGGTCAGCCGCTCCCGGGCGTCTTTGCGGAGCAGCCCCTGGACGACCTGGGTGAGCGGCCCGGCGCGCACCGGCGTGCGCAGGGGGAGCCGGTCCACGCCCTTCAGCGTGTTCTCCGGGCGTCCCCGGTCCCGGAACGGCGGGCGGCCCTCGACCGTCGTGTACAGGATCGCGCCCAGCGCCCACAGGTCGGCCGCGGGGCCGATGAGCTCGTCGCGGGCCTGCTCCGGGGAGGCGAACGCGGGTGCCGTGAGCCGGGGTGCGAGGGTCGCGCCGGCCAGGCCGAAGCCGGTGACGACGACCGAGCCGTCCTCGCGGACGTACACCTGGCCGGGACTGAGTTCGCCGTGGGTGATGCCCTCGCCGTGCGCGGCGTCCAGCACGTCGAGCAGTGCCAGGCCGATCCGCGCCGCCCGCACGTAGTTGAACGTGCC
Source organism: Streptomyces sp. NPDC059696 (assembly GCF_042733745.1). Taxonomy (NCBI): domain Bacteria; kingdom Bacillati; phylum Actinomycetota; class Actinomycetes; order Kitasatosporales; family Streptomycetaceae; genus Streptomyces; species Streptomyces sp. NPDC059696. The sequence continues at coordinate 61,540 of NZ_JBHWFG010000028.1, forward strand.
CTGCTCGGAGAGGAGTTCACCGAGCGGTGTGCCGTCGATCCACTCGTTGACCGTCCACAGCACGCCGCCCTCCTCGACCGCGTCGACGACCGTGGCGATCCGGCCGGGGCACAGCAGCGCCATGCTCTCGGTCGTGCGCAGCAGGCGGGCGGCGGCCCGGCGCTCGGGCCCGCCCGGGTCCTCGGGCAGCCCGACCTGGGTCACGAGGCAGGGGCGGGAGAACTCGCCGGCCCCGGTGTCCTCGGCGTACCAGCAGACGCGGTTGGTCTCGCGGTGGAGGATCTCGAGCAGCCGGTACCGGCCGGCGACCAACTGCTGTGTGGAGACGTGCGCCCTGCCCATGGCCATCCCTCGCTGGAAACCTGGCTCTCACTTATCCAGAAGTACGGGGCGTCGGGCGGCCTGCGTTCAATCGGATCGCAACTCCGGCCCCAATCCTGTCTTTTGTTCAAGAGGAGGGAGCGAGCAGCAGATCAAGTGGGGATCACCCCGTGGGATCAAGCGTGGGGATCAAGTGTGCGAGAAAAAGCGGTCTTTCGCGGGTCCGGGTGCGGCTCACCTCGGCAGCCGGGCGGCGAAGGCCACGGTGAATTCGGTCGCCGCGGCCCGGCTGATTCGCTATTCCGCTCCCGGCCTGCTGGTAACCGGCGGTAAATCCGGACGGGTGCGGCGTCAGAACTCGGAGCCTTCCGATGAATTCCGCGGTGATTCGTCGAGAGGGGCCGCGTCGTCAGCGCAGTCCGAAGCGGCGCGACCAGGCGAACACGTCCTCCGTCGTCGCGTTGCCCCCGCACACCACCAGGCCGAGCCGGGCCCCGCCGCCGACCCGTTCCAGGACCCGCCGGGCCGCGGGCAGCAGGCAGCCGGCCGCCGGTTCGGCCCAGACCTTGGCGTGGTCGGCCAGGTCCAGCGTGCCCTGCACGGCCTCCCGGTCCGGGACCACGAGGACCTCGGTCACCAAAGCGGAGACATGGTCGTACGTCAGCTGCGACACGGACGGGGCGCTGAGGGTGGAGACGATCGACGACAGGGCGACCGGCAGCGGGCCGCCCGCCGTCAGCGCCTCGGACATGGCCTGTGCGCCCTCGGTCTCCACACCCCACACCCGCACACCGGGCCGGCGGGCCCGCAGCGCGGCGGCGACACCGGCGATCAGGCCGCCGCCACCGATGCTCACGAGCACGTCGGTGAGCTCGCCGGCGTCGGCCGCCAGCTCCAGCCCCACCGTGCCCTGCCCGGCGATCACGGCCGGGTCGTCGAAGGGGTGGACCAGGGTCAGGCCCTCCTGCTGGAGCCGTGACATCAGCGCGAACGCGCCGTCCATGTCGTCGGTCAGCCGCACCGACGCGCCGGCCGCCTCCGCGATCTCCACGGCGCGGGCGGGTGCCGAGCGGGGCATCACGACCGTCGCCTTCACGTCCAGGGCCGCGGCCATGACGGCGACGGCGATCCCGTGGTTGCCCCCGCTGACCGCCACGACCCCGGCGGCCCGCTCGGCCTCGCCCAGCGACAGCAGCTTCACCGTCGCCCCGCGCGCCTTGAACGAACCGGTGCGCTGCAGCAGTTCGAGCTTCGCCGTCACCGGTGCGCCGAGCAGCGCCGACAGCCCCGGGCTGTCCACGGTCGGGGTGCGCACGACGTGCCCGGCGAGCGAGCCGGCCGCGGCTTCGATCTCCGAAATGCCGATCATGACAGTGGTCCTTCCGGCGCGGGGTCGCGGAACGCGCCGTGTCGAACCCTGACGCGCCGAGGGGCCGAGGTCAAAGCGTCATGCGGCGGGCACCTGCGCTCCGGGCGGCTGATGCGGCGGGCGCCCACGGTCCGGGCGGCTGACGCGACGGGGACGTACGGTCCGGGCGTCCGACGCGGCGGGCACCCACGCTCCGGACAGCTGGCGAGGCGGGGACGTACGGTCCGGGCGTCCGACGCGGCGGGCACCCACGCTCCGGACAGCTGGCGAAGCGGGGACGTACGGTCCGGGCGTCCGACGCGGCGGCGACCCACGCTCCGGACAGCTGGCGCGGCGGGTGCCCGCGCCCGGACGTGGGCGGGCCGGGCGCTCAGACGTCGCGCCGTACCAGGTACTCCAGCAGCGACCGCAGGTCGGTGGCGGCGCCCGCTGCCAACGGGGCCCCGGCGAGGGCGCTGTCGACGGCGGCGAGGTGCCGCCGTGCCTCCGCCAAGGCGGCCGCACGGCCGCCCGCCTCCTCGATCAGCGCGGCCGCCGTGCCGGTCGCCTCCCCCGACTCCAGAAGCGCGGCGACGCGGCCGCCCAGGGGGGAGTCGAGCGCCACCAGCACCGGGAACGTCCTTTTCCGCTCGCGCAGATCACCGTGGACCGGTTTGCCGGTGACCGCGGGGTCGCCCCAGATGCCCAGCACGTCGTCGACGATCTGGAACGCGACCCCGAGATGCCGGCCGGCCCGGTCGAGCGCGGCGGCCGTCCCGGGAACCGCGCCGCCGAGCACGGCCCCGAGCGCCGCCGCGCACCCCAGCAGCGCACCCGTCTTCTGCTCCGCCATCGCCCGGTACTCCTCCGGCCGCACCCGCTCCGGCCCCGTCCACGGACGGTCGGTGAACAGCAGGTCGTCCGCCTGCCCGCGCACCAGGTCTCCCAGCGCCACGGACAGGGTCCGCACGCCCCGCGCACCGCCCGGCTGCGCCGCCAGCGTCTCGACGGCCAGGGCGAACAGGGCGTCGCCCGCGAGCACCGCGGGCCCCGTGCCGTAGGCCTTCCACACGGTCGGGCGGCGGCGCCGGTCCGTGTCGCCGTCCATGATGTCGTCGTGCAGCAGGGAGAAGGTGTGCACGAGTTCCACCGCGACCGCCGCGGCCACCCCGGCGCTCCGCGGCGCACCGGCCGCCTCGGCACCGAGCACCGCGAGCGCCTGCCGTACGCCCTTGCCGCCCGAGGCCACGGCCGGTGTGCCGCCGACCTCGCACCAGCCGAAGGAGTAGGCGGCCATCTCTCCCACCCAGGGGTGCAGCCGCCCCACGGCTTCCTCCAGGGCCGGGCGGACCAGGGCCCGGCAGCGGCCGAGCACCTCGGAGGCGTCACCGGCGCCGGCCGCGCGATCGTACGGCTCGCCCCGCCGTCCCGCCGGGACCGCGACGGGAGCCTCGGCTGCCGTGTCCTGCCGGGCCGGCCCCACCGGTGCCGATGCCGAGGCCGGTGGCGTCGCCCCCCGTCGTACCGCTTTCCCGGCTCCCTGGGGCGGCGTCGGAGTGACCGGTGCGGGGGACGTCGTGGCGGCCCGCGTCGCCGCCGTCGGCAGCGCCGTCACCGGGCCGCCTCCGTCTCCGGCCCGGCGGACGGTATGCCGAGTTCCTCGTGGGCCCGCGCCACCATGCGGCGGGCGTGCTGCAGGCCGATGCGCTCCAGCAGGCCGGCGAGGTCGGCCAGTTCGGCCGCCGTCTCGTCACGGTCGCGGCCCAGGCGGGCCAGGGACTTGGCGAGACCGAGCCGTGACAGTGCCTCCCCGCGCGGTTCGCTCATCGCCCGGAACTCCGCGAGCGCCTGCTTGTACAGCTCGCGCGCCTGCGCGTAACGCCCCGCCCGGTACAGGACGTTGCCGCGCATCTTGTGGTTGTAGGCGAGCGCGCTGGACAGCCGCATCGAGCGGCACGTCACCTCCGCCTCGCTCAGCAACTCCAGGGCGCGCTCGGTGTCCTGGTCGCGGACCGACACCACATCGGCCAGCCCGCGCAGCGCCCAGGCGTGGCCGCGGCGGTCGTCGGCACGAGCGGCGATCTCGGCGGCCTCCTCGAACAGCGCGTACGCCGTGTCGTAGCGGCCCGTGTTGCGGTGCATCTGCGCGATGCCCTCCAACGCCCACACCGTGTGCCGTGCCTCCCCGCGCCGCCGGGCCTCGGCGAGCAACTGCTCGTGCAGCCGGCCGACGGCCTCGTAGTCGCCCTGGATCCGCCCGGTCTCGGCCAGGCCGGCCAGCGAGTAGCCGCGGACGACGATGTCCTCGCCCTGTTCGCCCAGGTCGGCCGCCAGCCGGAGCAGCCTGCGGGCCAGCGGGAGCGCGCCGCGCTGCCGGGCCAGGGTGCCGCCGCTCCACAGCGCCCAGGCCATCGCGGAGAGGTCCCCGGCCTGCCGGGCCGCGCGGTAACTCGCCTTCCACGCCCGGTCCGCTTCCTCGACCCGGCCGAGCCGCCGGTGCGCCTCGGCCACGGCGAGTCCGGAACGCGCCGCCTCCGCGGGCTGTCCGGCGCGCTCGGCCGCCCGCAACTGCTCGGTACCGGCGGCCAGGACGTCGGTCAGCGAGGAGTTGACGGACAGGGTGGTGAGCGCGCCCTGGTACTCCGGGGCGAATGCCTTGCCGTACATCGATGCCTTTCGGTCCGTACACACCCGATGGAGAGCGACGATGTATACACGCAGCGTATACATGGGGTGTATAGAAGGGTGGAAAGCTGCCCCGGCCACGAGGGCCAGGGCATCACCTGTTGCCGATCAAGACGTCGGCGGAACGGACCGGGTTGCCTCTGAGACGCAGGTCACCTGACAGGCTTTCAGTGCTGTCCCGCCTTGTGCGGAGTCGCCTCGCTCGGCCGGACGACGACATGTCCCTCGCCCTGGAGCAGCAGTTGCACCGCCTCGCCCGAACCGCCGCGCAGCATCGACCCGATGGACTGCGAGCGGTGCAGCGAGGTCTGCAGGCCCGCCGTCCAGCCGACGATCGCGTCCGTGTCGACGTACACCGGGTACTGCGGCGAGACCGGGATGACGAGCGGGTTGCCCTCGCACACCAGGCCCAGCTTGCCGTGCCCGGTGAAGACGCTGTTGAACAGGCCCCCGCCGGTCATGCCGGCGCCCTTCACGGTGGCGATGCGGTACGACAACGTGGTGTCGAAACACAGGACGTTGCGGCCGTTGACCGTGAACTCGTCACCCGGCTCGACATCGACGATGAAACAGTTCTGCGCCTCGTGCGCGAACCAGGCCTCGCCCTGCCCGCGCACCGCCATCAGCGGCAGCCCCTCCCCGGTGACCGCGCGCTTGAGCATGCCGCCCACCCCCTGGCCCTTGCGCTCGAACTGGAGGGTGCCGCGGTAGGAGATCATCGCCCCCTGCCGGGCGAGCATCTCGCCGTTCACCGTGTACCGGATGCACTTGGCGTTCTCGACGGTCATGCCCGGCGCCACGGCCGGCTGCACCCTGTGCTCAGTGGAAAACAGATCACCCTTCATACCGGCATCCTCGCCCGGAGCGTTTCCCTCCGCCAAGATCGGGCAGACGGTCGCTTCACACACCCGCGGCTCACGCCATGTCACCCACCGCCGGACACGGCACGCCCGGGAACCCACCCGCGTGGCGTCGCCGGCGGCACCACTACCGTGTCGTACGCCGGGACGACCTCCGCCCGCACCCGACCCACCGGCCGAAGGAGCGCCGCAGATGTCCCGCACCGTACGTCCCCGCTGCCGTGCCGCCCTGGCCGCCCTCACCTGCTGGGTGGCGCTGGGCTGCGGGACGGGCGCGGAGCCCGGGGGAGACGGGCCGAGGCCGCCGGCCGACCCCGCTCCGACGGCGGCCGGGCACGGTGTGGTCACCTGGGCCTCCTCCGCCGGCCACATCGGCGAGGCGGCCCACGGCGGCCGCGGTTACCGGCTGATGGTGCACACCAGCGTCGGCGGCAGCGACCTCAGGGTGCGGCTGTCCAACGCCTTCGGCGACCGGCCGGTGACCTTCCGGAACGTCCACGCGGGCCTGCGCCGGGACGGCGCCGCGCTCGTCCCCGGCAGCAACAGGCGCCTGACCTTCCGCGGGGAACGATCCGTCACCGTCCCGGCGGGCGGTGTCGTCTACAGCGACCCGCTGCCCGGCAGTGTGCCCGCCGGGCGCACCCTCGCCGTCAGCCTGTACGTGCCCCGGGCGGGCGGCGCGCTCACCGGGCACTGGCTGGCGATGCAGACCTCGTACACCACCCGCGGTGACCACGCGGCGGAGGAGGGCGCGGCCCACTGGACCAACCGGACCGCCTCGTGGTTCTACCTCGACGCCGTCACCGTACGGCCCCGCCGGGCGACGGGCGCCGTGGCCGCCCTCGGCGACTCCATCACCGACGGCTGGCACTCCACCACCGGCCACAACCGCCGCTGGCCCGACTACCTGGCCCGCCGCCTCGGTACCTCCGCCGGCCCGGTCGAGGGGGTGGCCAACGCGGGCATCGCCGGGAACAAGGTCCTGCTCGACGGCCCCGGGCAGAGCGCCCTGAACCGTCTGCAGCGGGACGCGCTGTCACTGCCGGGCGTGCGCACGGTGTTCCTCTTCCAGGGCGTCAACGACATCAAGGCCGAGCCCGCCGCCACCAGCGCCGGGCTGATCGCCGGCTACCGGCGGCTCATCGAGCGGGCGCACGCGGACGGCAAGTGCGTCGTCGGCGCCACGATCGCCCCCTACAAGGGCTGGCAGGAGTGGGATCCCGCCGGGGAAGCGGTACGACGGCGGGTCAACGCCTTCATCCGCGGCAGCGGCGCGTTCGACGCCGTCACCGACTTCGACCGCGTGCTGCGCAGCCCCCGGGACCCCGAGCGGCTCCTGCCCGCCTTCGACGGCGGTGACCATCTGCACCCCAACGACAAGGGGATGCGGGCGATGGCCGACGCCGTCGAACTCGGCGACCTCGACTGCGGGATCCGCTGAGCCCCCGACGGGGTGGGCAGGTCAGCCGGACGTCGACGGCTCCGGGGCGATCAGACCCTCGCGGTAGGCGATCGCCACGGCCTCACCGCGGCTCGACGCGCCCAGCTTGGCCAGGATGTTGGAGACGTGGACGCTCGCGGTCTTGCCGCTGATGAACAGCTCCTCACCGACCTGACGGTTGCTGCGGCCGAGGGCGAGCAACCGCAGCACGTCCTGCTCGCGTGCGGTGAGGACGGCGGGCCGGTCACCGCCGCCGCCCGGCCGGTCCGACAGGCGGCCTCGCCGGATCAGGTCGTCCACCTGTTCGCGCAGCGGGGTGGCACCGAGCCGGACCGCGGTCTCCCGCACCGCCCGCGCCTCGGCCGTGGCCTCCTCCCGGCACCCGGCCGCGACCAGGGCCTCGGCGTAGCGCAGCCGGCACCGTGCCCGCTCGTAGACGTCGCCGTAGCCGAACGCCGTCACCACCTTCGCCCAGGCGGCCACCGCGTCCGGCCCCGATGCCGCTCTGAGCCACTCGGCCTCGGCCCGGGCCAGCCACGCCTGCCCCTCGGGCCCCTGGGGCGTGCCGTCGTCGCGGACCGCCGCGGGCCGCGCCAGTTCCGCCAGTTCGGTCGCGGTGTCCGTCCAGCGGCGGGCACCGGCCTCGTCGCCGGACGACCGCAGCCCGGCGGCCGCGTCGGCCACCGCCGACAACGCCAGCGCGGCGAGCCGCACCGCGGCGTCCGGGCGGGTGCCCGCCTCGTCGGTGAGGGCCGTGACCGTCGACCGCGTCCAGCGCACCGCGTCCTCGGGGTCCCCGCGCAGCGCCGCCGCGTCGGTCAGCACGATGCCCGCGACCAGCGTGGCCATCCAGTCGAACGGCCCCTCCAGCAGGGCCCGCGCCCGATCGGCGGCCGTGAAGTCGCCCCGTGCGAGGGCCACGTACAGCGCGGGACCCATCGTGTACCCCCCGGCGGCCGGCAGGACGTCGGCGTCGGCCGCCGCCGCGCGCACACACTCGTCCCAGCGGCCCAGCACGTTCAGCATCAGCAGCCGCAGATACCGCATCTCCAGCGGGTACGGCGACGACAGCAGCCCGGCGCGCCGGGCCCGGTCCAGGCCCTCCGTCAGCCAGGGCACGCAGTCCGACAGCGCCCCGGACTCGTAAGCGCCCATGGCCAGGTTGAACAGGGCCCGCAGCTCCACGGCGGCGCTGCCCGAACTCCGCGCCAGATCCCGGGCCTTGATCAGCCGCTGACGGCCCTCGGCGCCCCGCCGCCCTTCGCCGTCGAACACGGCCAGCGAGATCAGCAGGTCCGCCTGGGCGTCGGTCACCCGCAGCCGCTCCGCCACGGCCAGGGCCCGGCGGGCGACCCGCAGCGCGGTTTCGTTCTCCCCGATGTGCCGTGCGGCCAGGACATGTGTGGCGGCGGCCCACACCCAGGTACGGGACGGGGGCTCCTCCGGGATCATCGCCAGGGCCTCGCTGCTGTAGGCGAACGCCGCCGTCAGGTTGTCCACGCTCAGCAGGTTCCCGGCGAGGGTGTAGCGGACCCGCGCGGCCAGTTCGGACTCGGCGTCCTGGCCGAGGCCCGCCAGCGCGGACCGGGTGAGGGAGACCGCGCGGTGCAGCTCCCCGGCGTGCGCGGCCGCCGCCGACGCCCGCAGCGTCAACGTCACCCGGTCGACACCCGCGCCCGAGGGCCGGGCCTCGGGACCGACCGCAGGCCACAGGTCCAGGGCCGCTTCGAGGTGCCGCTGCTCCTCGGCCGGAGCACCGACCCGCTGGGCGTGATCGGCGGCCTCCAGGGACGCGGCCAGCGCCTCGGCGAGGTCGTGGCTCTCCCGGTAGTGGTGGGCCCGCTCCGCCGCGCTCTCGGCCGGGTTCCCGCGCCCGGCGAGCAGCCGTGCGAACGCGCCGTGCAGCCGGGCCCGCTCCCCGGGCAGCAGATCGGCGTAGACGGCCTCGCGGGCCAGGGCGTGCCGGAAGGAGTACGTGTCGTCGCCGCCGGCCACGAGCAGTTGCCGCCCCACCGCCTCGCGCAGCGCCGACTCCAGTTCCGCCTCCGGCAGCCCGGCCGCCTCCCGCAACAGGTCGTGCTCCACCCGGCGTCCGGCGACGGATGCGGTTCGCAGCACCTGCTGCGCGGTCTCGGAGAGCTGCTCGAAGCGGATCAGCAGCACATCGGCGAGCCCACTGGGCACCCCGCCCGACTCGGTGTCGGTGGCGGCGAGCAGTTCCTCCGCGTAGAAGGCGTTCCCCTCGGCGCGCTCCACGATCCGCCGTACCGTGGCGTCCGGCAGCGGCCTGGGCTGCAGGGCCCGCACCAGCCGGTCCACGTCGGGGTCGGCCAGCGGCCGCAGTTCCAGCCGCTCGACCAGCGGCAGCCGTACCAGCTCCGCCAGCAGCGGCCGCAGCGGATGCCGGCGGTGCAGATCGTCGGCCCGGTACGAGGCGAACACCGCCAGCCGGTGCCGGAGCACGCCCCGGCCCAGCAGGAACCGCAGCAGGTCCCGCGACGACTGGTCCGCCCAGTGCAGGTCCTCCAGCACCAGCAGCAGCGGAGTGACCTCCGCGGCGTCGGCCAGCAGCCCCGCCATCCCCTCGAACAGGCGCAACCGCCCGTCCACGTCCCGCACGGAGTCGGTCCCGGAGCCCAGCAGCCGCTCGACCACGGGATGGGCGGCGAGAGCACCGGAGAACCGCTCGTCGGCGGCCAGCATGCCGAGGACCTCGGTGAACGGGAGGTACGGCAGCCCGACGTCGCCGAGGTCCACACAGTGCCCGGTGAGGACCGTCATACCCGTCGCGGCGGCCTGCCTCGCGGCCTCGTCGAGCACCCGGGTCTTGCCGACCCCGGCGTCCCCGGCGATCAGCACGGCCCGCGCCTCACCGCCTCGCGCGCGCTCCAGTACGCCCGCGAGGCGCGTGAGTTCGGCGTCCCGCCCGACGACGGGGGCGGCCGGTGAAGCCTGCTGCACGGAACCAACTTTCCTTTCAGGGACACGGGACACGGGACACGGGACACGGGACACGGGACACGGGACACGGGACACGGGACACGGGACGCGGGACGCGGGACGCGGGACGCGGGACGCGGGACGCCGGCACGGTGCGGCTCCGCCGCGTGGGTGCGATCACCCGCGCACGTCCCGCGGCCGCCACCGGACGGCACCGCACACGCGTTCAGGTGCGCAGGACCTTCGCCCAGTCGACGGGCACCCGCCCCGCCGGACCCGGCGTGGGCTGATCCACCGGATGGCTCACCGGCGCGGTCAGCTCCGGCCCGCCCTCGTACAACTCGTTCGTCTCATAGTTCCAGTACCAGTCCTCGCCCGGCTCGAAGCTCTGCACGAACGGGTGGCCGGTCTCCCGGAAGTGCCCCGTCGCGTGCTTCGCCGGCGAGCTGTCGCAGCACCCCACGTGCCCGCACTGCGCGCACCGCCGCAGGTGGAACCACCACCCCCCGGCCGCCTCGCACTCGGCGCACCCGCTGCCGCTCGGCGGCACACTCGTGTCGATCCCCTTCACGCCCGTCATGCGGACTCCTCCTCGGCCGCTGTCAGCGGAAGCAGTACCTGGAAACGCGTGTCGCCCGGCTCCGACTCCACCCGGATGCTCCCGTGGTGCTTGTTGACCACGATCCGCCAGGAGATGTCGAGTCCGAGCCCGGTCCCCTGACCCACCGGCTTGGTGGTGAAGAAGGGATCGAAGATCCGGTCCCGGTCCTGTGCCGGGATGCCGATGCCCGTGTCGCCGAACTCCACCAGCAGCCGGTCGTGTTCCGCCGCCGTCCGCACAGTCAGCGTCCCCTCCCCGCCCGCGCTGTTCATCGCCGCGACCGCGTTGTCGATGAGGTTCGTCCAGACCTGGTTGAGCTCCGCCGGGTACGCGGGGATCCGCGGCAGCGTGCGGTCGTAGTCCTTGACGACCTTGATCCGCTTGCCGATCTTCCCGGACAGCATCAGCAGGGTGGAGTCGAGCAGTTCGTGCACGTCGGCGTGCCGGAAGGGCGCCCGGTCGAGCTGCGAGTACTGCTTCGCCGCGTCCACGAGGTGCGAGATGCGGGTGGTCGAGTCGTTGATCTCGTCCATCAGCAGCTCGGTCTCGACGGTGTAGTTGAGCCACCCGATCGCGCTCGGCAGGATGTCCTCGTCCACCGCCGCCGCGACCTGGTCGAGCCAGTCCACGTCGAGACCGGCCTGGACGAAGGTGGGGGCGATCCGCCAGCCCTCCGCGATGCCCTGGTCGTCCAGCCAGTCGGTCACGGCGTCCTCACGGTCGGACGCCTCCAGCGGACTGAGCACCGGGGCCTTGGCGACCCGTTCGGCCGTGCGCTCCTGGAGGTCGATGAGGTTCGCCATGACCTCCGGCGCGTACGAACCCTGCGCGATGACCGCCAGCTTGTGGCGCATCTTGCCGACCCGCTCCCGCAGGGTCGCCGTCGCCCGCACGGCCGCCGCGGCCGGGTTGTTCAGCTCGTGCGTCAGACCGGCGGACAACGAGCCGAGCGCCAGCAGCCGTTCACGCTGCCCGATGGCCCGCTGGGTGCTCTGCGAACCGAAGAACAGCCCCTCCAGCAGGTGCACCGCCATCGGGAACCACTCCTGCATGATCTCCGCGAAGGTGTCGGCGGGCAGCACGAAGAACCGCGTCGGCTCCGTGACACGCATGGAGTTGGTGTAGACCTGCCGTACCCGGTCGCCGAGGTACGCCTGCATCGAGCCGGCGTACACCCCGCGCTGCGAGGTGCGGGTCACCTCCACGTCATCCCCGCCGACCCGGCGGTACAGCACCACGGTGCCGTCGAGCATCACGTAGAAGCACGTCGCCGGCTCGCCCTCGGTGTACACCGGTCCGGGCTCGAACCGCTCCACCCGCCCCTCGGCGCACAACCGGCCCAGCTGCTCGGGCGTGAGCTTCTCGAACAGGAACAGTGCCCCGATCTCCTGCGGGTTGCAGGGCACCGCCTGGCCGCTCACGACTGCTCCAGGTAACGGTGGACGAGCATCACGGCCATGGCTCCCTCTCCGACGGCGGACGCGACCCGCTTCGCGGACTCCGAGCGGGCGTCGCCCGCCACGAACACGCCGGGCACGTTGGTCTCCAGGTGGTACGGCGGCCGGTCCAGCTCCCAGTCCTGCGGCGGACGGCCGTCGGGGGTCAGGTCCGGCCCGGCGAGGATGAACCCGCGCTCGTCCCGCAGCACCGTCCCGTCCAGCCAGTCGGTCAGCGGGGCCGCGCCGATGAAGACGAACACCCACTGCGCGTCGACCTGTTCGGTGTGCCCGCTGTCCACGTCGCGCAGGGTCAGCCGCTCCAGGCGGCCCTCGCCGTGCGCGGACTCGACGACCGTGCGGGCCCGGACCTGGATGTTGGGCGACTCCTCGATCTGCCGGATCAGGTAGTGCGACATCGACGCGGCCAGTGACGCGCCGCGCACCAGCAGCGTCACCGACTTGGCGCCCCGGGACAGGTACATCGCCGCCTGCCCGGCGGAGTTGGCGCCGCCGACGATGTACACGTCCTGGTCCTGGCAGGAGGGCGCCTCCGTGAGGGCCGACCCGTAGTACACCCCGCAGCCGGTCAGTTCGTCGCAGCCGGGCGCCGCCAGCTGCCGGTAGGACACCCCGGTCGCCAGGATCACGCTGTGCGCGGCGACCGCCGAACCGTCCGAGAACCGGACGACGCGCGCGGCACCGTTGACCTCCAGGGCCGTCACCTCGCGCGCGGTGAGGATCTCGGCGCCGAACTTCGCCGCCTGGCGCCGCGCCCGGTCGGTGAGCTGCGCGCCCGACACACCGTCGGGGAATCCCAGGTAGTTCTCGATACGTGAGCTCTGACCCGCCTGCCCGCCGGTCGCCGACCGCTCCACCAGCACCGTCCGCAGCCCCTCGGAGGCGCCGTAGACGGCCGCGCCGAGACCGGCCGGGCCGCCCCCGATGACGACCAGGTCGTAGAAGTCGGCCGTCGGGGTCGTCGCCAGCCCGACCTGCGCCGCGAGGTCGACGTGCTCCGGCTCGACCAGGGGCGTCCCGTCCGGCGTGATCACCACCGGCAGCCGCATCCCGTCCTCGCCGGCCGCGGCCAGCAGCCGCCGCCCCTCCGGTTCGTCGGAGGAGTACCAGCGGTAGGGCACCTGGTTGCGGGCCAGGAACTCCCGCACGTCCGAGGAACGCGACGACCAGCGGTGTCCCACGACCTTGGTGCTGGGCACGGGCCGGAAGTCGCTGGACCGCCACGCCTGGAGCAGATCGTCGAGGACCGGGTACAGCTTCTCCTCGGGCGGGTCCCACGGCTTGAGCAGATAGTGGTCGAGGTCGACGACGTTGATCGCGTCGATCGCGGCGTTGGTGTCCGCGTACGCGGTCAGCAGCACCCGGCGCGCCCCGGGGTAGACGTCCAGGGCCTGTTCGAGGAACTCGATGCCGTTCATCTGCGGCATCCGGTAGTCGGCGAGGATCACGGCCACGAGATCACCGCGCAGCTTCAGCTCCCGCAGCGCGTCCAGCGCGGACGCGCCGGACTCCGCCCGCACGATCCGGTACGACGCGCCGTACCGCCGCCTCAGGTCGCGGGCCACGGCTCGGGAGACGCCCGGATCGTCGTCCACGGTCATGATGACGGTCCGCGCCGCATCGGCGGCCTGTGCCATACGTCCCCCACACCGGGCGGTCGACTCACGGCACGGCGTCCCCGGGGCACCGCGCCGACCTCCGCCCATCGTATGTTCGATCGCCGCGCGGCGCTCCGATACGGAGATCGTCTCCCACGGGCGGGCGGGCGGTGGGGAGCGGCGGCGGTGGTGAAGACTGGGCGGCACAGTGACGTTCCACAGGGAGGCAGCCGGATGACACGCCCGATCACCGCAGGGGTCGACGGATCGGAGGAGAGCCTGGCGGCTCTCGCCTGGGCGGCGCGGGAGGCGGTACGGCGCGACCGGCCGCTGCGTGTGGTGCACGCCTGGCGGGTGCAGACACCGGAGCTGATCGAGAGCGCGGTCGCCACCGACGCCGACAGCCAGGCGCAGTGGGTGCACGGCGCGATGACCGAGGCCGTCGGGACCGTCACCGAACGGCACCCGGACCTCGAGGTGACCACGGACGTCATCGAGGGGCCCGTCGCCGACACCCTGGTGACCGCCGCGGCCGACGCCGAGATGCTGGTGCTCGGCACGCGCGGGCACGGCCGCGTCGTCGGGTTCCTGGTCGGCTCCGTCGGCCAGCAGGTGATCGCCGAGGCCACCCGGCCCGTGGTGCTCGTGCGGGCCGGGGACCGGTCCTCGTCCGAGGCCGCCGGGCGGGAGATCGTGGTGGGCCAGCAGGGCGACCCCGAGGACAGCGCCGACGCGCTGCGCTTCGCCTTCGAGACGGCCGCCGCGCGCGGGGCGACCGTGCGGGTCGTACGCGCCTGGAGCCTGCCGCCCGTCTTCGCCTACAGCCCCGGCTCGCTGAAGCTCCTCGACGAGGCCGGGGGACTGGAGCCGTACGAGAGGAAGAGCCTGGCCGCCGCGGTCCGGCCGCTGCGGGAGCGTTTCCCCGACGTGCCGGTCGAGGAGCACGTGGAGATGGGCAGCGCGAGCCAGGTGCTGCTGTCGGTGGCCGGGACGGCCCAGCTGATGGTCGTCGGCCGCCGGGCGCACCGCACGGCCGTCGGGGCCCGCATCGGTTCGGTGGCGCACGGGATGCTGCACCACGCCGACTGCCCGGTGGCGGTGGTGCCGCACGGGTGAGGGCCCGGGCCGCTCACTCCGCCGTCGGCTGCAGCGTCCTGCTGGCGGTGGGCAGGATGTTCCGGATGTAGTCCTCGACCACCGCGTCGAGGCCGATGTCGTGCTGGGCCCGCTCGGACAGGTACCAGCGGTGTTCGAGGAGCTGGTGGTAGATCTCCGCCGGGTCCATCGCACCGCGCAGTTCGGGCGGCACGGCCCGCACGGTCGGGCGGAAGACCTCCCGCACCCAGCGGTGGGCGAGGACTTCCGGGCGTGCTCCCAGGGGGTCGCCGGGCGCGTAGTCGTCCTGGGTCGCCATCCAGCTCTCCAGGTCGTTCAGCAGGCGCCGGGCCTGGTTCTCCTCCGTGTCCAGCCCGGTCAGCCGCAGCAGCTGCCGCTGGTGGTGGCCCGCGTCGACGACCTTGGGCACGAAGCTGACGGTGTCGCCGTTCGAGGCGTGCTCGATCTGCATCTCGGCGACGTCGAACCCGAGGTCGTTCAGGCGGCGGATGCGGCGTTCTATGTGGTGGTACTTGCCCGCCGGGTAGACGGAGGCCCGGGTCAGTTCGTCCCACAGTCCGCGGTAGCGGGCACAGATCTCCCTGCCGAACTCGACCGGGTCCACGGACGGGTGCAGCGCCCCCGACGCCTCCAGGTCCAGCAGCTCCCCGCTGATGTTCACCCGGGCGAGGTCGAGGTCGTACTCGCGCTGTCCCGTGCTGAGCTGCGGGTGCAGGTCACCGGTCTCGGCGTCCACCAGGTAGGCGGCGTAGGCGCCCGCGTCGCGCCGGAAGAGGGTGTTGGACAGGGAGCAGTCGCCCCAGGCGAACCCGGCCAGGTGCAGCCGCACCAGGAGCACGGCCAGCGCGTCCATCAGCCGGTGCATGGTGGCCGGGCGCATGGTCGTCTCGAACATCGAGCGGTACGGCATCGAGCCGCCCAGGTGCCGGGTGACCAGGACGCTCTCCAGCGGGGCGCCGTGCGCGTCGGTGCGGCCGGTGACCACGGCCAGCGGATCCACCGACGGGATGCCGAGCCGGTCCAGGTCGCGCAGCATGTCGTACTCGCGCAGCGCCGGCCGCTCGGCCAGTTCCTTGACGGCGATCACCTCGTCGCCCGCGCGGGAGTAGCGCACCACGTGCCGGGAGATGCCGCGCGGCAGCGGCACCAGGTACTCCTCCGGCCACTCCTCCAGAGGGACGTCCCACGGCAACTCCAGCAGGAGCGCGGGGTGCTCCGGGTTGGTCGCGCTGATCTGCAGTGCCATGGGCCGGGTGTCCTTGTCTCGCCGCCGGTCGTCCCCTCAGATTAGAGGGCCCGCTCCCGGGCCCGGAGAGCGGCGTCCCGCACCGGCCCCTGGTGGAGCGGCCCGTGCCCGGGGAGCAGCAGGTCGCCCTCCAGCTCCGCCAGCACGTCCAGGGAGGCCAGGGCGCGTGGGCGCTCGTGGTGGAACATGTCCGGCAGCAGCTGCGGTCCCTCGACGCGCGACGTGGGGTGACCGCTGACCAGGGCGTCGCCGGAGATCAGCACCCCGGCGCCGGGCAGGTGGTAGGCGCAGTGCCCGTCGGTGTGGCCCGGGGTGTGCACCGGGACCGGCCGTCCGGGCAGGTCCAGCGCGCCCTGCGCGGGGAACGCCTGCGCAGCGGTGACCGGTACCCGGGCCGTGCCGCCCGAGCGCAGCGCGTGCACCGCCCAGGGCAGCACTCCCGGCCGCCAGCCGTTGCGCAGCACCGTCCCGACGGACACCTGGTGCAGGAACTCCCGGCGCGCGTGCGGCACTTCGGCCTCGTGCAGGTACACGGGCGTGCCGTAGGTGGCGCGCAGGTGCTCCGCGCTGCCCAGGTGGTCGTTGTGCGCGTGGGTGATCAGCACGGCCGCGACCGCCTCCGGGGAGCTGCCCACCTGCGCGAGCGAGGCGAGGACCTGCTCCCGGTCACCGGGGTAACCGGTGTCGACCAGGGTGACGGCGTCCCCCTCCGTGAGGATCACCCAGTTGGTGTTCGAACCGTGCACCAGGTAGGTGCCGTCCGCCACGTTCCGTACGTCCGCCCGCATGACCGCCCGCCTCGTGTGCTCCCGGTACCGGCCCGACGGGAGAAGGAAAGCAGATCCCGCGGCGGTGGCGATTGCCGGGTCCGCCTCAACGGGGCCGTGCGGCGGGGGCGTTCGGCACGCGCTCGGCGCACGCCCTGCGACAGAGGCGTTCGGTACGTGCTCAGCGCACGCCGTGCGGACGGAACTGGATGCTGATGCGCGGTTCCGTCGCCCGGGCGCTCTTGGGGATCGCGTGCTCCCAGGTGCGCTGGCAGGAACCGCCCATCACGACGAGGTCGCCGTGGCCCAGCGGACGGCGGACGGTGTCCCGGCCTCCGCGCAGCGGGCGCAGCAGGAGGTCCCGGGGCGCTCCCACCGACAGGATCGCGACCATGGTGTCCTCGCGCGCCCCACGTCCGATCCGGTCGCCGTGCCAGGCCACGCTGTCGCGGCCGTCCCGGTAGTAACACAGCCCGGCGGTGGCGAACGGCTCGCCCAGCTCTTCGCCGTAGTGGGCGCTGAGCGCGTCCCGCGCCTGGACCAGCACGGGGTGCGGGAGCGGATCGTCCACGCCGTAGTACGCGAGCAGGCGGGGGACGTCGACCACGCTGTCGTACATCGTGCGCCGTTCCGCCCGCCACGGGACCTCGGCGGCCAGCTGTTCGAACAGTTCGTCCGAGCCGCCGAGCCAGCCGGGCAGCGCGTCCAGCCAGGCGCCGAAACCGAGGTGGGTACGGCTGATCCCGTCCAGAGAGCCGAGGCGGATCTCGTCGGCCTGGTCGAAGAGAGAGCCCTGGAGGTGCATGCGGTCAGCGTACCTCGTAATCGAATGTGTGTTCCATGAGTCGCTCTCGCTCTTTCGATACACCGGTGTATCCAATACAGTCCTGTATCGAAAGGAGGGCAGGGACATGGCCGACGAGGGACCTGCCGGGCGCGTGACCAGGCGCCGTGTCCACACCCGCGCCAACCTCCTGGACGCGGCGTTCTCCGTGTTCGCGGCGAAGGGCTTCGGGCACGTCTCGATCGAGGAGGTCTGCGAGGCCGCCGGATACAGCAGGGGCGCCTTCTACTCCAACTTCTCCAGCCTCGACGAGCTGTTCTTCGCCCTCTACCGCGAGCGCGCCGACCTGATCGCCGAGCAGGTCTCCGGAGCCCTCGCCCTCGACGGGCCCGACCTCGACGTGCCCGCCGCCGTGGACCGCGTCACCGACGTCCTGCTCCTCGACCGGGACTGGCTGCTGGTGAAGACGGACTTCCTCGTGCACGCCGCCCGCGACCCGGAGGTGGCGCGCAGTCTGCTCGAACACCGTGCGCGGCTGCGGCGGGCCATCGCCGACCGGCTCGCCCGGGCCCGCGGGCACACCACGCTGCCCGCCGTCCTGGGCGACGCCGACGGTGCCGCCCACGCCGTGGTCGCCGCCTACGACGGCGTCACCACGCAACTGCTGCTCGACCGGGACCTGGACCACGCCCGCGCCTGGCTGAAGCAACTGCTCACCGCCCTGCTGACCGACGGCAGCGGCACCCCCGGTCACACGAAGAACTGAAGAGAAGAACCGAAGAAGGGAACGGTCGCCATGGATGCCGATGTCATCGTCGTCGGAGCGGGCCTCGCCGGTCTGGTCGCGGCGCACGAACTGACCAGCAGGGGCCGGCGGGTCGCACTCGTCGACCAGGAGAACGCGGCCAACCTCGGCGGCCAGGCCTTCTGGTCCTTCGGCGGGCTGTTCCTGGTCGGCTCACCGGAGCAGCGGCGCCTGGGGATCAAGGACTCCTTCGACCTCGCCTGGAGCGACTGGCGGGGCAGCGCGGGCTTCGACCGGCTGGAGGACGAGGACTCCTGGGCCGTTCGCTGGGCGCGTGCCTACGTCGAGTTCGCCGCGGGGGAGAAGCGGTCCTGGCTCGACGGACACGGCATCACCTTCCTGCCCACCGTCGGCTGGGCCGAGCGCGGCGACCTCACGGCGCACGGGCACGGCAACACCGTGCCCCGCTTCCACGTCGCCTGGGGCACCGGCACCGGCGTCGTCGAACCGTTCGTGCGGTACGCCAGGCAGGCCTCCCGCGACGGGCTCCTCACCTTCCACCACCGCCACCGCGTCGACGCCCTCGTGGTCGAGGGCGGCGCCGCCCGGGGCGTGCGTGGCACGGTCCTGGCCGAGGACCCCGCACCCCGGGGCGTCGCCTCCAGCCGTGAGGCGATCGGCGAGTTCGAACTCACCGCCCAGGCCGTCGTCGTCACCAGCGGCGGCATCGGCGCCAACCACGACATCGTCCGCCGCCACTGGCCCGAACGCCTCGGCACCCCGCCCCGCGACATGGTCACCGGCGTCCCCGCCTACGTCGACGGGCGGATGCTCGACATCAGTGCCGAGGCCGGCGTGCGGCTGGTCAACCGCGACCGCATGTGGCACTACACCGAGGGGCTGCGCAACTGGGACCCGATCTGGCCCGGTCACGGCATCCGGATCCTGCCCGGACCGTCCTCGATGTGGTTCGACGCCCTCGGCCGCCGTCTGCCCGGCCCGTACCTGCCCGGCTACGACACCCTCGGCACCCTGAAGCACCTGCGCACCACCGAGGACATCGCCGGATACGACCACTCCTGGTTCATCCTCACGCAGAAGATCATCGAGAAGGAGTTCGCCCTGTCGGGCTCCGAGCAGAACCCCGACATCACCGCCAAGGACCGCGCCGGATTCCTCAAGGAACGCATCCTCGGCAAGGGCGCCCCGGGACCGGTCGACGCCTTCCTGCGCAAGGGCGCCGACTTCGTGACCGCGCCCACCCTCGAACAGCTCGTCGCCAAGATGAACGAACTCACCGACGAGCCGCTGCTCGACGCGGAGGGCATCAGGCGCCAGATCGAGGCCCGCGACCTGCAGATCGCCAACCCCTACGCCAAGGACGCCCAGGTGCAGGGCATCCGCAACGCCCGCCGCTACCTCGGCGACCGCCTGGGCCGGGTCGCCACCCCGCACCGCATCCTCGACCCGGCGGCCGGGCCGCTGATCGGTGTCAAGCTGCACATCCTCACCCGCAAGACACTCGGTGGCATCCAGACCGACCTCGACTCCCGTGCCCTCGGCACCGACGGCAAGCCGGTCGACGGACTGTACGCGGCCGGTGAGGTCGCCGGCTTCGGCGGCGGCGGTGTCCACGGCTACAACGCCCTGGAGGGCACCTTCCTCGGCGGGTGCCTCTTCTCGGGCCGGGCGGCGGGCCGGGCGGCGGCGAAGCAGACCGCCTGACCCGACGGCCACAGGGCGCCGTCAGGTTTCGAGGAGGCGGGCCAGCACGGCGGCGTGGCTCTGCTCGGGCGTCTTCGACGAGGTCAGCAGGGTCACGTCGCCCCGGCGGGCCAGCTCACGCACCCCGTCGAGCGCCTCGGACGCCTCCTCGGAGCCGAGCTCCGCCTCGTACCGCTCGGCGAACTCCTCGTAGGAGCCCTCGCCCGCGTGGTACCAGCGCCGCAGCTCCGTCGACGGGGTGAGGGCCTTGGGCCACTCGTCCACCCGCGCCGCGTCCTTGGCCAGGCCGCGCGGCCACAACCGGTCCACCAGGACCCGCGCCCCGTCCTCGGGTCCGGCGGGATCGTAGACACGGCGCACGCGCACGGTCATGGTCGGTTCCTCCTCGCGGCGACAGGGGCGTGCCGTGAGCCTAACCCCGGCCGGGCGGCCGCACCGCCCCGCGCCGAACGGCAGGTTCCGCTCGCGCCGGGCGGGTACTCCGACCGCCTGACCAGGAGAGGAAGGAGGTCATGGCATGAGTGCACAGGGCGATCTGCGGGTCGTGCGGACCCTCGACGAACTCGCCGAGCTCGTCGAGCGGCGCCGGGGCCTGTACGTCCGCTGGTCGCGGGGACCGGTGACCGATCTGCGTGAGGTGTCCAGCACCGACGATCTGACGGGTGTGTCCCTGCCGGGGCTGTCCGCCAGCCCGCTCGGTGTCGAGGACTGGTGGGGGGACCGGCCCGTGCGGGTGTGGGTGGCCCGCCGGCTGTACGACTACGCGCACCTTCCGCACGACAAGGGGCCGGGCGTGCGCCCCTGGGTGCTCGCCGGTACGGAGGCCGCCCGCGGGCCCGACAACGAACCCCTGGTCACCGACGTCCGCCCGCTGTGCCGGCTCGACCAGAAGGTGATCGACGAGGCGAGGGCGGAGGTGGCCCGGCAGGCGAACCCCTGGGGTCCGCTGCGGCGCAGCTGAGACCCCAGGGGTGCGGCCGGTGGTCAGCCGGAGCGGCGGCGGGCGGCGGCGCGGCGCTTGAGCGCACGCCGTTCGTCCTCGCTCGTCCCGCCCCACACGCCGATGGACTGCCCCGTGTCCAGGGCCCATTGCAGACACTGCTCCTGCACGGGGCAGCGCCGTCGGCACACGGCCTTGGCCTGCTCCGTCTGCAACAGAGCCGGGCCGGAAGTGCCGATCGGGAAGAAGAGCTCGGGGTCCTCGTGCCGACAGGCAGCGTGGTCTCGCCAGTTGTCCATCGAAGTCACCTGCATCGCAGTAGAAACGTGCTCTCTCGGATGCTTACTCCCTTTCGGGTGACCTGTCGATGCCCGGTGAAACAGGGTGATCCAGGACAGTCGTTCACTGCTCCCGCATGCCCCAGGGGGAGCCGTAGTCCGTCAGCAGGTCCAGGAACGGCCGGGCGGGGAAGGCCTCGGGCCCGAGCACACCCGCACCGGACCAGGCGCCCGTCGCGATGAGTTCGAGCGCGACGACCGGGTTGATCGCCGTCTGCCACACCACGGCCTGGGAACCGTACTCGGCCATGGACCACTGGTTGTCGACCACGTGGTAGAGGTACACCTCGCGCGGCCGGCCGTCCTTCACGCCCCGCACCCAGGTGCCGGCACAGGTCTTGCCGTGCATCCGCTCACCCAGCGTCGCCGGGTCGGGCAGACACGCGGCGACCACGTCGCGGGGCGACACCTTCACCGGACCGTCCGGCCCCGGCACGGTCACCGGGTCGGTGCGGTCCAGGCCCAGCAGGTGCAGCGTCCGCAGTGTCTCGACGAACTCCCGGCCCAGGCCGTACTTGAACGTCACCCGGCGGGCGTCGACCCAGCGCGGAACGAGCAGCACCTCCTCGTGCTCCACGTTCACGCACTCGACCGGGCCGATGCCCTCGGGAAAGTCGAAGACCTCGGGTTCACTGAACGGCTCGGTGGTGAACCAGCCCTTCCCGCTCTCGTAGACGACCGGCGGGTTGAGGCACTCCTCGATGGTGGTCCAGATGCTGAACGAGGGCGCGAAGTCGTAGCCGTCGACGGTCAGGTTCGCTCCGTCGCGGATGCCGATCTCCTCGATCTCGTCGAAGAGTTCGTCGGCGGCGTAGCGCGCGAACACGTCCGAGAGACCCGGCTCCACGCCCATCCCGACGACCGCAAGCAGCCCTTCCTTCTCCCAGTCCGCGGCCTGCGCGAACTGCTCGTCACCGAGCTTGACCCCGCACTCCTCGTAGGGCCGCTCGGCATGCGGACGGGACAGCGACATCGCCATGTCGAGATAGGCGGCGCCCGCGGCCCGCGCCGCGCGGAACAGCGGCATCACGAAGCGGGGGTCCGTGGCATTGAGCAGGACGTCGCAGCGATGCCACTGGAGCAGACGGGCCACGGCCGCCTCGTCGCCCGCGTCCACCTGCTCGGCGGTGAACCGCGCGTCACCGCCCAGCGCCGCGACCGCTTTCTCGGCCCGGTCCGGGTCGTAGTCGGCCACCACCATCGCCTCGAAGAACGGCCGCCGGGCCGCGATCCGGGTGATCGCCCCACCGACACCGCCAGCACCCACGAGCAGTACACGCATGACAAAAGCTCCCTTTATGCGAAGAACGTGACGCGCCCTTGCAGTGATGAAACGCGGCCCGGTGTCTTAAGGTCAATGGCGTTGGCATAAGGAGGGAGCCCGCCGTGCCCAAGCCCGTGGTGCCCGAGGAGAAACGCCGCCGGCGCAGGCCCACCAAGAGCGGCACCGTGCTGTCCGAGGAGCTGATCGTCGAGACCGCGCTGCGCATGCTGCGCGAGCACGGCAGCGCCGGGCTGACCGCCCGCCGGCTGGGCCTCGCCCTGGACGCGGATCCGAGCACGCTGTACCGGTACTTCCGCGGCATGGACGACCTGACCCTCGCCATCGGCGACGCCCTCATCGGCCAGGCCCTCCAGGGCTGGCGGCCGACGGGGGAGTGGCGGGCGGACCTCAGGTCCTTCGGGCTGCGCGTCCACGCCGCGTACCTCGCCCACCCGCAGGCCGCGCTGCTGACCACGAACCGGGTCACGGGCCGGGCGCACGAACTGGCCGCCGACGAGGCCGTGCTGGACGTCCTGCGTACGGCCGGGTTCCCGCTGCCCGACACCGTGCGCATCTACCACGCCTTCATCGACCAGACCCTGGCCTTCGCCGCGCTGGACGCCGCCTCGCTGGCCCTGCCCAGCGACTCGCTGCACGCCGACGAGGACATGTGGCGGTCGACCTACGCCCGCCTGCCCGCCACCACCCACCCCCGCATCGCCGAGGCGGCGTCCCTGCTCGCCACCCGGATGCTCACCAGCGCCTATCCGACGGCCCTGGAGATGCTGCTGGACAGTGCGGCGGCCCGGCTCCAGACCCTGCGCGACTGAGACGTCAGGCCCGCAGCGCCTCGGCAGCGGTGGCCGTCACCGTCTTCGCCACCCGCGCGAGCGCCGGCGAGTCGAGCTTCCACTGCTGCCAGTACAGCGGCACGTCGACCGGGCGGTCCGGGGCGATGCCGACCAGCCGCCCCTCGCGCAGCAGCGGATCAGCCTGGGGCTCGGGCACCAGCCCCCATCCGAGACCGGCGGCGACGGCCTGGGCGAACCCCTCCGAGGTCGGCACGTAGTGCCGCAGCGCGCTCGCGCCGACGCGCCCCCGGGTGAGCTCGCGGACGAAACCGTCCTGGAAGTCGTCCCGGCGGTCGAAGACCACCACGGGCGCCCGCGCGAGCGCCTCCGCCAGGGGGCCGCCGAGGTGGCGCCGGGCGAAGTCCGGCGCGGCCACGAGGAGGTAGCGCATGCGACCCAGCGGCTGAACGGAGCAGCCCGGCACGGGGTCGGGCGACGAGGTCACCGCGGCCATCACGGAACCGTCCCGCAGCAGCGCCGCCGTGTGGTCCTCGTCCTCGCGGCGCAGCTCGAAGCAGATCCGCAGCTCCTCGGGAACGCGGGTGAGCACGGGCAGGAACCAGGTCGCCAGGGAGTCCGCGTTCACCGCCACCGGCACCCGGGTCGGCTCCCCGGCACCGTCCAGTCCGAGCTCCGCGCCGGCGTCGTGCTCCAGCCGGGCCACCTGGCGGGCCAGCCGCACCAGCACCTCGCCCGACTCCGTCGGCCGCACCGGCTTGGTCCGCAGCAGCAGCACGCGCCCCGTGCGCTGCTCCAGCGCCCTCACGCGCTGGCTGATCGCCGACGGTGTCACGTGCAACGCGGCGGCCGCCGCGTCGAACGTCCCCTCGTCCACCACGGCGAGCAGGGTCCGTACCTGATCCAGCGGGAGATCCTTCATCATCACATCAGCTAATGATAGGTAAGAATCATTAGCTGGACCTGAACCGTGGCCGTCCGTAGCGTCGGGGCCATGACCAGCACTTTCACCGCCGGCGCGGCCGGTTTCGGTACCGGCCTGTCCCTCATCGTCGCCATCGGCGCCCAGAACGCGTTCGTCCTGCGCCAGGGGGTCCGCCGCCAGGCCGTCCTGGCCGTCGTCGGGATCTGCGCCCTGTCCGACGCCGTGCTCATCGCGCTCGGCGTGGGCGGCGTCGGCGCGGTGGTGGTGAAGTGGCCGGGCGCCCTCGCGGTGGTGGGCTGGATCGGCGGCGCGTTCCTGCTGGGCTACGGGGCCCTGGCCGCCCGCCGGGTGTTCCGCAAGGGCGGCGGCGCGCTGCGCACCGACGGGGAGGGGGCCGGATCCGTGCGCCGGGCGGTGCTCACCTGCCTGGCCATGACCTGGCTCAACCCGCATGTCTACCTCGACACGGTGTTCCTGCTGGGCTCCGTCGCCGCCGACCACGGTCCGCTGCGCTGGACCTTCGGCCTCGGCGCCGTACTGGCCAGCCTGTGCTGGTTCACGGCCCTCGGGTTCGGCGCCCGCCTGCTCGGCCGTTTCCTCGCCCGGCCCGCCGCCTGGCGCGTCCTGGACGGGCTGGTCGCCGCCACCATGATCGTGCTCGGCGCCGCGCTCGTCGCCGGCAGCTGACCCTCGGCCGCGGGCCGCCGCCGGGCCGATGCGATAGTGATCCTCGCCCGGAAAGATGTAACGAGCATCCAGGAAGCGGCGCGTGGACACGAGCGAGAGCACGAGCGAAGAGCGGGACAGCGAACCCGAGGCACCCCGGCGCGGCCGACGGCGCTGGGCCATGGATACCCGCCCCCTGCGCCGCCCCGCCTACCGGCGGCTGTGGGGCTCGACCGCCGTCACGGCCGTCGGCAGCCAGCTCACCGCCGTCGCCGTCCCCAAGCAGATCTACGACATCACCGGCTCCTCGGCCTGGGTGGGCGCCGCGAGCCTCGCCGGGCTCGTGCCCCTGATCGTGTTCGCGCTGTGGGGCGGGGCGATCGCCGACACCATGGACCGGCGCACACTGCTGCTGATCACCAACAGCGGCATCGCCGTCACCTCGCTGCTGTTCTGGCTCCAGGCCTTCGTGGACCTGGCATCGGTGGGCACGCTGATGCTGCTGCTCGCCGTGCAGCAGGCCTTCTGGGGCCTCAACGCCCCGGCCCGCAACGCCTCCGTCGCCCGGCTGGTCCCCGAGGACGAGCTGCCCGCCGCGAACGCCCTCGGCTCGACCGTGATGCAGACCGGCCAGGTGGCCGGACCGCTGCTCGCCGGTGCCCTCATCCCCGTCATCGGACTGCCCGAGCTGTACCTCGTCGACGCGCTGGCGCTGTGCGTCACGGTGTGGGCCGTGTACCGGCTGCCCTCGCTGCCGCCCCTGGGCGGCACGGCGCGACGCGCGGGTGTGAGGGAGATCGCCGCCGGTTTCCGCTACCTCTCCGGGCACACCGTGCTGCTGCTGTCCTTCCTCGCCGACATCGTCGCCATGGTCCTCGGCATGCCCCGTGCCCTCTTCCCGCAACTGGCCTCCCAGACCTACGCCCCGTACGGCGAAGGGTTCGCTCTGGGCCTGCTGTTCGCGGCGATCCCCGTCGGGGCCGTGCTGGGCGGACTGTTCTCGGGCACCTTCTCCCGGGCCCGGCGGCACGGCCTGATGGTCATCGGGGCGGTGGTCGTCTGGGGCGTGGCCGTCACGGGATTCGGGCTGAGCGGCAACCTCTGGGTCGCGGTGGCCTTCCTCGCCCTCGCCGGCGTGGCCGACATGGTCTCCATGGTCTTCCGCGGGGCGATCCTGCTGTCCGCCGCGACCGACGAGATGCGCGGACGCATGCAGGGCGTCTTCACGGTCGTCGTGGCGGGCGGGCCGCGCCTGGCGGACGTGCTGCACGGCACCGCCGGATCCGCCTTCGGTCCCCGCACCGCCGTCGCGGGCGGCGGACTGCTGGTCGTCGCCGTGATGCTGATCCTGGCCGCCGCCGTGCCGGCGCTGCGGCGCTACCGCGTCTGAGGGCCCACGGGGTTCACAGGGCGCCGCGCCGGTGCAGCGTGTACTGCTCCATCAGCTTGCCGCGGGTCATCTCCAGCCGGTGCGCGAGCACCTCGGCGACGTTGCGCACCAGCATCATGCCGAGCTCCGGGTCCTCCTCGCACAACCGCAGCACGGCCGCCGCGTCGAACTCGTAGGCCCGTACCGGACTGAACGCCACCGCGCCGAAGTCCCAGGTGTACGGGGGGAACAGCCACGACCAGCCGAGCAGGTCGCCCGCGCCGAGGCTGGCCACGGTCACCCGTTGCAGGGAGTTCACCTGCTGGTCGAGGGAGACGGCGCCGGAGCGGATGACCCAGAAGCGGTCGGCCCTGCCGTCCGCCTCGAAGATGCGGGCGTCCTCGGGGAAGGACACCTCCCGGGCGAGCGTCATCAGGCGCCGGCGCTGGGGCTGAGGCAGGGCGGTCAGGAGTTTGATCGCTTTGGTCATGACGCGGAGCTCCTCGCCGGGCGGTCGACTGCGGTGCTGTCCCTCAGCCCATTTCAGCCGCTGCCGGGCCCTTGGGCACCTCGGCGTGCGCGACTTCTTCCGACAGGCCGCCCGGGCATGAAAAAGCCCTGGCTGGACGGGGGAGGCCAGCCAGGGCCGTCACACGGTGATGTACGGAGGACCAGGAGTGCGACTCCGTCACCACGTATGGATGAACGGTAAACCATCTCGGGGGCGTACACCCACCCGAAGACCGGGTCGCGTGACCCGTTTCACTCCCGGCTCACTCCGCGAGCACCCGCACCGTCCCCAGCTCCGGGTCCTCGGGATCGGGCAGATGCATGCCCGCCTCCAGCCCCGTCCGCAGGTACGCCAGCACCGGCTCGGTGAGGCGCTCCCCGGGCAGCACGGCGGGGATGCCGGGGGGATACGGCGTGATCATCTCGGCGGCGACCCGCCCGGCGGCCTCCGAGACCGGGACGCCCTCGGCCGGACCGAAGAACGCGTCCCGGGGCAGCACCGCCTGCTCCATCCGCAGCTCCGCCGGCGGCGGCACCTCCACCCGCGGCGCCCGGGGCAGGTCCGGCGCCGCCCGCGCGAGGTCGCGCAGCGCCTCCAGCAACGGCTCCGTGGTGTCCCGGTCGTCGCCGTGGGTGATCTGCGCGCCGATCCGCCGGTGGTCGACCAGGTGCGCGTCGATGTGCCGGTGCGTACGCAGCCAGTCCGCCGCCTGGAAGCCCGTGATCCCGAGACCGGACAGGTCGATGACCCCGGGCAGCGGGTCGAGGTCGTCGGCCAGGCCCGGACCGCAGAGGTCGTCCCGGTCGTTGACGTGCAGGCCGTCGATCTCCTCGATGGCCGCCCGGACCCCGGCCGCGAGGTCCAGCGCACCGCCCATCAGCTCCTTGCCGCGCAGCGCCATCTGCCGCCGCCAGCCGTCCAGGCCCGCGTAGATCAGCACCGACGGGCTGGTGGTGCCCAGCAGATCCGCCCGCATCCCCAGCAGCTCCGGCGGCACCAGGTCGCCCTGGAGATGGAAGACCGAGCCCTGCTCCAGACCACTGCCCATCTTGTGGATGCTGGTCACGCAGATGTCCGCGCCCGCGTCCATCGCCCAGGACGGCAGATCGGGGTGGAACGGCAGGTGCGCGCCCCACGCCTCGTCCACGATCAGCGGCCGCGAGCGCCGGTGGCACACGTCGGCGATCGCCCGCAGATCCGCGCAGCCGCCGTACGGCGTCGGGCTGGTGACCAGCGCGCCGCGCGCGTCCGGATGCGCGTCGAAGGCCCGGTCGAACTCCTCGGCGGACGGCGGATGGGCGAGCTTGCGCTCGGCGTCCCACCGGGGCTCGACCCAGACCGGCTCGATACCCGAGATGATCAGACCCGCCACCACCGACTTGTGCGCGTCCCGCCCGACCAGCAGCTTCTCGTGCGGCCCCGCGACCGCCAGCATCGCGGCCTTCACCGACAGGGAACTGCCGCAGGTACTGAAGAACGTGTGCTCGGCGTGCACCGCGTCGGCCATCAGCTCCTGGGCGCGCTGCAGCACCCGGCCCCGGGTCAGCCGGTCGTCCAGACCGCCCGAGGCCAGCACGTCCCCGTGGAACACCGCGTCACCGAGGACCTCCCGGACCGCCGGATCCGCGCCGCGGGCCTGCTTGTGGCCGGGTGGTGTGAACGACAGACGCCCTTTGCGTCGGTACTCGTCCAGGGCTTCCAGAACCGGTGCGCGCGTGTGGTCGGCTGTCATGCGCACCCGGGTTCCCGGCGTGTGCCCACGCAATCCGGACCCTCGTGCACCGGCACCGGGCGCCGGTGCCCACGCATTCCGGACCCTCGTGTACCGGCACCGGGCGCCGGTTCAGCCCTCGGGGGCGTGTCTGCCCGGGCTCACGATCTCGTCCAGCACCCGCAGCACCGCCTCGTAGGACATCCGCCGCACGGTCGCGTCCCGGGCTCCTTGCGGGTCGGTCGCGTCCAGCTCCTCGCTCCTGGCCCGCCACGTCCGCTCCTCCTGCGCCGCGCACTCCCTCGCACGCTGGATGCGCCGCAACAGCTCGTCCGAATCCACCACATCCGTCATGCAGACCGCCTACCCGCCGAACGCACGGAGATGGCACCGGCACCCGGCCGTTCGAGGTGTTTTCCGGTCCCGCGGCCCGAGCGGAGGTTTGCAGGTGCGGGGAGAGGTGAGCCGAACAAGGAGACCGCGGCGTTCACCCGGTGCGCGCCCCGAACGCCGTGCGTCCATTGCGAGCAGTGGGTCCGAGGACCCCGGGCAGCCCTCGCGGGCCGCCACGGTACCCGGTCCGGACCCGGTTTCCGTCCGTGCTGTCAGGGAGCTGCAGAATGTGCGAGGAGCACATGATCGAATCCATAGGCGAGCCGCTCGACGCTCACTGGTCCCGGCCGCGCAAACCCGCCGAAGCGCGCCGGGCGGTCGAGCGCGCCGTGGCCGAACGCTGCCGGGCCACCCACACCCCGTGCGACACGGACGCGCTGTCCGACGCCCTCCTCGTCGCCTCGGAGCTGACGACCAACGCGATCCTGCACGGCGGCGGAGTCACCGACTTCCGGGTGGACGTCGACGACCCCGGCGTCCGCGTGTCGGTCAGCGACCGCAGTGACGCGCTGCCCGTGACCGTGCCGCGCACCGACCCGCACGGACGACTGCGGCACGGCGGCCACGGCTGGCCCATCGTCTGCCGGCTCGCCCGCGACGTGCGGGTGTCGGATCTGCCCACCGGCGGCAAGTGCATCACCGCCGTCGTGCCCCTGTCCTGAACCCCGTCAGCCGGCGTCGGACAGATTGCTGTGCAAAGCGGAGTTTGCTCCCCCGGGTGCAGGGCAGACGCACATTCGTGCTTCGGACCGGAGGCGCCCCAGCGGGAGCGGTATGACCGCCCCGGAGGCCTCCAGGCGATCCGGGCGGCGTCCATCCCGCGGTCAGTCCCTGAAACCACCGTTCAGGAGCGAATCCGCATGCTCATCGAAACGCCCACCCATCGTCCCGGCACGCCCGAAACGACGACCCCCGTATCCCGGCGGCGTCACGACGACGCCCCCGACACCGCCGCCCTGTTCGCCCGCATGGCCGAACTGGAGGAGGGCCCCGAACGGGAGGCCGTCCGCGACGAACTGGTCACCCTGTGGCTGCCCATGGCTCACCGCATCGCCGGCCGCTTCCGCGACCGCGGCGAGTCGATCGAGGACCTGCGGCAGGTCGCCGCCCTGGGTCTGGTCAAGGCCATCGACCGGTTCGACCCGAGCCGGGGTGCCTTCGAGAGTTACGCCGTCCCCACCATCACCGGCGAGGTCAAGCGGCATTTCCGGGACCGTATGTGGGCCCTGCGCGTGCCCCGCCGTGTGCAGGAACTGCGCAACAAGGTGCGGGTGGCACGCCGTGAACTCACCCAGAACCCGGGCAGCCCCGAGCCCTCCGTGGCGGACCTCGCCACCCACACCGGCCTGACCGAGGAAGAGGTCAATGCCGGGCTGGAGGCCCTGGACAGCTTCAGCACCCTGTCGCTGGACGCCGAGCTCTCGGCCGACGACGACGGCTACAGCCTCGCGGACACCCTCGGCGCGGCCGACTCGTCCTACGACGTCGTTGTCGACCGCGAGTCCGCCAAGGAGGGCCTGCGCCGCCTGCCGGAACGCGAACGGGCCATCCTCTACATGCGCTTCTTCGAGGACATGACCCAAAGCCGCATCGCCGACCACCTCGGCATCTCCCAGATGCACGTCTCCCGCCTCATCAGCCGCAGCTGCGCCCGGGTGCGCGACGAGGTCCTGGGGCAGCGGACGGGCAACCGGGGGACCGGCCCCTCCACGACAGCCTGACCACCCCACATCACGAGGAGCGAGACCCACCATGCTGAGGCCCCACCCCGCCGTGCTGCGCCGGCTCGTCGACGAGTACGAGGCCCTGGCCGCCGAAGCCACCGGCGGACCGGCGGAGCAGAACCCCCGGGTACGCGACCTGGCGTACACGCTGTGCGTGTCCACCGGCACCCGGACCGTCGAGCGCGCCCTCGAGGCCGCTCACCAGTGGCTCGCGACCGCACCCGCACCGGTCCGCGAACCCGCCGCGCCGACGGCGGGGCCGCGCATGGCGGTCACCGAACCCGCCTGAACCCCGCGCCGCTGAGCGGCGGGAGGAACGAGGCCGAACGAGGGCCCGGCCGACGGCGCGAGCCGCGGCCGGGCCCCTTCGTGCCACGGCACCGACACCCAAGGAGTTCCATGTCCACCACGGGGCGGGGGGCGGCCGCCGGCGACGGCGAGCTGGAGCGTCTGCGCGCCGAGGTACGCGACCTGCGGGCCCGTGTCCGGGTGCGCCCGCTGATCTCTCAGGCGCAGGGCATCCTGCAGGAAAGGTACGCACTGCCCGACGCCGAAAGCGCCTTCGCACTGCTGCAGCGGGCGTCCCAGCGGTACAACGTCAAGCTGCGCACCCTGGCGGGGACGCTGGTGACCGCGCCGCGCCCCGAGGCGCGGGACGCCCCGTGGTTCCCGGGCCGGGTACGCGGGCCGGAACCCGAGCTGACCTTCACCCGGGCGCACCGGTCCGGGGCCGGCAGCCGCGGTGCCGTCCTGAAGGCCGTCCTCGGCTCCACCCTGACCGTGGTGGGCACCGACATGGGCAACGTGCAGCTGACCGACCGGGTGCGGGGCGGACTGAACATCGAGGAGCACACCGGCCTCACGGCCGACTTCGTCGACTTCTTCGCCCACGTCGGCGAGGACGGCACATCCTGTGCGCGGGCCGCCCGGGACCTCGCCCAGGTCACCGTGCGCGATGTGGAGAGCGACCCGGTGTTCACCGAACCGGCCCGGCGGGCCATCCTCGCGGCGGGCAGCCGGGCCTGCCACAGCGTGCCCCTGACGACGGCGTCCGGCCTGTGCGTCGGCATGGTCTCGGCCCATCTGGACCGGCCCCTGAACGGACTGACGCCGGCCCAGACCAAGGCCCTGGACACCGTGGGAGGCGAGGCGGGCCGCTGGCTCGCCTGGCACGACCGCACGGTCGTCCTGGACGCCCTGGAGCACCTGCACACCCTCGGCCGCGCCGCCCACGGCACGCGGCTGCGGCGCTCGTGAGCCCACGCGGGGGGCAGCGCCGGAAGGGAGCCGTGTGCGCGGTGGTTCCGAGCCCGCGCATGGGGCGGCGCCTGGAGGGAGCCGCATGCGCGGTGGTTCCGAGCCCGGGCACGGGGCGGCGCCTGGGGGAAGCCGCGGCCGCGTTCGTCGTCCCGAGTCCACGACAGGGGCGCCGAAACGGAACCCCCTGGTCCGGGGGTTGTGCGGGTGTGTCGGCGCCGCCCGGGGGCATCCGGATTCCCGGGAGGTCGACATGAACACGAGTGCGATGGCACAAGGCGGTCGCTTGCGGGCCCGGCGGATGGCGCGGGGTTCGGTGACCGAGGGGGCGGCACGGGCGGGTTTCGCCGCCCGGGGCGTGATCTATCTACTCGTCGGAGCACTGGCCCTGCAGATCGCCTTCGGCGACACCGGCCGGCAGGCCGACCGCGGGGGAGCGCTGCAGGAACTGGCGCAGAAGCCGTTCGGCGCGGTGCTGCTGTGGGCGCTGGGCATCGGGCTGGT
Organism: Streptomyces sp. NPDC059696; assembly: GCF_042733745.1. Taxonomy (NCBI): domain Bacteria; kingdom Bacillati; phylum Actinomycetota; class Actinomycetes; order Kitasatosporales; family Streptomycetaceae; genus Streptomyces; species Streptomyces sp. NPDC059696. Next base: position 93,585 of record NZ_JBHWFG010000028.1, read on the forward strand.
CGGCATGGCCCTGTGGCGGCTGTCCGAAGCCCTCTTCGGCTCGGTCGGCAAGGACGGCCGCAGCGCACGCAAGCGGCTGATGGCGACGGTCCGCTGCGCGTTCTACGTCTTCGTCGCCTACTCGGTGCTGATGTTCGCCGCCAGCCGCCACCAGAGCGGCGGATCCAGCGACCAGCAGTCCCGGGACGCCACGGCCAGGGCCCTGGAGATACCCGGCGGCCAGTGGCTGGTGGGCGCCGCGGGCATCGGCGTCGTCGTGGCCGGCGGCTGGATCGCCGTGCGCGCGGTGCTGCGCAAGTACCACGACAAGCTCCGGCTGGGACAGATGAGCCACCGGACACGGCAGCTGGTGGACGTGACGGGCGTGGGCGGCGGAGCGGCCCGCGGGCTCGTGTTCGCCGTGGCCGGTGTCTTCGCCGTCCGCGCGGCCGTCGACTACGAACCCGACAAGGCCAAGGGCCTGGACGACACCCTGCGGACCTTCGCCGACACCCCGCTCGGCCCCTGGCTGCTGGTGGCCGTCGCGGCGGGGCTGGTGCTCTTCGGGCTGTTCTCCTTCGCCATGGCCCGGTGGCGGCGCGTCTGAGCCGCGTTCTTCGGGGAACACGACGCCCATGAGCGATTCCGAGATTCCGCATGGCGATGGCCGGCCCGTGGACATGTACCTGGACCTCCTGCGCATCCGGATGGACACCGAGGACTACCGCCTCCTGATGCGCGCGGTGGAACCGGTCCTCGAGGCGATCGAAGAGGAACGCCTGTCCAGCCTCGACTTCGCGCTCGACTCCGGGTCCGACGACGAACTGCCCCAGGAGGTCCGTGACGAGGTGGCCCTCGTCATCGCCACCGCCGTCACCGGCCGCCTGGACAACGAAGTGGTCGAACTCGACGTCGACGACACCGGTCCGGTCCGGATCGTCACGGACGCCACCACCGCCGCCGACCCGATCCGCCTCGGCGAGATCGCCGACTACATCCGGGACCGGCACCAGCAGACCGAGGAGCTGCGGGGCATCGCCGAGGTGAGCGGCCTCCCCACGGACTTCTGACGGTCAGCGGCTGCCGGGCCCCCAGGGCCTCACCCCTGGCGGTCCCGGCTCCCGGGGATCACCCCTTGGGGGCCGCCACGGGCACGTCCAGCGGTCGGGCGAGGCCGACCACCGCCTCGTCCAGCCGCTCCAGATGCCGCAGCACGCGGTCGGTGATGCGCCCGTAGCGCGGCGTGCCGGCGTCGGAGCCCAGCAGGGAGGCGATGCTCGGCCCGGTCTCCACCCGCGTGTCCGCGTGCTCGTCGGCGACCCGGGCGGCGATGGCCTCGATGTTGCGCACGGTGCGCCCGGCGGCCCCGCGCAGCCGCGGGTCCGCCGCGATCGAGGGGTGCGTGGGCAGCAGCTCGGCGGTCGCCGCCAGCGTCCGCGCGTGGTACGCGCACGTCTCCAGCAGCGCCACCACGTACCGGGCCGTGTTGCGGCGGGTCCGCAGCGGCGTGACCGGGTGGGTCAGCGGCTGGGTGGCGGCCCGCAGATCGGCCAGCGCCTGGTCCAGGTCGCGCGCCCGGTCCAGCAGCTCGTCCGCCGGCCCGCCGCTGAGCTGACCGACCGCCGCCTCGGTGACCTCGGCCAGCCGTTCCAGCACGGTCTCCAGCAGCTCGTTCGTACGGCGGTCCGTCTGCACCGGCAGGACGAGCGCCGCCGCGACCACCCCGCAGGCCACGCCGAGAGCCGTCTCCTCGATGCGCAGCACCAGCACGTCGAGGCTGTAGGTGTGCAGCAGCGTGTACAGCAGCCCGAGCATCGCGGTGACGAAGAACGACATCAGCGTGTACGACAGCGGCGCCGAGTAGAACATCGCGAAGACCAGCACCAGGACCAGGGCGAACGCCGTCCAGGTGTGCTTGCCGACCAGGCCCGCCAGGACGATTCCGGCCACCACGCCGAACACCGTGCCCAGCAGCCGCCGGTATCCCTTGACCAGGATCTCGCCCGTCGACGCGGTGTTGATGAACACGATCCAGCACGTCAGCACGGCCCAGTACCAGCGCTGCGTGGACAGCAGCTCGCCCCCGATGATCGCCAGCGAGGAGCCCACGGCGACCTGCACCGCGGCACGGGTGGTGGGCCGCCGCAGACCGGTCTGCTCCTGCGCCGCGTCCTCGCCGCCGCCGTCGATCGCGGCGTCCTCGGCGTCCAGTTCCTCGCGGGAGCGTGCCGTCGCGGGGGTGTCGTCCGACTCGTCCTGCGGGCCGTCCAGGGCGATCCGCAGCCCCATCACGGCACGGGCGGCCTCGCCGATCCCGCGGAAGACGTCCTGGAGGGCGGCCGACGCGGGCGGCAGGTTCTCCTCGTCCCGGTAGCCGAGGAGCCGGTTGCGCACATGGGCCAGACCGGTGCCCGTCTCGCCGCTGCCGGCCTTCAGCACCAGGGCGTGCAGCGCCCGCAGGTCGCGGCGCAGCGTGGCGCCCGCCTCGTCCGGCATCCGCGGCTCGGCGAGCGACGGGGCGGGCGCGCCCGGCAGATGCAGGGTCAGCGTGTCGGCCCGTTCGGCGGTGCGGGCCGTCAGCAGCAGCAGACCGAGCCGCTCCGCGGCGATCTCGGCGTCCGCGATCCTGCGCTGCACCAGCCGCGCCGCCGCCTCGTCCGGAGTGCCCTCCTCCAGCCGCCCCTGGATCATCATGGCCGTCTCGTGGAGCCGGGCGGTGCCCTCGCGCACGGCCTCAAGCGCCTTGTCCATCTCCTCCGCGGGGGCGTCGAGGAGGTCCGCTTGCGCGGACACCAGCTGGGCCAGCCGGGCACGGAAGGCCAGGCGCAGCCGCAGCAGCACACCCGTGGGCGTCGCGGGCACGACCGCGAAGCGCATCAGGGCACTGGAGCAGAACGCCAGCGCGATGGCACCGCACAGCTCGGGCAGCGTCTCGACGGTGGCGCCGACGAACAGCGACAGGAAGTAGACCTGGAAGCCGATCAGCCCCAGCGCGGTGCCCCGGTCGCCGAACCGGCGGCCGTAGACCGCGCAGAAGATCAGGACGACGAAGAAGGCGTCACCGACCACGACCCGCGTGTTCAGCACCGCCCCCAGGGACACCGAGGCCAGGGCCACCGGAAGCCCCAGCGCCAGGGTCACGGCCTGAGGCCCGAGCTGCTTCTCCCGGATGGCGAAGGTAGCGACCATCGCCGCGATGGCCCCCGCCACCAGAATGTGCACGTCGGCGCCGAACAGGGAGAGCACGGCGACGGTCAGTGCGATCGCGCCGACCGTCCGCAGCCCGGCCGTCAGACGCAGCAGACCCGGGTCGGACGCCGCGATCCGGTCCCGCAGTCGTGCCCGCACCGCGCGTCCCGCTGCCCTCACGCCGCCGCACTCTCTCCCGACTCACACCAAGATCCGTATCTCAGCATGACATGCCACGAGCGGAAGCTCCCGCCCGGCCCGGTGCTTACTCCGGCCGGGATCCCCCGACCCGCTCCCGCACCTGCTCCGGAGTCAGATAGGCGTCGGTGTACTCGAAGTCCTTCAGCCGCGCGGCCTTGCGGGCCTGGAACCCCGTCCGTACGAAGTCGTCACCGGCGACCGCGTTGAGCAGCCAGTTGGTCATCACCCGCGTCTTGGCCACGTTGGTGCGCAGCGCCGACCAGTGGTACCCGCGGGCCACGGCCTGGGCGGGCAGCCCGCGCAGTTCGATGCCCAGCGGCTTGGAGACCGCGTCGGTGCCGCCGAGGTCGACGACGAGCCCGAGGTCCTTGTGGACGTACGGCTTCATCGCCTGGCCGCGCAGGGAGGCGATGACGTTGTCGGCGACGTGCCTGCCCTGCCGCAGGGCGTGCTGCGCGGTGGGCGGGCACATGGCCCCGTCGCCCTTGGCCAGGTCGGGCACGGCGGCCGAGTCGCCGAGCGCGAACACCCCGTCCTCGCCCGGCAGGTTCATCTCGGGGGCCACCGCGAGCCGCCCCTTGACGGTCTCCGCGCCCAGCGTGGCGATCAGCGGGCTGGCGACGACGCCGGCCGTCCAGATCAGGGTGCGGGTCGGGATCACCCGCCCGTCGGTGAAGGTGACCTCCTCGGGGCCGGCCTTGGCGATGGAGGTGCCCAGGGAGATCTCGATGCCCCGCCGGCGCAGGATCTCCTGCGCGCTGCTGCCGAGCTTGTCGCCGAGTTCGGGCATCAGCTTCGGCGCGATGTCGATCAGGTGCCACTTGATCAGACCCGGGTCCAGCCGCGGGTAGCGCTTGACCGCCGCGTGCGTCAGCCGCTGCAGGCACGCCGCGGTCTCGGTGCCCGCGTAACCGCCGCCGACCACCACGAACTGCAGCCGCGAGGCCCGCTCGACGGGGTCGTGGCTCGCGTCGGCCAGGTCCAGCTGCGAGATGACGTGGTCACGGATGTACGCCGCCTCGGCGAGCGTCTTCATGCCGAACGCGTAGTCCGTCAGCCCCGGGATGTCGAAGGTCCGGGTGATGCTGCCGGGCGCCAGGACGATGTAGTCGTACGGCTCGTTGACGATCTCGTCGGTGATCTGGCGGATCACGCAGACCTTGGACTGCAGGTCCACGCCGATGGCGCCGCCCGGAATGATCCGCGTGCGGTACTTCTTGCTGCGCCGCAGGGAGACGGCGATCGACTGCGGCGTCAGCACGCCGGAGGCGACCTGGGGGAGCAGCGGCAGGTAGAGCTGGTAGGCGAACGGCGTCACCAGAGTGACGTCGGCCTCGTCCGGGGAGAGCTTCCGTTCCAGACGGCGGACGCACTCCACGCCGGCGAAGCCTGCGCCAACCACCAGGATCCTGGGTCGTGTCACGGTGTTCATCCCTTTCTGCGGCTCCAGGCGGTCTGCCTCGAACGCCTTCCGACTGCCCCTGGATCGCTGGTTCGCACCCTTTCGATCCCATCGTGTGTCCGGCCGGCACGCCAGTCGGACGCGGCAGGCAGACGAACGCGTCGATCACCACCATGCCCGCACCGTGGCCGAAAAGCACCGGGCGGGAGTGAAGAACACGTGCCCACCGGGCAGGCCGGACCCTCCGTCAGGCCACCCGGCCACGGCTCCGCCCGGCCGCGACTCCGCCCGGCCGCGACTCCGCCCGGCCGCGACTCCGCCCGGTCAGGACTCCAGCCGGTCAGGACTCCATGCGGCCTTGGACATGACACAGCAGCAGGCACACGTCGTCGTCCCGCTCGGAATCGCTCAGCAGCGGATGCAGCAGCCGGTCGGCCGAACCCTCCAGGTCGGCGTCCAGCTCCGCCGACCGGAACCCGCCGAGCGCCGTGGCCAGCCGCTCGATGCCCGGGTCTATGCCCTGCGCACGCCGCTCCACCAGTCCGTCCGTGTACAGCGCGAGCGTCGAGCCGGGCTCCAGCTCCTCGGTGTGGTCGGCGATCTCCTGGGTGAGCGGGATGCCGAGCATCGCACCCGGTTTGGCGTCGAGGGTGCGCACGGTGCCGTCGGGCAGCCGCAGCACCGGCGGCGGATGCCCCGCGGCGGCCCAGGTCAGGGTGGGCTCGTCCGGGTGGAACCGGGCGATGACGGCGGTGGCGTACAGGTCCGGCTGGAGATGGTGCAGGAACCGGTGCAGACGCGTCAGCAGCCGGCCCGGGCTGTCGCCGTCGACGGCGTACGCCCGCAGCGCGGTGCGCAGCTGGCTCATCATGACCGCCGCGTGCAGCCCGTGCCCGGTCACGTCCCCGATGACGGTGATCAGGCCGCCGTCCCGCTGGGGGAACGCGTCGTACCAGTCACCGCCGATGTTCAGCCCGTGGGTGGCCGGAAGGTACCGTGCCGCCAGGCTGAGGCCCGGCGTGGTCGGCAGATCCGTCAGCAGGGCCCGCTGCAGCGTCTCGGCGATGTCGCGGTTGTGCTCGAAGCGCCGGGCGTTGTCGATCGCGATGCTGGCCCGCCGGGTGAGCTCGATCAGCATCACCGCGTCGTCCGGGTCCCAGCGCTCCCCGGGGGGTGACAGCATCAGGACCCCCAGCGGGGTCCGGCGCGTCGGCAGCGGCACGCACAGCAGCGGCCGTCCCGGGTCCAGGGCCGACGGCGGCTGGTCGTCGACGCCGGGCAGGTTGCCCGGATGGTCGGCGGCGTACTGGGGCCGCCCGGTACGGGCCGCCACCACGGCGGCCGCCGGACGCGCCGTCCGGTGATCCTCCTCGTGGTCGAACAGCCAGACGTCCACGCTGCGCGCGTACTCCGGCACCAGCAGGTCCGGCAGCCGGCGCACGATCTCCTCGTGGTTCAGCGATGCCGTCAGCACGGCGCTCGCGTCCGCGAGGAACGTCAGCCTGCGCCGGGCGCTCTCCGCCTCGTTGCGGGCACTGCGCTCGGCCGCGAAGGCCTCCCGCTGGGCCCGTCCGGCCGCGTCCAGCTCGGCGTGCAGCGCCAGGACGCCCTGGTTGGTCTGGTGCAGCTCCTCGCGGTGGAAGAGGACCAGGTCCTCCTGCTCGGAGAGTTTCTCCAGCACGACGGCCGTGTCCTCGTCGGCGCCGAGCAGCGCCTCCGACAGGGCGGCCGGGTCGTCGGCGACGGTGCCGTCCTCGGCGGCCTCGGCCGACTCGGGGCAGGGGACGGTGACCTCCCACAGCGGTTCGCCGGTGGCACACGCCTCCGGCGACGGGGTCACCGTGACGTGCAGCAGGCCCTCCTGCGCGGGGGAGCCGGCCAGGTCCGTGGTGAGACGCCAGGTGCCGCCCTTGGTGAGGCACTGCCGCAGGTGGGCGCTGAGACCGGCGGCGAGCCGGGTCCGTTCGACGGTGGGCACACCGTACGCGGCGGCCAGGCGCGCGAGCGAGATGCGGGCGCGGGCCGCGTCGGTGACGGTGGTGATCTGCCAAGTGCGCATCATGGGCGTTCCGGCGGGTTCGAGGTCAGCACGGCCACGGCGGTGTCGTCCCGCACGGGTCGGGCGGGACTGCTGGCGTCACGTATCGCCACAGCGGCCGTCACGGCCGGGTCGGCCTCGTGCAGACCGGGGTCGGACGGCGGCGTCCAGCGGCTGGGCAGGCCGTCGGTGTGCAGGATCAGCACGGGGTCGCCCACCCAGGCGGCTTCCTCCTCCTGGAGGCTGCCGTGCCGGTGGACCCCGACGATGCCGGGCCGTGACAGCAGGGGGCGCCAGGTGCCGCCGGTGCGCAGCCGCGCCCCGACGTTGCCGACGCCGGCGAACCGCAGCCGCCCGGCCGTCAGGTCGAGCTGGGCCAGGGCGACCGCGGCGCCGCGGGTGCCCTGCAGCGCGTCGTGCAGCCGCCACAGCGCGTCGGCGGGGGAGAGGCCGGCCCAGCGGTGCAGGGCAGTGACCGCGGCGGACGAGGCCCGGGCGGCCTCCGGCCCGTGCCCGAGCCCGTCCGCCAGCATCAGCGTCACCCGGTCCCCGGCCCGGACCCACGCCCAGGCGTCCCCCGAGTACTCGGCTCCGCCGTAGGGGATGTTCACCCCGCCGGCCCGCACCTCGGACACGGCCGAGGAACGGTTCTGCTCCGCCTCCGTCGAACGGGCCGGGCCGTTCGACGGAGGGCCGGCTTCGGTGGGGCGGTGCCCCGGCTCCGGCGCACGGGCCGGGTGGTCCGCCGGTGTGCCGGTCTCGGCGGGGCGGTGGGCCGGTGCGGTCCCGTGGGGGGTGGCGTTCGCCAGGGCACCGGCACGCGGGCCGGAGCCGGCCGGAGCCGCCGCGTGGCCCGTCAGACCGCCGCAGGTCACCGTGCCGAACGGCGGTGTGCCGCCCGGCCACTGTCCCGCGGCGGTGACCCGGCCCCCGGGACCGGCCGGACCGTCGATGCCGCGTGGTGCCGAGCTCACCCGGGCCACCGCGACCGTGCCGCGGCCCGGGACGCTGTGCAGGGTGAAGTCGTCGGAGAGGCGCGCACACGTGCCGAGGCCCGCGCCCAGGGAACGGGAGGTGGAGAAGCCGTCGCGCAGCGCCGCGGTCACGTCGGGCATGCCCGGGCCGTGGTCGACCGCGGCGATCTGCACCACCCGCGCGTCCGCCCGGCCCTCCCGCAGCACCGGCGCCGCGACGACGTCGACGAGCACCTGACCGCCCTCGGCGTGCTTCAGCAGATTCGTGGCGAGCTCGGTCGCGACCAGCCCGGCCGCCGCGGTACGCCGCTCGTCCAGCCCGGCCAGCGCGGCGGCGTCCTCCGCCGCGACCCGGGCGTCGCGCACCCGGGTCGAGTCGTGCACCGGCACGTCCCACACGCGTGGCATCAGGCCTCCTCGCGCGGACGCGGCGGCCGGCCCACCCAGCACGTCACCCGCACCGTGGTGCCCGAGCCCGGCGTGGTGTCGATGTCGAAGTCGTGCACCAGGCGCCGCGCGCCGCTCAGCCCCATCCCCAGACCACTGCCCGAGGTGTAGCCGTCGCTCAGCGCCAGGTCGAGGTCGGCGATGCCCGGCCCCTCGTCCGTGAAGGCCAGCCGCAGCCCCTGCGCACCGGCGCCGCCGACCTGAGTCACCTGCATCTGCCCGCCGCCGCCGTGCACCAGGGTGTTGCGGGCCAGCTCGCTGGCCGCGGTGATGAGCTTGGTCTGGTCCACCAGTCCGAAGCCGAGCCGGGCAGCGGCCTGCCGTACGTGCTGTCGCACCCACACCAGGTCCATGTCCGACCGGATGGGCAGGCAGGCCTCCACGCCCGAGGCAGTGTGCATCACGGACTCTCCTGACGCGGGCTGCCGGGACGACGGGCCGCCGGGACCGGCCGCGTGAGCAGCTCCACGCCCGCCTCCGTACTGAGCGCGGTGCTCAGCCCCGGCAGCGTCAGACCCAGTTCGACCAGCGTGATGGCGACCGCCGGACGCATGCCCGCCACCACGGTGCGCGCGGCCAGCAGCTTGGACTGCGCGGCGATCTCGGCCAGCACCCGGCCGAGGAAGGAGTCGACGATCTCCACTCCGGAGATGTCGATGAGGACCCCGTGCACCCCGGTACGGGAGATGGTCTCCGAGAGGTCCTGCTGGAGTTGCTGTGCCGTGCTGTCGTGCAGGTCCCCCTGGAGCGTGACCAGCAGGACGTCGCCGAGCCGGAGCACCGGCACATGGCCGGTCACGGGTCGGGGATGTGCGTCGTTCACCGCGAACCCGCACCTGAGTTCACGATGTCCGCGCCGAGCTGGTGCAGTGCGTACCCCAGCGCGTCGGCGAGGCTCGCGCGGGTGATCACGTCCAGGTCCAGGCCCAGGTGCACGATGGTCTGGGCGATCGCGGGGCGGATACCGGAGACGATGCACTCGGCGCCCATGAGGCGGGCCGCGGCGACCGTCTTCATCAGGTGCTGTGCCACCAGCGAGTCGACCGTCGGGACGCCGGTGATGTCGAGGATCGCGAACCGGGCGTGCTGCTCGACGACGGCGTTCAGCAGCGTCTCCATCACGATCTGGCTGCGGGCGCTGTCGAGGGTGCCGATGAGCGGTACCGCCACGATCCCGTCCCACAGCCGGATGACGGGCGTGGCCACCTCCATCAGCTGCAGCCGCTGCCGGTCGCTGAGCGCTTGCCACTCGCTGAGCGCCGTCTGCATGGCCACCAGGCGCAGGGTCCCCATCAGCACGGTCAGCGCGGTCGAACACGCCCGCAGGTGCTCGGGTGACGCCTGCGTCAGATCGGCCACCAGCAGGTTCTCCACGGGCGGTCGCAGAGCGGCCAGCTCGCTGGAGACCTGGGTGTTGCTCAGCCCGGCACGGGAGCGGGCCGCCCCCATCCGGCCCAGCTGCTCCCGCACGCCGCTGAACCCGGCGGCGTCGGGATCCTCCACCTGCCCGGAGTCGGCCACCTGAGCCAGCGCGTCCACGACGGCCTTGCCCGCTTCCACCGCCTCGTCGCGCGAGACGGTGAACACGGCGCGGAACAGGGGCTCGTCCGCCCACCGCTGGGCGATCTGCTCACGCCGTCGGTGCAGGAAGTCCCTGACCTCGTGGGTGGGCGTCGCGAGCTGACCGTCCGCTTCGTGCTCCGGCACCTGGTTCTCTCCTCATCCGCGTTGCGTCGACCGAGCCCGCTTCTGGCAACGAGACGGCGATGTGACACTTGCCGGGCGACAACTCTAACCATGCGCCGACCTCGTACGACACCGGCTCCGGCGCAAGCGATCCGGTGCCGGGACAACGGCGGTTGGGGCCGCCGTCGCCGGGGTGCGAGGGGTGAGCCGTGGTCCGGGCAGGGCGGAGCGAGGGACCGGGCCGCCGGGCATCTCCGGCGCCGGGCCCGAGGGGACGTTGTGATCGTCAGACGCTCTCTTCCCCGGGCTCCTGGGGGTGCTCCGGCCCCTGGTCGACACGGGTCAGGGCCTCGTCGACACTCTCCGATATGGGCACGGTGATGCTGACGCCGGTCAGATCGAGGATGCGCCGCACGGCCGGTGTGGGACTGATGACGTGCACACTGCCCCCGGTCTTACGGGTTTCCTGGTACACCCGCAGGATGATGTTCATCCCGGAAGAGTCCATGAAGGGAACGGACGAGAGATCGAGCAGGAAGTGCCGTCGGCCGTGGTGGAGTTGGTTGGCCAGATGGGCCTGGAACTCGGTCGCGGTGTCGACGTCCAGGTAGCCGTCGACCGTGATCAGGGCCACGTCCTCACGGGGCAGCTCGACTTCCACGGACAGCGGATTCTGGGCGAGGGGCACGGATACCTCCAACAAGTGCTACGGCCTGGGCTGGTCACCCCTGGGGATGACCGCGGTGCGGGGGGATCCCGGTCGTTCCCCGGACTCGAATGCCGTTTCTCACGCGCCTCCCTTCGCTGACGGGCTTCGGATGTCACCGCGCCCCCGCGATTACCCCGGAAACCACCCTCCATGCCTCCTCGTCCGAACTTCTCCGGGGACGGGTCGCCGGAAGTCCCGCGCGGCCGCAGGTGTGTGCGCCGAATGTGCTTGCGGCAGGAGGGTAATTGCTGGTGTGGAACGAGGCGGGCGCGGGCGCGTCCGCCGGAGGAATCGCGATCAGCATCGCCAGGGAGGATGGGACAGCGTGGCCATCGACACAATCTGGTCGTACGCGCCGGACAGCGGTCACCGTGAGGGGCAGGACCTGACCGGGTTCGCGGTCGCCGCGACGGACGGCACGATCGGGCACGTGGACCGGGAGGCCGCCCCGCACGACATGCGGCACCTGGTCGTCGACACCGGCGTCTGGGTGTTCGGCCGCAGCGTCCTGGTGCCGGCCGGAGTCGTCACCGGCATCGACACGCAGGGGAGGAAGGTCACACTGGCGTGCAGCAGGGCGGATGCCAAGGCGGCTCCCCGCTTCCAGACGGACAGTGAGACGAGGGACCCGGAGTACCTCCGGGCCGTGGGTGACTACTACGACCGGCTGCCGCCCCGCGAGACGGCCACGGTCTGAGCCGGTCACGGGCGCGACGCGCCCGTGACGCTCCCGGCTCACCAGGGCATGAACACGTGTACGTCCTTGCCCCGGTCGTCGGCCACCACGCTGACCTGGTCGCACAGCGTGTGGATCAGGTGCCAGCCGATGCCCCCGCCGCCGCTGCGCGGATCGAAGGGGCGAGGGGCGGGCTCGGTGGTGCTGGTGTCGCGCAACACGACATGCACCCCGTCGAAGGTCCGGCGCATCCGCAGCGCGAACGGACCCGGCGCGTACTGGACCGCGTTGGCGGCCAGTTCCGTCACCACCAGCAGGATGTCGTCCCAGTACTCGGGGGCAGAGGGCGGGGCGGAGCGTGCCAGATCACGCAGGAACTCCTCCGCGGCCAAGCGCGCACCTGTCACATCATGCGGCTCGCCCACGAAGCTGTTCGTGCGGCTCGGGATCTCCTCGGAGGTCAGGGCGTCGTCCCCACGCGGCTCGGTTGACATATCGCCTTTCCGGCCCGGGCGTCAGCTAGGGCTGTCGTCAGGGCTGTCGTCCTTTCTCTTGCGTCGCCACTGTTGCGTGTTCCCGAGGGGACGTGGCCTACGCGTCCGGCCGCACGCTCAGCGGAACACATTGTCGGAATCCTCCCAGCTCGACGGTTCGTCCTGAGCACCCGGCCGCGCGGGACGCCTGCGGGACCGGTACATCGCGTCGATCTCGGAAGCGTAGTGCCGCACGATCTCGTCCCGGCGCAGCTTCATCGACGGCGTCAGCAGACCGTTCGTCACGTCGAACGCCTCCGGCAGGACCCGGAACACCCGGATCGACTCCGAGGGCGACACCACGCTGTTGGCCGCGGCCACGGCCCGGGCGACCTCCTCGTGCAGCGCGTTCTCCTCCCGCGCCTCCCGCATCTCGCCCTGCAGCGCCAGCCCGGCCCGCCAGTGGGCCAGGAAGTCCGGATCCAGCGTGATCAGGGCTCCGACGCAGGGCCGGTTGTCCCCTACGACCACCGCCTGGTGGATGAGCGGATGCATCCGCAGCCGCTGCTCCAGGGCCAGCGGGGCGACGCTCTTGCCGCTGCTGGTGATGATGATCTCCTTCTTGCGGCCGGTGATCGTCAGGTAGCCCTCCGAGTCCAGCCGCCCGAGGTCCCCGGTGGCGAGCCAGCCACCGCGCAGCGCCGACCGGGTGGCGGCCTGGTCGCCCACGTACCCCTGGAACACCGACGGCCCGCGCACGAGGATCTCCCCGTCCTCGGCCACCTGGATCTCCGTCCCCGGCAGCGCCTGACCGACCGTCCCGGACTTCTCCCGGCCGAGCGGCTGCATCGTCACCCCGCCGGCGGTCTCCGTCAGGCCGTAGCCGTCGTGCACGTAGATGCCGATGCCCTCGTAGAACAGGGAGAGGTCACGGCTGAGGGGGGAGCCGCCGGACGTCGCCCGCTGCACCCGCCCGCCCAGGGCCGCCCGCAGTCTGCGGTACACCGTGCGCTCGTACAGGGCGTGCTGGAGCCGCAGGTCGAAGCCGGGGCCGCGGCCACGGCCCAGCCGCTGGCGCTCCAGGGCCGCGGCGAAGCCCCGGGCGGTGTCCGCGGCCCGCTCGAACAGCGCGCCGTGCCCCGCCTGCTGCGCCGTGCGCAGGAAGTTCTTGTAGATCTTCTCCAGGATCGAGGGGACCGCGTAGAGGTACGTGGGCCGGAACGAGCGCAGCGCCGCCGCCAGCGCCTCCCCGCCCAGGTCGGCCTGGTGGCCCATCAGCAGCCCACCGCGCACGCACAGCCCCTGGATCATCAGCCCGTACACGTGGGAGAAGGGCAGGAACGCGAGCACGGAGCCCTGCTCCCCGCGCGGCGCCGCCGTGTGACCCCAGCCCGCGAGCAGGGTGTCGCAGGGGGCGGCCAGGTTGCGGTGGCTGAGCGCGCAGCCCATGGCATGGCCGGAGGTGCCCGAGGTGTAGGCGATGACCGCGGTGGAGTCCGGCAGCACGATGCGGCGCATCGAGTCGACCGTGGCGATCGGGACGAGTTCCCCCTGCGCCGCCAGCTGCGCGAGGGCGCCCGCGTCCAGCTGCCACACGTGCCGCAGCAGCGGCAGCTTGGCGCACACCGAGCCGACGGTCATGACGCCCTGCTCGTCCTCGACGACCACGGCCACGCACCCGGCGTCCCGCAGGATCCACTCCACCTGGTCGCGCGAGGCCGTCGGGTAGACCGGGACGACCTCGGCCCCCACCGCCCACAGCGCGTAGCACAGGACCGTCCACTCGAACCGCGTGCGGGCCATGATCGCCACCCGGTGGCCCGGCGCGATCCCCGAGGCGATCAGGCCCTTGGCCACGCCCACCACGTCGTCGCGCAGCTCGATGGCCGTGACCTCCTCCCAGACCGAGGAGGCGGGGTCGGCCCGCCGGGCGAGCAGCGGCCTGGTCGGTTCGCGGTCCGCCGTCTCGAAGACGCTGTCGGCGAGCCCGCCGGTCAGGGGCGCCACAGCAGGGGGAGCGAGGGCGAGGTCGGGCATGCACTGCTCCTGACATGTACGTCGTGTGACATTGCCGACGGGTACCGTCATCGGCGGTGCTCGAATGTAGTCGAGTCGGAACCCTTCGGGGTCGGAAAATACGGAAGTCGACACCCTGGTGATCTCGCCGTGATCGGGGGACCCGGACGGCATGACTCACATCAGTCCCGATCCCGAACCCGAACGCACCACCGGTCTGGAACCCGGCGGCGGCGTGCCGCCGGGCGAGACCCCGCCCGCCGAGAGCAGCATGCCCGAGACCCTGCCCCGGGAGACGCACAACCCGGCCAAGGGCTGGTCCAAGGGCCCGATGACCGTGATCATCGTCCTCGCGGTGCTGATCGCGGCGTTCTTCCTGGCCTACGCCCTCGTCCTGATCCTCTGACCCCCGGCCCGCGACCGACGGGACGCCTCACTCCTGAGTGCGGCGGACGCACTCGGTGACGACGTCCCGCAGGCTGCCCGTGCGCTCCATCAGCGCGCGCTGCACCTGGGCGCCGTTGCCCTCGCGCAGCAGCTCTTCGCAGGCGGCGCGGGCCCGCTCCAGGTCCCCGGTGCCGTCGAGGGCCTCCTCGACGTGCTCCAGCAGGGCACGCACGACCGCCTCGGCCGGCATGCGCCGCATGGTCGCGGGGTGCAGCAGCTCGCCCGTGAGTCCGGCCCGGGCGGCCTGCCAGTCGGCCAGCCGCAGCAGGCTCACACTGTGGTCGAGCGGCTCACGGCCGGCCCGCCACTCGCGCGCGGCGGTCTCCACCAGCCCGCGGACGAGCGTGGCGACCAGCACGGCCGTACTCGACTGCAGACACACGTCCGCCACGCGCAGTTCCACCGTCGGGTAGCGCGGGGACAGCCGCGCGTCGAAGTAGATCATCCCCTCGTCCAGAAGGGCGCCGGTGGCCACCATGTCCGCGATCAGACGGTGGTACCGCTCGGGCGAGCCGAAGACCTCGGTCGGCCCGGCCGAGGGCCAGCGCAGCCACACCCGGCTGCGGTAGCTGCTGTACCCCGTCTCCTTGCCCTGCCAGAACGGCGAGTTCGCGCTGAGCGCCCGCAGCACCGGCAGCCACGGACGCAACCGGTCGACGACCGCGACGCCCTCGTCGTCCGACTCGACCGACACGTGCACGTGACAGCCCATGACGAGCTGCTCCTGGGTGGCGATGCCGTACTGCTCCGCCATCCACCGGTAGCGCCGGCTGACGCTGACGGCGGGGCTGACCGGCAGCGGTGAGGTGGCGAGCGCCGCCACCGTGCAGCCGATCTCCCCCGCGTGGCGGGCGGCCTCCTTGCGGCAGCGGACGATCTCCTCGCCCAGGCTCTCCATGGACGCCTGCGGATGCGTGGCGAACTCCAGCATCTGCTCGTGGAGTTCCTTCTCGAAGACGTCCTGGCCGGCGTCGTCCTTCTCGGCCCGGGCGAGCACCGCTGCGGACAGCGCCCGCGGTTCCCCGGTCTCCGGATCGACCAGGAGGAGTTCCTCCTCCACTCCCACGGTGCGCACCTGATGCCCGCCCTTCTGTGCCCTGCCGCCTCGTACCACCGGGTGCTCCCGGTGGTACGACCCCCAGTGCCCCTCCAGGCGGACAGGACACCTGGTGGGGCCGCGGGACTTCAGCGGACTTCACACGGCGGACGGCGTCAGCCACACCGTGGCGAGCGGAGGCAGCGTGATCCGGACACATCCGTCCTCCGGCTTGACCGGACCCGGGTTGGTGACGCCGCTGCCGCCGTAACGCGCGGCGTCGGTGTTGAGGCGTTCCTCCCAGGCGACGGCGTCACCCGGCACCCACAGACCGTAGTCCTGCCGGACGACGGGGGAGAAGTTCGACACCGCCAGCAGCGGACTCCCCTCGGCGTCGAACCGGAGGAACGCGAACACGTTGTCGTCGGCCGAGTCCACCGCGACCCACCGGAAGCCCTCCGGGCGGGTGTCGCACTGCCACAGCGCCGGCGTCGCCCGGTACACGGCGTTCAGGTCACGGACCAGGTCGAGCACACCCCGGTGATCGCCCGCGGAGTGGTACCCGTCGTCCAGGAGCCACCACTCCGGGCCGTGCTCCACCGACCACTCGGCTCCCTGCGCGAACTCCTGCCCCATGAACAGCAGCTGCTTGCCGGGGTGGCCCCACATGAAGCCCAGGTAGGCCCGGTGGGTGGCGCGCCGCTGCCACCAGTCCCCGGGCATCTTCGACACCAGGGCCTGCTTGCCGTGCACGACCTCGTCGTGGGAGATGGGCAGGACGTAGTTCTCGCTGTAGGCGTACACCATCGAGAACGTCATCTCGTGGTGGTGGTACTTGCGGTGCACCGGCTCGTGGGCGATGTACTCCAGCGAATCGTGCATCCAGCCCATGTTCCACTTCAGGCCGAAGCCGAGCCCGCCGGTGTCGGTGGGCCGGGTCACCCCGCCCCAGGCGGTGGACTCCTCGGCGATGGTCACCACCCCGGGGGCCCGCCGGTACACCGTCGCGTTCATCTCCTGCAGGAACCGCATGGCCGCCAGGTCCTCCCGGCCGCCGTAGGCGTTGGGCTCCCACTGGCCGTCCTCACGCGAGTAGTCCAGGTACAGCATCGAGGCGACCGCGTCCACGCGCAGCCCGTCGATGTGGAACTCCTCGCACCAGTACACGGCGTTCGCGACCAGGAAGTTGCGCACCTCGGTGCGGCCGAAGTCGAACTCGTAGGTGCCCCAGTCCGGGTGCTCCGCGCGCCGGTCGTCACCGGGCTCGTACAGCGGCTCCCCGTCGAACCGGGCCAGTGCCCAGTCGTCCTTCGGGAAGTGCGCCGGCACCCAGTCCATGATCACGCCGATACCGGCCCGGTGGCAGGCGTCGACGAAGAACCGGAAGTCGTCCGGGGTGCCCAGCCGGGACGTCGGCGCGTAGAACCCCGTGACCTGGTAGCCCCAGGACCCGTGGAAGGGGTGCTCGGCCACCGGCATCAGCTCGATGTGCGTGAAGCCCATGTCCTTGGCGTACCGCGGGAGTTCCTCGGCGAGTTCGCGGTAGGTCAGCCCGGGCCGCCAGGACGCCAGATGCACCTCGTACACCGAGAACGGCGCCTCGTGCACGGGCGTGTCGGCGCGGTGCGCCATCCACTCGGTGTCGCCCCACTCGTAGTGCGAGGCCGTCACGATCGACGCCGTGTTGGGCGGCTCCTCGCAGCGCCGCGCCATCGGGTCGGCCTTGAGGAAGCGGTGGCCGTACCGGGAGTGGATCTCGAACTTGTAGGCGGTGCCCTCGCCGACGCCCGGCAGGAACAGCTCCCACACGCCCGAGGCGCCCAGGGACCGCATCGGGAACTGCGTCCCGTCCCAGTGGGTGAAGTCCGTGGCGACCCGCACGCCCTGCGCGTTCGGCGCCCACACCGTGAACCGGGTGCCGCTCACGCCCTCGTGGGTCATGGGCTGCGCGCCGAGCGCCTGCCACAGCTGCTCGTGCCGGCCCTCGCGGATCAGGTGCAGGTCGAGCTCGCCGAGCGCGGGCAGGAAGCGGTACGGGTCGGGCGTCTCCTGCTCGCCCTCGTCGTACGCCACATGCAGCGTGTACGCCGGGATCGCGTCCAGCGGCAGCACGCCCGAGAAGAGGCCGTCGCCCTCCGAGACGAGGGCCGTGCGCCTGCCGCCGATCACCACGCTCACCGCGCGGGCGAAGGGGCGCAGCGCCCGGAACACGATCCCGCCGGGCACCGGGTGGGCGCCCAGCAGCGCGTGCGGATCGTGGTGGGCGCCCGCCAGCAGGCGCCCGCGGTCCTCCGGGCTCAGTGCGGGCGCTGTCGTGCTCGGGACCGGGCCGGACGGCTCCGGGATTGAGGTGTCGCGCAGGGCCACGGCTCAGTCTCCTCTCACGGCGAGGCGCTCGATCGCCGCCATCGGTACAGGCAGCCAGTCGGGGCGGTGCCGTGCCTCGTACAGCACCTCGTACACGGCCCGGTCCGTCTCATAGGCGCGGAGCAGTCCGTGCTTCTTGCGGGGGTCCCAGCCGGCGCGGGCGGCGTAGCCCGCGCAGTAGGCCTCGCGGCAGCGGCGGGCCCACTCCGGGCGCCAGGGGCGGCGCTGCCGGGCGGCGTAGTCGAAGGAGCGCAGCATCCCCGCGATGTCCCGTACGGGGGAGTGGGCGCTGCGCCGTTCGGAGAGCGGCCGGGACGGCTCACCCTCGAAGTCGATGACGAACCACTCGCGTCCGGCCCGCAGCACCTGACCGAGGTGCAGGTCGCCGTGGATGCGCTGGGCGGGCGGCCCGAGATCGCAGCTGGTGAGGGCGGCGAACGCGGTCCGCAGACCGGGCACGTACGGCTGCAGCGCGGGCACGCAGTGCGCGGCGGCGTCCAGCCGCTCGGTCATCGCGGCCGCCGTCTGCCCGTTCTCCCCGGGCCCGCCGACGGGGAACGCCGACGCCAGCGCGAGGTGCACCTCCGCGGTGGCCGCGCCGAGCGCCCGGGCCTGGACCGTGAAGTCGTCGCCCGCGGCCAGTGCGTTCAGCCCCAGCGTCCAGCCGTCGGAGGCGCCTTGCAGATACGGCTGGAGCACGCCGAGGGTGGCCGTGAACGGATGCCTCGTCTGGAACCAGGCCACGGGCGCCGGAACGCGGTGACAGCCCTGGCGGGCCAGCGCGCCCGGCACCTCCAGGTCGGGGTTGACGCCCGGCTGGATGCGCCGGAAGACCTTCAGGATGTACTCGTCGCCGTACACCAGCGAGGAGTTGGACTGCTCGGCGTCCAGCAGCCGCGGCACCAGCCCGGCGGGCACCGGCTGGTCCGGGTCGCAGTCGAAGCGCAGGGGACCGGCGGTGCCCGGCTGCCGCAGCCGGTCCAGCAGGAGCTGGGCCGAGCGGGGGTCGTGCAGCGCGTCGTAGACCGTCAGACCTGCCAGCGGCCCGTCCTGCACCCGCCCGATGAGGGCCCGCCCCAGTCGCGGCGACGGCCGCTCGCGTACGCCGAGCAGCAGTTGGTAGCAGTCGCCGGCCGGGGGAGCCCCGCCGGGCGAGGGCACGCCCATGTGGCCGGCGTGACCGGCGTGGACCAGCAGATGCAGACAGCCCGGAAAGAGCTCGGTCATCGACAGCAGGCCGAGCTCGGTGACGGGCCGGTCCTTGCCCGCGAACCAGCGCTGCCGTGGCAGCCAGTCACGCAGCAGCCCGCCGAGCGACTCCATGGGCTCGGCCAGGCGCGGGAGGTCCGGGCGCAGGGATGCGGTCTTCGGCATGGTCACGCCTCCTTGTCTCGGCGCAGGCTCACAGTCGCCGGCCGATGCGGGATGCGACTCGAGTGAGCCGGAACCAGTAGAAGCCGTGGCCGCCGAGGGTCAGCAGGTACGGCAGTTCGCCGATGGCGGGGAAGCGCACCCCGCCGAACAGCTCCACCGGGTGCCGCCCCGCGAACTCACGCAGGTCCAGCTCGGTGGGCTGTGCGAACCGCGCGAAGTTGTTGACGCACAGGACCAGGTCGTCCTCGTACTCCCGCAGGAACGCCAGCACCGCGGGGTTGGAGGAGGGCAGTTCGGTGTACGAGCCGAGTCCGAAGGCCGGGTTCTGCTTGCGGATCTCGATCATGCGCCGGGTCCAGTGCAGCAGCGACGACGGCGACGACATCGACGCCTCGACGTTGGTCACCTGATGGCCGTAGACCGGGTCCATGATCGCCGGCAGGAAGAGGCGGCCGGGGTCGGAGGTGGAGAAGCCGGCGTTGCGGTCGGGTGTCCACTGCATCGGCGTGCGCACCGCGTCGCGGTCGCCGAGCCAGATGTTGTCGCCCATGCCGATCTCGTCGCCGTAGTACAGGATCGGCGAGCCGGGCAGGGCCAGCAGCAGCGCGGTGAACAGCTCGATGGTGTGCCGGTCGTTGTCGAGGAGCGGGGCGAGCCTGCGGCGGATGCCGATGTTGGCGCGCATGCGGGGGTCCTTGGCGTACTCGGCCCACATGTAGTCGCGCTCTTCGTCGGTGACCATCTCGAGCGTGAGCTCGTCGTGGTTGCGCAGGAACATCCCCCACTGGCAGCCCGAGGGGATGGCCGGCGTCTTGGCGAGGATTTCCGACACGGGGTAGCGCGACTCACGGCGTACGGCCATGAAGATGCGCGGCATGACCGGGAAGTGGAAGGCCATGTGGCACTCGTCGCCGCCGCTGGCGTAGTCACCGAAGTAGTCGACGACGTCCTCGGGCCACTGGTTGGCCTCCGCGAGCAGCACGGTGTCCGGGTACTGCGCGTCGATCTCGCGGCGGACGCGCTTGAGGAACGCGTGCGTGGCGGGCAGGTTCTCGCAGTTGGTGTTCTCGGCCGCGTAGAGATAGGGCACCGCGTCCAGCCGGAATCCGTCGATGCCCAGGTCCAGCCAGAACTTCAGGGCGGCCAGGATCTCCTCCTGCACGCGGGGGGTCTCGTAGTTGAGGTCGGGCTGGTGGGAGAAGAACCGGTGGAAGAAGTACTGGCCGCGCACCGGGTCGAAGGTCCAGTTGGAGGTCTCGGTGTCGACGAAGATGATCCGGGCGTCCGGATAGCCCTTGTCGTCGTCGGCCCACATGTAGTAGTCGCCGTAGGGCCCGTCGGGGTCCTTGCGCGACTCCTGGAACCACGGGTGCTGGTCGCTGGTGTGGTTCATGACGAAGTCGATGATGACGCGCATGCCCCGCTGGTGGGCGGCGTCGACGAACTCCACGAAGTCGGCCAGGTCACCGAACTCCGGCAGGACGGCCGTGTAGTCCGCGACGTCGTAACCGCCGTCGCGCAGCGGCGACTTGAAGAACGGCGGCAGCCACAGACAGTCGACCCCCAGCCACTGGAGGTAGTCCAGCTTGGAGGTGAGGCCCTTGAGGTCGCCGACTCCGTCGCCGTCGCTGTCCTGGAACGAGCGGACGAGCACCTCGTAGAAGACGGCGCGCTTGAACCAGTCCGGGTCACGGTCCCTGGCGGGAGTGTCCTCGAAGGTGTCCAGCACGGGCTCGTTCACGGTCATGACGTTCCTGTCCCTCCGTTCGCGTGCGCGGCGGGCGGGGACTGGACGTGGAAGACGTGCGCGGGAGCCCGCCCCGGCTCCAACCGCACGTAGTTGTTCCTGCTCCACTGGTAGGTCTCGCCGGTGAGCTCGTCGCGCACCGGCACCGACGCGTGCCAGTCCAGGCCGAGTTGCGGCATGTCCAGCGAGACCGTGGCCTCCTGGGTGTGGTGCGGGTCGAGGTTGGCGACCACCAGGACCACATCGGATCCGCTGCGCTTGCTGTACGCGAGGAGCGCGTCGTTGTCGGTGTGGTGGAAGCGCAGGTTCCTGAGGTGGTGCAGCGCGGGATGCTCCCGCCGGACGGTGTTGAGGCGGGTCAGCAGCGGGACGATGCTGCGGCCCTCGCGTTCGGCGTTGTCCCAGTCGCGGTGCCTGAGCTGGTACTTCTCCGAGTCCAGGTACTCCTCGCCGCCCTCCTTCAGCGGGGTGTTCTCGCACAGCTCGTAGCCGGAGTAGATGCCCCACGTGGGCGACAGCGTCGCGGCGAGCACCGCCCGCACCTCGAAAGCCGGCCGGCCGCCGTGCTGGAGGTAGGCGTGCAGGATGTCGGGGGTGTTGGCGAAGAAGTTCGGCCGCATGTAGGAGGCGGCCTCACCCGACAGCTCCGTCAGGTACTCCGTCAGCTCCTGCTTGGTGTTGCGCCACGTGAAATAGGTGTAGGACTGCTGGAAGCCGATCTGGGCCAGGGTGTGCATCATCGCCGGCCGCGTGAACGCCTCCGCCAGGAAGATCACATCGGGGTCGGCGCGGTTGACCTCGCCGATCACCCGCTCCCAGAAGACGACCGGCTTGGTGTGCGGGTTGTCCACCCGGAAGATCCGCACCCCGGCGCTCATCCAGTGCCGCAGCACCCGCACCGTCTCCGCCACCAGACCGTCCATGTCCGCGTCGAAGGCGATCGGATAGATGTCCTGGTACTTCTTCGGCG
>NZ_JBHWFG010000029.1:0-54209 GCF_042733745.1 Streptomyces sp. NPDC059696
CTCGACAGCTCCACTCCACAACCGGAGGCCTTCGTCCTCTCACAGATTCAGACCGTGTCGTCGCACAAACTCGACCAACCTGGCTGGGCAGTACAGCTAGGCCTTCGTCAGGGTCGCCTCGGCGGCGGGACCGGGCAGGTCGGCCCCGGCCTCCGGCCGTTCCCGCAGCGACAGCACCACCCGCAGCACCCAGATCCACATCACGGCCGAGCCCAGCATGTGCGCGCCGACCAGGATCTCGGGCAGGTCCGTGAAGTACTGGACGTAACCGATGACGCCCTGGGCGAGCAGGATCAGGAACAGCTCGCGGGTGCGGTTCAGCGGGTTGCGCGGCGCGTCGACCGCCTTCAGGACGAACCACAGGGCGAAGGTCAGCGTCACCACGATCCACGCCAGCACGGCGTGCAGCTTGCTCACCGTCTCCCAGTCGACCGGCATCCGCTCGACCTCGCTGGAGTCACCCGCGTGCGGTCCGGCGCCGGTGACGACCGTGCCGACCAGGATGAGCAGGACGGCCGCCGCGACCAGGGACCACACCAGCTGCTGCACGGCCCTGCCGACCAGCGGCCGCGGCGCCCCGTCGCCCTCACGGGTGCGCTGCCACATCACCGTGGCGACCGCGATCAGCGCGGACGTCGCCACGAAGTGCGCCGCGACCGTGTACGGGTTGAGACCGACCAGCACCACGATGCCGCCGAGGATCGCGTTGCTCATCACGATCCAGAACTGTGCCCAGCCCAGCCGGACCAGGCCCCGCCGGTACGGCTTCTGCGCACGCGCGGCGATGATCGCCCAGCCGACGGCGGCGCACAGCACGTAGGTCAGCATGCGGTTGCCGAACTCGATGGCGCCGTGGAAGCCCATCTCGCTGGTGGCGGCGAGCGAGTCGTCCGTGCACTTGGGCCAGGTCGGGCAGCCCAGGCCCGAGCCGGTCAGCCGGACGGCGCCGCCGGTGACGACGATGATCACCGACATCAGCACAGCGGTCAGGGCCGCGCGCCGGACCGTCCGGGGTTCCGGGGTCCAGCGCTCGGCGATGAAGGCGAGCGGGTTGCGCAGGGCGGCCTGGGCGTCGGCGCGGGTCACGTGTGGCACGCGAACCATCGTAGGCCGCCGCTTGTGCATGCGTTCACGAGGGTCGGTCACAGGACACCCTCCCTACTCCCAGCGGAAGAACTTCCCGGCCGCCGCCAGACCCACGACCGCCCACACGGCCAGGATCGCCAGATCGCCCCACGGCATCCCGGCGCCGTGCTGGAGCACGTCCCGCAGCCCGTCGGACAGCGCCGAGATCGGCAGCAGGCCCAGCACGTCCTGCGCGCCGGAGGGGAACTTGTCGAGCGGCACGACGACCCCGCCGCCCACGAGGAGCAGCAGGAACACCAGGTTGGCGGCGGCCAGCGTCGCCTCGGCCTTCAGCGTCCCGGCCATCAGCAGGCCCAGGCCCGAGAAGGCGGCCGTGCCGAGGATCAGGAGCAGCAGGACGGCGACCGGGTTGCCCTGCGGCGACCAGCCGAGGGCGAAGGCGATCACCGTGAGCAGGGTCACCTGGAACACCTCGGTGACCAGCACCGAAACCGTCTTCGCCGTCATCAGGCCCCAGCGCGGCAGGGGCGAGGAGGCGAGCCGCTTCAGCACGCCGTAGCGGCGCTCGAAGCCGGTGGCGATGGCCTGCCCGGTGAACGCGGTCGACATCACCGCGAGCGCGAGGATGCCGGGCGCCAGGAAGTCGACCGCCTCGCCGGCGCCGGTGTCGACGATGTCCACGGTGCTGAACAGCACCAGGAGCAGGGTCGGGATGACGACGGTCAGCAGCAGCTGCTCGCCGTTGCGCAGCAGCATCTTCGTCTCGAGCGCGGCCTGGGCCGCGATCATGCGGGGGAGGGGCGCCGCGCCGGGTTTCGGCGTGTACGTCCCGGGGCCGGTGGCGGTCACGAGCGCAGCTCCTTGCCGGTGAGCTCCAAGAAGACGTCCTCCAGGGTGTGCCGCTCGACGGAGATCTTCTCCGGCATCACGCCGTGCTGGGCGCACCAGGAGGTGACCGTCGCGAGCAGCTGGGGGTCGACCTTGCCGGCGACCCGGTAGGAGCCGGGCGTCAGCTCGGCGGCCGAGCAGTCGGCGGGCAGTGCCTTCAGCAGTGAGCCCACGTCGAGGCCGGGCCGGCCCGTGAAGCGCAGCGTGTTCTCGGCGCCGCCGCGGCACAGCTCCTCGGGGGAGCCCTGGGCGATGACCCGGCCGGCGTCGATGATCGCCACGTCGTCCGCGAGCTGCTCGGCCTCGTCCATGTAGTGGGTGGTGAGGACGACGGACACGCCGTCGGCGCGCAGGTCCCGCACGAGGTCCCAGGTGGCGCGGCGGGCCTGCGGGTCGAGTCCGGCGGTCGGCTCGTCGAGGAAGACCAGTTCCGGCCGCCCGACCACGGCCATGGCCAGCGCCAGCCGCTGCTGCTGCCCGCCGGACAACCGCCGGTACGCCGTACGGCCGCAGGAGCCGAGGCCCAGGCGCTCGATCAGCGCGTCCACGTCCAGGGGGTGCGCGTGCAGCCTCGCCACGTGGCGGAGCATCTCGTCGGCCCGGGAGCCCGAGTAGACGCCGCCGGACTGGAGCATCACGCCGATGCGGGGCCGCAGGTCCCCGGACTGTCTCACCGGGTCGAGGCCCAGGACGCGCACCGTGCCGGAGTCCGGCTTCCGGTACCCCTCGCAGGTCTCGACCGTGGTCGTCTTGCCCGCCCCGTTGGGGCCGAGCACAGCGGTCACGCCCGGGTGGGCCACCAGGTCGAGCCCGTCCACCGCGGTCTTCGTGCCGTACCGCTTCACCAGGGCCTGGACCTGGATCACGGGCTCACTTCGCATGGGTCCAGAGTCTAGGTAGGCGGGTCGCGGCTCAGACCGGCGGGTGCGGGAATTCCTCATCACGGGGCCGGTGGACCGCCAGCCACCGCTCGGCGTAGGCCACCGCGTCCGCCACCGGGAACAGCCGCACCTCGGCCGCGCCGGCCTTCCCGCGGACGACGGGGCGGTCCCGTTCGAAGTCGTAGCCCAGCTCGTCGAAACGGTCCGAGCTGATCGACACCTCGGTCACGGTCTCCCAGCCGTCCGGCCCGGGCCTGCCGACGGCGACGTGCGGGGACGGTATCCGGTACTCGGCGAGGTGGAAGCTCGTGCAGGAGGCGTAGCCGGCGCCCAGCAGCAGCACCCGGGCGCCCATCGCCTCCAGCTTCGCCAGCGGGCTGCGCTCCCCGAGCCGGCAGTCGGGCGCGTGCCCGTCCAGGACCTCCGCCGCGCGGGGGCCGAGCGCCGCGAAGGAGGTCTGCGGATGCGCGCTGCGCAGGGCGCCGGGCCAGGTGCGCACGGTCTCCGGGACGACGCCGACGCCGCGGCTGGGCGTGATCAGCGGGTCGTAGGCGGGCATGGTGGCGCGGACGGCCGCCCACCACTCCCGGGGCACGGGCGGGTTGCTCCACAGGGCCGGGTCGGACAGGTCGCCGGTCTGGGTGGGGACCACGAGCGTCCCCTCCGGGCCGAGCGCGTCGAGCAGCCCTTGCACGACCGCGACGGCGCCGCCGTTGACCCATCCGAGGGCACGGAGCGAGGAGTGCACGAGGAGGGTCTCGCCGGGGCGCACGCCCAGCTCTTCGAGCTGCGTCCGAAGCGTCTCGCGGGTGACAAGAGGGCCGGTCGGAGGGGGTGTGGGCATGGTTGTGGAGTGTCCCCGATACGGCCGCCGACTGCCACCCGTTTGATCGATCAGAGATCGTTTCCGCAGGTCGGATTAGGTTTACCTAAGTGACGCAGGGCACCGTGGGCCGGCGTGAGCGCGGCTTGCCCGGTCCGGAGGAATTACGCAACAATGGCGTTGTGAAAAACGTCGGCGAGGCATCCCACGAGGAGCTGGCGACCGGGGAGCGGTCCACCCGCAACCGGGTCGCGCGGTCCATCCTGGACCACGGACCCTCGACCGTCGCCGAACTCGCCGAGCGGCTGGGCCTCACCCAGGCGGCCGTACGCCGGCACCTCGACGCCCTCACGGGTGACGGTGTCGTGGAAGCGCGTGAGCGGCGCGTGTACGGGGCGCGGACCCGCGGCCGGCCGGCCAAGGTGTTCGCCCTGACGGACTGCGGCCGGGACGCCTTCGACCAGTCGTACGACACGCTCGCCGCCGACGCCCTGCGCTGGATCGCCGACCGCGAGGGCGGCAACGAGGCGATCGCCGCGTTCGCCCGCGCCAGGATCGCCGCACAGGCCGGCGCCTACCGCCGCGCGGTCGAGGGCGCCGCGCCCGAGAAGCGGACCGAAGCGCTGGCCAAGGCCCTGAGCGCCGACGGGTACGCTGCTACGGCGCGCAGCGCGCCCCACCCGCAGCAGGGTGAGCAGCTCTGCCAGCACCACTGCCCGGTCGCCCACGTCGCCGAGCAGTTTCCGCAACTGTGCGAGGCGGAGACGGAATTTTTCGCCGAGCTGCTCGGTACGCATGTACAGCGACTCGCCACCATCGCGCACGGCGACGGCGTCTGCACGACGTTCATCCCCAAGATTTCCCACAACGCATCTGCAAGCACGGCCGGGAGGAACCCCGCATGACTCTCCCCACGGAGACTGCCCACCCCGAGCTGGAGGGCCTGGGCAAGTACGAGTACGGCTGGGCCGACTCCGACACGGCCGGCGCCTCCGCCAAGCGCGGCATCAACGAGGACGTCGTCCGGGACATCTCCGACAAGAAGAGCGAGCCGGAGTGGATGACCAAGCTCCGCCTCAAGGGCCTGCGCCTGTTCGAGAAGAAGCCCATGCCGAACTGGGGCTCGGA
Organism: Streptomyces sp. NPDC059696; assembly: GCF_042733745.1. Classification (NCBI taxonomy): domain Bacteria; kingdom Bacillati; phylum Actinomycetota; class Actinomycetes; order Kitasatosporales; family Streptomycetaceae; genus Streptomyces; species Streptomyces sp. NPDC059696. The sequence goes on from NZ_JBHWFG010000029.1 coordinate 4,807, forward strand.
CCTCTCCGGCATCGACTTCGACAACATCAAGTACTTCGTGCGCTCCACGGAGAAGCAGGCGGAGTCCTGGGAGGACCTGCCCGAGGACATCAAGAACACGTACGACAAGCTCGGCATCCCCGAGGCGGAGAAGCAGCGCCTCGTCGCCGGTGTCGCCGCGCAGTACGAGTCCGAGGTCGTCTACCACCAGATCCGTGAGGACCTGGAGGAGCAGGGCGTCATCTTCCTCGACACCGACACCGCGCTGAAGGAGCACCCGGAGCTCTTCAAGGAGTACTTCGGGACCGTCATCCCCGCCGGTGACAACAAGTTCGCGGCCCTGAACACCGCCGTGTGGTCGGGCGGCTCCTTCATCTACGTGCCGAAGGGCGTGCACGTGGAGATCCCGCTCCAGGCCTACTTCCGTATCAACACGGAGAACATGGGCCAGTTCGAGCGGACCCTGATCATCGTCGACGAGGGTGCCTACGTGCACTACGTCGAGGGCTGCACGGCCCCGATCTACAAGTCGGACTCCCTGCACTCCGCGGTCGTCGAGATCATCGTCAAGAAGAACGCCCGCTGCCGCTACACGACCATCCAGAACTGGTCGAACAACGTCTACAACCTGGTCACCAAGCGCGCCGTCGCCTACGAGGGCGCGACCATGGAGTGGATCGACGGCAACATCGGCTCCAAGGTGACGATGAAGTACCCGGCCGTCTACCTGATGGGCGAGCACGCCAAGGGCGAGACCCTGTCCATCGCCTTCGCGGGCGAGGGCCAGCACCAGGACGCCGGCGCGAAGATGGTCCACATGGCGCCGAACACCTCCTCCAACATCGTCTCCAAGTCGGTGGCGCGAGGCGGCGGCCGCACCTCCTACCGCGGTCTCATCGAGATCGGCGAGGGCGCCCCGGGCTCCAAGTCGAACGTCCTCTGCGACGCGCTGCTGGTGGACACCATCTCCCGCTCGGACACCTACCCCTACGTGGACGTCCGCGAGGACGACGTGTCCATGGGCCACGAGGCGACCGTCTCCAAGGTCTCCGAGGACCAGCTCTTCTACCTGATGAGCCGCGGCCTGAGCGAGGACGAGGCCATGGCGATGATCGTGCGCGGCTTCGTCGAGCCCATCGCCAAGGAGCTCCCGATGGAGTACGCGCTGGAGCTCAACCGGCTGATCGAGCTGCAGATGGAAGGCGCGGTCGGCTGACGCCCCCGACCGCCCGTCCCATCAAGCCCCTCCCGTAAGAAAGCGAGCACTACGACAGCCATGGCTGAGGCCCAGAACTCCCCCACTCTCGGCTCCGCTCGAGTGGGGGGACCCCCACCGGTGGGGTCCACCACCGCCGGCTCGATCGCGGTCGCCGCGGAGTCGACCGTCGCCACGCGCATGAGCGCGCCGCCGTCCTTCGACGTCGCGGACTTCCCGGTCCCGCACGGCCGGGAGGAGGAGTGGCGGTTCACCCCGCTGGAGCGCCTGCGCGGGCTGCACGACGGCACCGCGGTCACCACCGGCAACGGCGTGAAGGTCGAGGTCAAGGCCCCCGAGGGCGTCACCGTCGAGGCCGTCGGCCGTGACGACGCGCGCCTCGGCAAGGCCGGCACCCCGGTGGACCGCGTCGCCGCCCAGGCCTACTCGGCGTTCGAGAAGGCCTCGGTCGTGACCGTCCCCAAGGAGACCGTCCTCACCGAGCCCATCCGCATCGGGGTGCACGGCGAGGGCGGCACCGCCTTCGGCCACCAGGTGATCGAGCTGGGCGCCTTCGCCGAGGCCGTCGTGGTCATCGACCACACCGGTGACGCGGTGCTCGCCGCCAACGTCGACTATCTCCTGGGCGACGGCGCCAAGCTCACCGTCGTCTCCGTCCAGGACTGGGACGACAAGGCCGTCCACGTCGCGCAGCACAACGCGCTCGTCGGCCGCGACGCCTCCTTCAAGTCGGTCGTGGTCACCTTCGGCGGCGACGTCGTCCGGCTGCACCCGCGCGTGAGCTACGCGGGCCCCGGCGGCGAGGCCGAGCTGTTCGGCCTGTACTTCACCGACCAGGGTCAGCACCAGGAGCACCGCCTCCTGGTCGACCACAACGTCCCGCACTGCAAGTCCAACGTCGTCTACAAGGGCGCGCTCCAGGGCGAGGACGCGCACGCGGTGTGGATCGGTGACGTGCTCATCGAGGCCAAGGCCGAGGGCACGGACACGTACGAGATGAACCGCAACCTGGTCCTCACGGACGGGGCGCGCGTGGACTCCGTACCGAACCTCGAGATCGAGACCGGCGAGATCGTCGGCGCCGGCCACGCCTCGGCGACCGGCCGCTTCGACGACGAGCAGCTCTTCTACCTCATGGCCCGTGGCATCCCGGAGTTCGAGGCCCGGCGCCTCGTGGTCCGCGGCTTCTTCGCCGAGCTGGTCCAGCAGATCGGCCTCCCCGACATCGAGGAGCGCCTGATCGCCAAGATCGAGGAGGAGCTGGAGGCGGCGGTCGCATGACCTTCGTACGCGCCTGTGGACTGGGCGAGCTGGAGGAGGACACCCCGAAACGGGTGGAGCTCGACGGCACGCCCCTGTCCATCGTGCAGACCGGGGGCGAGGTGTTCGCGATCCACGACATCTGCTCGCACGCGAACGTCTCCCTGTCGGAGGGCGAGGTCGACGACTGCCACATCGAGTGCTGGCTGCACGGCTCGCGCTTCGACCTCCGCTCCGGCAAGCCCGACGCCCTCCCGGCGACGCGCCCCGTCCCCGTATACCCCGTAAAGATCGAAGGGGACGACGTGCTCGTCTCCCTCACCCAGGAGTCCTGAGGCACCCATGGCAACGCTTGAAATCCGAGACCTGCACGTCACCGTCGAGGCCGACAACGCCACGAAGGAGATCCTCAAGGGCGTCGACCTCACCGTGAAGCAGGGCGAGACGCACGCCATCATGGGCCCCAACGGCTCCGGCAAGTCGACCCTCGCCTACTCCCTCGCGGGTCACCCGAAGTACACGATCACCTCCGGCACGGTCACGCTCGACGGCGAGGACGTCCTGGAGATGTCCGTCGACGAGCGCGCCCGCGCCGGCCTGTTCCTCGCCATGCAGTACCCGGTCGAGGTCTCGGGTGTCTCCGTGTCGAACTTCCTGCGCACCTCCGCCACCGCCGTCCGCGGCGAGGCCCCCAAGCTGCGCACCTGGGTGAAGGAGGTCAAGGAGGCCATGGAGCGCCTCAACATGGACCCCTCCTTCGCCGAGCGCAACGTCAACGAGGGCTTCTCCGGCGGTGAGAAGAAGCGCCACGAGATCCTCCAGCTGGAGCTCCTCAAGCCGAAGATGGCGATCCTCGACGAGACCGACTCCGGTCTGGACGTCGACGCCCTGCGCGTGGTGTCGGAGGGTGTGAACCGCGTCCGCGAGACGGGCGAGGTCGGCACCCTGCTGATCACGCACTACACGCGCATCCTCCGCTACATCAAGCCCGACCACGTGCACGTCTTCTCCGGCGGCCGGATCGTCGAGTCCGGCGGTGCCGAGCTCGCCGACAAGCTGGAGAACGAGGGCTACGAGGCCTACGCGAAGCACGACGGGGCCGACACGAAGGGTGGCGCATCCGCGTGACATTGCTGCCGGGCCTCCTCGACACCGAGGCGATCCGCAAGGACTTCCCCATCCTGGACCGCCAGGTCCACGAAGGCCGGAAGCTCGTGTACCTGGACAACGCGGCGACCAGCCAGAAGCCGCGCCAGGTGCTGGACGCCCTGAGCGAGTACTACGAGCGCTACAACGCCAACGTCCACCGCGGTGTGCATGTGCTCGCCGAGGAGGCCACGGCGCTGTACGAGGGCGCGCGCGACAAGGTCGCCGAGTTCATCAACGCGCCCAGCCGCGACGAGGTGATCTTCACCAAGAACGCCTCGGAGTCGCTCAACCTCGTGGCGAACATGCTGGGCTGGGCCGACGAGCCCTACCGCGTGGACTCCGAGACCGAGATCGTCATCACGGAGATGGAGCACCACTCCAACATCGTGCCGTGGCAGCTGCTCGCGCAGCGCACGGGCGCGAAGCTGAAGTGGTTCGGCCTCACCGACGACGGCCGCCTCGACCTGTCGAACATCGAGCAGATCATCACCGAGAAGACGAAGATCGTCTCCTTCGTGCTGGTCTCCAACATCCTCGGCACCCAGAACCCCGTCGAGGCGATCGTGCGCCGCGCCCAGGAGGTCGGTGCGCTGGTGTGCGTCGACGCCTCCCAGGCCGCCCCGCACATGCCGCTGGACGTCCAGGCCCTGCAGGCCGACTTCGTGGCCTTCACCGGTCACAAGATGTGCGGCCCGACCGGCATCGGCGTCCTCTGGGGCCGCCAGGAGCTGCTGGAGGACCTGCCTCCGTTCCTCGGCGGCGGCGAGATGATCGAGACGGTGTCGATGCACTCCTCGACCTACGCCCCGGCGCCCCACAAGTTCGAGGCGGGCACGCCCCCGATCGCCCAGGCGGTCGGACTCGGCGCGGCGATCGACTACCTCGACTCGATCGGCATGGACAAGATCCTCGCCCACGAGCACGCACTCACCGAGTACGCGGTCAAGCGGCTGCTGGAAGTTCCCGACCTGCGCATCATCGGCCCCACCACGGCCGAGGAACGCGGCGCGGCGATCTCCTTCACCCTCGGGGACATCCACCCGCACGACGTGGGCCAGGTCCTCGACGAGCAGGGCATCGCGGTCCGGGTCGGCCACCACTGCGCGCGGCCGGTCTGCCTGCGCTACGGAATTCCTGCGACCACGCGAGCGTCGTTCTATCTGTACTCCACGCCGGCCGAGATCGACGCACTGGTCGACGGCCTGGAGCACGTACGGAACTTCTTCGGCTGAGGGGCGTGCTAGACGGTGAAACTGGACTCCATGTACCAGGAAGTCATCCTGGACCACTACAAGAACCCGCACGGGCGGGGCTTGCGGGATGGCGACGCCGAGGTGCACCACGTCAACCCGACGTGCGGTGACGAGATCACGCTGCGCGTGAAGTACGACGGCACCACGATCGAGGACGTCTCGTACGAGGGCCAGGGCTGTTCGATCAGCCAGGCGAGTGCGTCCGTACTGAACGACCTCCTCGTCGGCAAGGACCTCTCCGACGCGCGGAAGATCCAGGAGACCTTCCTGGAGCTGATGCAGTCCAAGGGGAAGCTCGAACCCGACGACGCGATGGAGGAGATCCTGGAGGACGCGGTCGCGTTCGCCGGGGTGTCCAAGTACCCGGCCCGGGTGAAGTGCGCCCTGCTGAGCTGGATGGCCTGGAAGGACGCGACGGCCCAGGTGCTGGGCGGAGCCGACGCCGAGAAGGAGACGACGGCATGAGCGAGACCGTTGAGATGAAGCCGGCCTCTGAGGAAGAGGTCCGTGAGGCGCTGTACGACGTCGTCGACCCCGAACTGGGCATCGACGTCGTCAACCTCGGCCTGATCTACGGCATCCACATCGACGAAGCGAACATCGCGACGCTCGACATGACCCTGACGTCGGCGGCCTGCCCGCTGACGGACGTCATCGAGGACCAGGCGAAGTCCGCCACGGACGGCCTCGTGAGCGAGCTGCGCATCAACTGGGTCTGGATGCCCCCGTGGGGCCCCGACAAGATCACGGACGACGGCCGCGAGCAGCTGCGTGCGCTCGGGTTCAACGTCTGAGATCCGCTGAACGCGCCTGAGGGGCGGCACCCGGTCCGGGTGCCGCCCCTCACGCATGCTCAGTCCCGTCCGGACACGATCTGGAACGACGCGTCCGCGCAGTACTGGTGACTGTTCTCGAAGGGGTCCAGGCGGAGCTGAAAGTTGCGGTGGCGCAGGAAGCGGCCCGGGTAGTTCACCGACTCCAGCGAGAGCGTTCCCGAACGGGACCAGACCCGGGGGCAGAACGTGGCGTCCTGCCGGAACAGGGACGAGCCGTCGTCGCCGTCGGCGACCAGGACGAAGCTGCGGTGGCGCAGGTAGCGGCCGTCCGCGGTGGTGAAGGAGTAGCAGGAGGAGTCCGAGAGACCGGCGACGCGCTGGAAGGTGGCGTCATCGCGCTGCCCGTCGGCGATCCGGTCCAGCCGTACATAGCCGTCGCTGACCCGCCAGTGGCGGTCGGGGAAGTTGACCGAGCGTATGGATATGCCGGTGGAGGCGGGGGGCTTCGGGTGCTTCGACGGGGCCGCGGAACCCTTCGGCGGCTTCGGGGCCTTCGCCGGGGGCTTCTTGGGGCTCGGTGAGGCGGTGGGAGTGCCGGTGGTGGGGGTGGGGGACGGCTCGGCGCGGTCCGCGCCGGGCTTCGCGGTACCGCCCTTGGAGGGGGTCGCGAAGGAGATCAGGCCACCCGGGGCCGAACTGCTCAGCGTGTTCGGCTCGGCCGCCCGCCGGTCCGGCTCCTTGGACTCGCTGTTCATCACGGTGACGGCCGTGACGCAGGCGGTGATCGTCGCCAGGGCCAGCGCACCCGCCAGCCAGAGGCGCCGTGTGCCCGGCGTGCGGGTGGTGTCCGGTGCCCAGCCGCTCTCCCAGGGATGGTCCTGGGGCGGCCGGGACTTGTCTGCTGCCATGCGCTGTTCCTCCGGCGGGGCACCCTTGACGGCGGCGCAGTTGTGGTGACCCGGTGTTCGACCGGTGACACCGTAGTGGACGTCCGAGGCGCCTGTGACGCGTTTGATGAGAGCGGTTTCTCTCCGTTGCCGGAGCGGTCTCCGCTTGTGATCAAGCTGTGGTTGTGTACGGGTGTACATAGTGTTGTGTACGCTCGTACATATGGGATATCTGCTGCTGGCCGGGGCCATAGCCGCCGAAGTCGGTGCGACCACCGCCATGAGGTACAGCGACGGCTTCAGCAGACTCGGACCGTCCTTGGTCACGGTCCTCGGATACGTCGTCTCCTTCGCACTGCTCGCGCAGACCCTCAAGACCGTGTCGGTCGGCACGGCGTACGCGATCTGGGCCGGCGTCGGCACCGCCGCCATCGCCACGATCGGGATCGCCTTCCTGGGGGAGGGGATGACCCTCGCCAAGGCCGCCGGCATCGCGCTGATCATCGCCGGGGTCGTGGTGCTGAACCTGGGCGGAGCCCACTGATGGCCCGGCGCCACGACCCCGAGCGGCGGCAGCGGATCATCGACGCGGCGATCCGGGTCGTCGGGGCGAAGGGGATCGCCGGGCTGAGCCACCGCAGCGCCGCCGCGGAGGCCGACGTGCCGCTCGGTTCGACGACGTACCACTTCAAGACCCTCGACGAACTGCTGGTCGCCGCGCTGCGGCAGGCCAACGAGGGCTTCGCCAAGGTGGTCGCCTCACGCGGCGGCCTGGAGGACCCCCGCACCGATCTCGCCTCCGAACTCGCCGCGTTGATGGGGGAGTGGCTCGCGGGCGACCGCACGGGGGTGGAGCTGGAGTACGAGCTGTACCTGGCCGCCCTGCGCCGCCCCGCGCTGCGCCCCGTCGCCGCCGAGTGGGCCGCCGGCGTCGCCGAGGTGCTGTCCCGGCGCACGGATCCGGCGACGGCCCGGGCACTGGTGGCGGTCGTCGACGGCATCTGCCTCCAGGTGCTGCTGACGGGGGTGCCGTATGACGAGGAGTATGCGCGGGAGGTGTTGAGGCGGGTGCTGGCGGGGGCGGGCGGGTGATGCGGTCGGGTGGGTGGTGCCGTCGGGCGGGTGGTGCCGTCGGGCGGGTGGTGCCGTCGGGCGGGTGATGCCGTCGGGCGGGTCGTGCCGTCGGGCGGGTGCCGGGACGGTGGCCGGTGGGGTGTCGGGCGGATACCGCCCGTCCCGTGAGATGCGCCCGCACCGGTTCGCCTCCACCGGTGTCCGCCGGTTAGGTTGCCCTCATGACCGACACGACTGCTCCTCGCACGACCGGCGCCGTGGCCGCCGGCCTCGCCACGATCGCCGCCGACGGCACCGTTCTCGACACCTGGTTCCCCGCGCCCGAACTGGCCGACCAGCCCGGCCCGTCCGGCACCGAGCGGCTGTCCGCCGACCGTGCCGCGGAGCTGCTCGGCGGCGGCGCGACCGCGGCGATCGGCCCCGACGCGCGCCGCGGCGTCGAGGTGGTCGCGGTCCGCACGGTCATCGCCTCGCTCGACGAGAAGCCGATCGACGCGCACGACGCCTACCTGCGCCTGCACCTGCTCTCCCACCGCCTGGTCAAGCCGCACGGCCAGAGCCTGGACGGCATCTTCGGCTTCCTCGCCAACGTCGCCTGGACCTCGCTCGGCCCGGTCGCCGTCGACGACCTGGAGAAGGTACGCCTGAACGCCCGCGCCGAGGGCCTGCACCTCCAGGTGACCTCCGTCGACAAGTTCCCGCGCATGACGGACTACGTGGCCCCCAAGGGCGTCCGGATCGCCGACGCCGACCGGGTCCGCCTCGGCGCCCACCTCGCCGAGGGCACCACCGTCATGCACGAGGGCTTCGTCAACTTCAACGCCGGCACGCTCGGCACGTCGATGGTCGAGGGCCGCATCTCCGCCGGTGTCGTGATCGGCGACGGCTCGGACATCGGCGGCGGCGCCTCCACGATGGGCACCCTCTCCGGCGGCGGCAACGTCATCATCTCCATCGGCGAGCGCTGCCTGATCGGCGCCGAGGCGGGCGTCGGCATCGCCCTCGGCGACGAGTGCGTCGTCGAGGCCGGCCTCTACGTGACCGCCGGCACCCGCGTCACCATGCCCGACGGCCAGATCGTCAAGGCCCGCGAGCTGTCCGGCGCCTCCAACATCCTCTTCCGCCGCAACTCGGTCACCGGCACGGTCGAGGCCCGCCCGAACAACGCGGTCTGGGGCGGACTGAACGAGATCCTCCACAGCCACAACTGAGCCCACGGCCCGAGCCACGACAGGCGGCCCCGGCATGATCCCGACGACGGCCCACACGACCGGCGGCCCCGGCATGATCCCCATGACGGCCCACACGACCGGCGGCCCGGCATGATCCCGTACGGATGACCCGGCGTGACCTCGCGGTGGTTTCGGCGGATGAACGAGTGGACGCAGTGTCCGATCATTTGCCGAACCGACGAAACGAGGACCGGGGCATGAGGAACGAGCGGGGGCGGGCCGGGGTGCGCTTGCTGGTGGGGGCCGTCGTGGCACTGGGGGTGTGCTGGCTGCCGGCCGGGGCCGCGCACGCCGACGAGACCACCACCGGCTCCCACAACGGTCACCGGGTCGGTCTGATCAACGTCAACGTCGGACAGATCGACGACCCGGCGGAGGACGTGCTGGAGCACACGCTGCTGTTCGGGGACGGTTACGCCTGGAACTGAACGGCCGGAGCGGACGGGACGGCACGCACCGCGGTTCTCCGCGGTGCGGGCCGTCCCGCTCTTGTTCTCCCCGGGCTTCTCCCCGGGCTCCGGGAGCCGGCGTTTCGTCGCGTGGTGATCACGTGCCGAGCAGGTCGGCGTGGAGTGAGAGCAGTGCCTCGGCCGTGCCGCGGTCGGCCGGCTGGAGAGGCCTGCGGACCGGGCCCGCCGGGAGGCCCAGGGCGTTCATGAGCGCCTTCGCCGTGACCGTGCCCGGCAGGCCCGCCGACATGACCGCCTCGATGAGCGGGGTGGCCCGCTGCTGGAGACGGGCCGCCCGGGCCGTGTCGCCCGCGTCGAACGCGTCCAGGACCGCGCGCAGATGGTTCGGGATCACGTTCGCGACCGTACTGACGTAGCCCGTGCCGCCCACGGCGTACAGCGCGAGGTTGTGCTCGTCGCAGCCCGCGTAGTACGCCAGGGCCGTGCGGGACAGCACCTTCTGGGCGCCCAGGAAGTCCTGGGAGCAGTCCTTGACCGCGATGATCCCGGGGTGCTCGGCCAGGCGGAGGAGCGTCTCCGGTGCGATACGGGTGCCGGTGCGGGCGGGCACGTCGTAGACCATGAGCGGGAGGCCGCCGGCGTCCGCGATCTCCCGGAAATGCGCCTCGATCGCCTCCTGCGGGGGTCTGCTGTAGTACGGCGCCACCACCAACAGGCCGTCCGCGCCCGCCTTTTCGGCTTCCCTGGCCAGCTCCGCGGTGTGGCGGGTGTCGGGGGTGCCGACCCCGGTGACGATCTTCGCCCGGTCGCCGATCGCCTCGCGGACGGCTCGGACGAGGTCGGACTTCTCGGCGTCCGAGGTGGTGGGGGACTCGCCCGTGGTGCCGGAGAGGACCAGGCCGTCGCAGCCGTTCGCCACGAGGTGGCGGGCGAGGTGCTGGGCGCCGTCGAGGTCCAGGGTGCCGGACGGGGTGAAGGGAGTGATCATGGCGCAGAGGGTGCGGCCCAGGGGCGGGGCGGCCGGGTGCGTGGTCATGGACGTAGTCTCGGCGGCGTATTTGTGTAGCTCCACTTAATTTTGCTACCGATTATTTGTAAGTGTTGCTTCAGTGTGGGGGGTGTCGGGGCTCAGGGTGTCGCGTTCGCGGCGGGGGCGTTCGGGTACCCGGTGTTCCTGACGTCGGGAGGAGGCACCGTGACCGGAACCATCGATCATCGGGCCGTGCACGACGAGCGCCGTTCCGTGGGCGAGCTCGTCGGGCAGGCCACGGAGCAGCTCTCCACGCTCATGCGGCAGGAAGTGGCTCTCGCCAAGGAGGAGCTCGCGGAGAAGGGGCGGCGTGCGGGGCGCGGCGGCGGGTTGCTCGGGGCGGCGGGCGCCGTCGCGTACGCCGGGCTGCTCGTGCTGTCCGGGGCCGGTGTCGCCGCGCTCTCGCTGGTCCTGCCGGTGTGGGCCGCGGCGCTGATCGTGACGGGAGTGCTGTTCGTGATCGCGGCCGTGCTGGCGGCGACCGGGCGGGCGCAGTTGAGGAAGGCCGCTCCGCCCACACCTGAGCAGGCTCTCGGCAGTGTCAGGGCGGACGTGGAGGAGATCAAGGAGAGGGCGCACCGATGACGGACGCGACGGGTGGGGCGAAGGGGCCCGATGAGCTGCGGCGGCAGATCGAGCGGACCCGTACGGAACTGGGCAACACGGTGGAGGAGTTGGCCGGCAGGGCGGACGTGAAGGGGCGTGCGCGGGCGCGGGCCGCTGATCTGCGGGACAAGGCCGGGGCGATGACGGTGCAGTTGCGCAGCACTGCGGCGCAGGCGGGGCACACCGTGCAGGACCGGGCGTCGCACGCGGGGCCGCGGCCGGTGCGGACCGTTGTGCAGGCCGGGATGCGGCACCCGAAGCCGGTGCTGGTGGCCGGGGCGGCGGGGGCCGTGGTGGCGGTCGGGGTGCTGCGGTGGAGGTACGTGCACGGGCATCACTGAGTGCCGCGGCTGCTGCTGGGCGGGGGTGCGCGTCTTCGCCTGCCGTCGGGCGGTGGGTCGGGGCCGTGTCGCGGGGTGTCCGTCCTCGGAACGGCGCGATGGGGTCTGACGCCGACCGACTGTTCGTCGACGCGCCAACCGCTGCGGGCGGACACCCCCCGACCCGTCCCCTTCTCGCCGTGCGCGGGTGCGAGTGCGTCGTGGCTCGCGCCCGCGCGCGTGTGAGTGCAAGGTGAGGTCGCTTGCCGTGAGGGTCTTCGGGAAGTGGGGCGCGGTAGTGCCCCCAGTGAGCAAGCGGGCAAGCGTCAGGGGCGCCCGTAGGGCGCCACAGGGCAGAGCTGCAAGACGTCTGGGGATGGGTGCCGGGCGGAGCCCGGCTACAGCGCGGAGCTACTTACCGCTTGCTCTCGCCGTTGCCCGCGACGGACTGCGTCTGTCCGTGCGCAGACTCCCCCAGGAGTCGAGCACGACAGTGCTCTGACTCTGGCCAAAACTTCTCAGCAGGTAGGGGCTCTTACTCTGGCCAAAACTTCTCAGGCGGCATCGTCGAGCCGGTCGTCAGCGCGCCCCAGCCAAGCCGCTCCGTCGCTCGGTCTCCGGGCTCCAGACTGAACGTGGTCTTCGCTCCGCGCTTGACGCCGATCGTCTCGACCGTCAGCCAGCCGGCGTCGACGAGCACCCGTACGCCTCGCTCGGTGTACGCGCGCTCTCTACCGGCGCTGTCCCGGACGCCCACCGCATCGGCCAGTGAGCGCCACGGCACAGTCACGCGGGAGTCGCCGCCGCAGAGCCGGGCAAGCTGCTTCGCCACCCGTTGGCCGCTGCGAGGTACGCACTGGATGACGTCGGCGTACCACTGGGCAGCCTGACCGTTCGGCGGGTAGTGCTCGGCCGCCAGGGCGTATCCGCGCTTCCGTAGCTTGGTCCGATTCTCCTCGATCTTGGGGAACAGGTCTTCCAGCACGGGTCACCGCACCGGCCGGGCGAGCTGTCAGGTGTCGTAATGGAGTTGCCGAAGTCAGCCCTCCTCTTGCAGGGAGCGGAGACCGGACTCGAACTCGGCTGCGGGTATCGAGCACTTCCGGGCCAGCTTCCGAGGGGAGAGCCGGAACGGCTCGCTCGCGGGGAGCGTGAGGTAGCGGGACGTGTAGCCGACCCAGGACAGGGCGGCGGGGTTGGTCTCGGGCACGGGTGTGCGACCTCCTTCTGTGGATGGGAGATCGCGCGTACGGTTCGCGCTCGGGGTGCCCTCGGCTTCCCCTGCCAGCCCTCCCTCGGGATGGCGGACTCTCGCGGTGTGCCCAGCTCAACCGCCGTCGAGCGGCGGGAGCTACGGTGCGCCCCGGATGGGGTGGTCGTTCCGGGAGATCGTTTTCCTCCGAGGTGAGCGGTGCTGTAGCCACGGCTCACGTTCAGAACTCCCAGATACATTGGGCTGGGGTGGGTAAACTCAGCTTGCTCAAAGGGGACATGTAGTTCGGGAGCGGATCGGCAACAAGGCAGTGCCATGGCCTTGCGAATGGGGTGCAAGCCCGTGGCTGCGCGACACGGTGCGCGCAATGCCGTGTCGGTCCCCCTCGAAAGGAGCTACATGGAACTGGCGGGCTGGGTAACCGTCGGAACGGCGGCCGTCGTTGGGTGTTTCACGGTTGTGGGACATCTCTTCGATCAGGTTCCGACGCTCTCCCAAAAGATGATCACTGCGATTCGCTCTCTTCGCGCGGTGCGCGACGAAGTGAAGGCCGACCGCAGGTGACCAACCGGCCGCGCCGGGCGACTTACCCATGCCGCCCGGCGCGGCCGAGCTTGGTGAAGGCCGAGCCGAACGCTGGCACTCGATCCCCACTGAACCGAGGGGGCCGTGACTCAGCTTCTCTCGTCCCACCACGGCGCACCGAGGGCGTTCCGGCGCTTCCCGCCGTGCCCCTTCGGACGATCCCGTGATGCCGGGCAGTGAAGCCAGGACGCACCTGCCCACAGTGGCGGATGATCGGGGTAGTCGCTTCCTGCTGCGCCCGGTCACCGGTTGTGACCCCGAGTTTCCGAGCGCTCTCGGAGGCGAGTTGCACGGAGACGGTCTGCGCGTCGGTGTCGACGGAGACAGCGACGATCTCCCGCTCCTCGCGCATGGTGTTGGTCGTGACGATCATGCCGGGCTTCAGGTCACGGGCGGAGAGCAGCTCCCACTCACCCTCGCCGTAGATGCGCTCGATGTGGCGGGCGGTCAGCTCCTTGCAGTCCATTAGGCGACGGCCGCCGAAGGTGAAGCCGAAACCGGCCCCCGTCCCGATCCACGCACTTGCGCGCCGAGGTGATGCGCTGTCCGTTGGCGTTGGTGGCGTAGTAGCTACCCGCCGAGTCCTTGTGCCAGGTGAGGTGGTCCACTGCCTTGCCCTCCGGTCCTGGTCAGAGCCCCTGTGGCTCCGATCTGTACTTGGACTGCCCCGCTGGGGCGGCACGGGTGGGCGTGGGGGTTCCCCCTGTGTGAGCGGAGCCGAGAGCTTGGGGGTGGCACCCCGTCACGCCGGGCTGCGGGCTCAACGGGGCTCGGTCGCGCGCCGGGTGCTTGACCTCAACCTTGGTCGAGGTTGAAAAGTGGGGTGTGTTCGCGACCGGCGCTACGACTGGAGTGTTCATGACCCGTCGAACCGAGCTGCACCCTGATCCGACCGACCCCCGCATCGGTGCTCCCTTCTTCAGCACATGGCGCGTGGGGACGCCCGAGCGGCAGCGGCAGGCGGTGGAGGCGATCGGGCGGGCCTGGGAGCGGAGGCCCTGGCCCGCCGGGGACCTGCTGGGTTATCACGTGTACGCGGGGCAGAACGGGTCCACCCTGATGCACTACTCGCAGTGGACCGCGGAGCAGGCCTACGAGTCGTTCGTGAAGGCCCACCGGCAGGAACGGGTCGACGAGATCGACACGGCCGTGCCGGGGATCGAGCGGGTGGGGCTCGGGCGGTACCGGCGTTACCGGAGCCGGGAGCGCGCCGTCGGGGACGCACGGGTGCCGGGTCTGATCGTCACCGTGCGGATCGACTTCGAGGACGGGGCGCGGGACCGCCGGGAGGAGTGGGTCGACCTCGTGCTCAAGGGGCTGGGCGACGATCCGGCGGGGCACGCCGGGCTGATGTCCGCGCACTTCCATCTCGGTACGGACGGCGGACACGTGCTGAACTACGCGGAATGGGAGAGCGCCGGGGCCTACGAGGCGGCGATGGCCGCGCCGTCGACGGACTCCTGGGAGCGGGTGCGGACGTATCCGGGCCTGGGGAAGGTCACCGGCAGCCGGTACGAGCACGCTCTGGGGCTGGTGCCGGACTGATCCGTGCGCGTGGGCCCGGCCGGAGGGACGTCCGGCCGGGCCCACGGGGTGTCACGGGCGGAAGCGCAGGACCTGCGGGTCGTGGTCGCTGATCTGGTCGTTGAACTCCGCGTTGACGTGCACGCTGTCGTACTCGATGTCGCAGTCGCGGCGGATCGACGGGCTGACCAGGATCTGGTCGAGGACCTGGCTGTTGCCCTGGTAGACGTACGAGTAACGCTCGCTGCGCGGGAGCGACTTGATCGCCGACCAGAGTTCGCCGCGGCCCTCCAGGAGCTTCGCGGTCTGCGAGAACTCGAAGTCGTTGATGTCGCCCAGCGCGATGACGTCCGCGTTCCTCTGCGTGTCGAGGATGTCCTTGGCGAAGGCGTTCACCAGCGTGGCCTGCTGGTGGCGCTGCGTCTCGGAGCTGCGGGACGGCGGCTGGTACTGGGAGGTCAGGCCCTGGTCGCCGCCCTTGGAGTTGAAGTGGTTGGCGATCACGAAGACCGTGCGGCCGCGGAAGACGAACTCGCCGGCCAGCGGCTTGCGGCTGTTCTTCCAGGCCTCGTCGGCGGGGGCGATGCGGCCGGGGCTGAGGGTGAGGTGGGCCTTGCCGCGGATCTTCGTCACGGCGGTGGCCGTCGTGGCGTCGCCGCCCGCGCGGTCCGCGAAGGAGACGCGCTCGGGGTTGAAGAGGAACACCTGGCGGATGTTGCCGCCCGGCTCGCCGCCGTCGGTGTTGTTCACCGGGTCGATCGAGCGCCAGTCGTACTTCGGGCCGCCGGCCGCGACGATCGCGTCGATCAGCTTGGTGAGGGTCTGGTCGGCGGCGACCGTGCCGTCGTTCGTCGCGCCGTTGTTGTCCTGGATCTCCTCCAGGGACACGATGTCCGGCGACTTCAGGTGGTTCACGATCGCGGCGGCGTGCGCGGCGAACGTGTCGTCGGACGGGTCGAGGTTCTCGACGTTGTAGGTGGCGACGGCGAGTTCGGAGGAACGCTGCTTGCGGGTCGTCTCGCGCTCCAGGCCCGCGCTCTTCAGCGTGCCGAGCTCGCTCGCTACGAGGGTGTAGCCACCGAACTGGTTGTAGTCCAGGGGGCCCGCGGTGGTGCCGGTGAGGGTGTCGCCCACGTTCGCCTTGGGGAAGTCCGCCGTCGCGCCGAGGGACTGGATCTGGAGGCGGCCCGTGTTCTGGTCGTCGTAGGAGCCGTAGACCGTGCCGCCGTGGCGGTTGCGGTTCTCGTGCGGCTTCACCGTCACCCACAGCTCGGTGTACGGGTCGGTGGCGCCGACGACGCGGGTGTCGGTGACCCGTACGGACATGCCCTCCAGCGCCTCGTAGTGGTCGAGCGCGTACGTCGAGGGCTTGAGGGGGAGCGCGTTGACCGAGCCGCCCGCGGCGGTGTCGCCGGTGGGCGCGTAGGCGGCGGGGACCGAGCGGGAGGTGATCGCCGTGGCGGCGGGGAGCGCGTTGCCGCTGGAGACGACCGTGGTCGCCGGCTTGGTGATCTCCGTCACCGACTGGTTGCCGGAGGTCGCTCCGCCGGGGACGTACTCCGTGACCGTGCCGCCGACCGTGACGGCGTCACCGACGGCGACCCCCTTCGGTGCCGAGCCGGTGAAGACGAAGACGCCTTCGCTGGTGGCCGGGTCGGCGTCCGGGTTCGGGTCCTGGATCCAGAAGCCGCGGGACGAGCCGTAGGTCCGGATGCCGGTGACGATTCCGGCCACATCCGTGACCTGCTTCCCGGCGTACGGGGACATCCGGGTGCTGCCCTGGATGTCGTGGATGCGGACCGACTCCGCGTGCGCGGGGCTGGTGAGGACGATCGTGGATGCCGCGGAGCACGCGGCGGCGACGGTGAGCGCGGCGAGACGCGCGGACGACTTGCTCGGCAACGGGATTCCCTCCGGGGACGTGACAGGGCGCCGGGACGAGGGCGGAGACGTGTGGAAAGGCTGGACTGTCGCTACCTGTGGGGCGGATGCGGTGACGCGCGTAGAACGGTCTGGACGGGTGGGCCTGGTGGGGCCGGCCCGGTGAACAACTGTCCGCCGACTTCTACGCGCGTCAATCTCCAGCCTGTGCATGTCACTTGTCAAGGTTTCGGCCATGGACGGCAGTCGACGGGGAGATGAAGTGGGCGGCATGGGTGGATATCCGTCTAGGCTGAGCGGTTGAGTCACATGAGGCGCGCTAGGAGAACCAGCCGATGTCAGACAGCTCCCCCCTGCCGCCGGTGCGGCTGCACCACGAAGCGGAGCTGGCGCGCGATGCGCTGTCCACGCCGTTGCTGTCCCGGGCCGCCCGGCTCGCCCGCTGGGCCGGGCCGGACACCCGCGTCGACGCCGGGGGAGGGCTCGTGGACGAGCAGCTGCCCGCGGCCGCCGAGGTGCTCGGGCTGACCGGGGAGGACGCCGCCGCCGACGCGAGCGAGGCCTGGCGGGTCGCCGTGGACGCCGGGCTCGTCGAGGTCGTCGACGAGCAGGAGGGCACGGTGACCGCCGGCGCGGACCTGGCCGTGCTCACGGGCGGTTCGCCGCAGGACGTGCTCGCCGTGTGGCTCGCCGCGCTGGAGACCGTGCTCACCGACGCGAGCGTCCCCGACCTGGACGGACTCGTCGACGAGGACGGCGAGGTCGATCTCTCCGCCCTCGACTGGGACCCCGAGGGCGAGGCCGAGTTCCTCGACGGCGTGCTGGGCAACCTCTATCTGCTGACGGCCGGCGAGGACGCGCCCGACGCCGCCCCGGTGCCGCTGCCCGCGCTGGCCGCCTCGGTGATCGTGCCCAGCGACATGGGCGAGCCCACCAACGACGTCCTGGAGCAGGTGTCCGACGCGATGATGCGGCTGGACGACCAGTTCCGGATGCTGGAGCCCGCCGGATTCGTCGAGTACCAGCCCGTGGACGAGGCGCTCATGGCCGACGCCGACGAGGAGCCCGCGGCACCCGTCGACGACACCGACGTCTCCCGCTACGGCATGGTCCGGCTCACCCCGCTCGGGCTGTACGGCATGCGCGCGCGGCTGCTGGAGGCCGGGTTCGACGCCCCGGCCGTCGGGGACCTCGCCGACAAGGGGGCCGACGCGCTGCTCGACGGCACGGCGCAGTTCCCGCCGGGTGCGGCGCAGGCCGAGACCGAGCAGTGGCTCCGGCGGCGGGAACCGCTCTCCGCGGCGCGGGAGTTGCTGGCGGCGGCCCGGGGCGCCGACGCCGGGGCGCCGTTGCGGCGGTTGCGGTGCCAGCAGGCCCTGTCGCTGGTCGGTGCTTCCGCCGAGCCCGCCCTGCGGGAGGTGCTCGACGATGCCGAGCTGGGCGGGCTCGCCCGGGTGTGGCTGACCGAGCACGGTGCGGCGGACGTGCCCGCGCCGTCCGAGGCGATGGTGTACTGGCTGACCATCGACACGGTGGCCGCGCAGCTCGCCGCGGAGGGGAACTCCGAGGAACTGCGGGCACTGGTGGAAGGGCTCGCGCGGCAGCACGGCGGGTTCTTCGAGGCCGTCTGGCGGGTCGACCACCCGGCGACCGCCGATGTGCTGGAGGCCATGGGGCGGCTGCATCCCGACAAGAAGGTGGCGAAGGAAGCGCGGAAGGCGGCGTTCAAGGCGCGATCCCAGCAGGGGGGTTGATCCCGTCTCGCGGGCGCGGGCGTCGTCTCGGCTTGTCGCGCAGTTCCCCGCGCCCCCGGGGTGTTGTTCAACTGGTGTTCACGGATGAGCGGGACGGTTTCGCCGAACGAGGTCCGCCACCTCCCACGGCATACTCACCGTCTCAGGAGACACACCATGTCGCTCACCCGCAGGGACTTCGCCAGAACCTCCGCGATCACCGGGGCCGGTGTCGCGCTGGCGGGCAGTGTCGGCGCCCTCGCCACCGCGCCGAACGCCCTCGCCTCCGACGACACCCTCAGCGCGGCGGACGGGGCGGCGGACGCGCGGCACGGAGTCGGCTACGGACCGCTCGTCGCGGACCCCGAGGGCATTCTCGCCCTGCCCGCCGGCTTCACCTACACGATCGTGACTTACAGCGGCCGCACCAAGCTGGAGTCCGGCGAGTTCACGCCCTCCAACCACGACGGAACCGCCACCTTCGACGGCCCCCGCGGCACCACCCTGCTCGTCAACAACCACGAGCTGAAGGGCCCGCGCGCCAACTGGCAGTACCCGGTCCCGCTCACCGAGGGCCTCGTCTACGACCCGGCCGCCGCCGGTGGCTGCACGGTCGTGGAGGTACGCCCCGGCGGACGCGTCGCCGAGTGGGTGGGCATCGCCGGCACCTCCACCAACTGCGCCGGCGGCCGCACCCCCTGGGGCACCTGGCTCACCTGCGAGGAGAACTCCGACAAGGCCGGCGTCAACGGCATGACCAAGGACCACGGCTATGTGTTCGAGGTCGACCCCTGCGACCGGCGCGCCAACCGCGACCCCAAGCCGCTGAAGTTCTTCGGCCGCTATGACCACGAGGCCGTCGTCATCGACCCCAAGCGCGGCCACGCCTACCTCACCGAGGACGCCGCCGGGCCCAACGGCCTGTTCTTCCGCTGGACCCCGCCGCGCGGCTTCGAGTACGGCCCCGGCAAGTTCCGGAAGCTCGCCGACGACGCCGGCGTCCTCCAGGCGCCCAAGTGCTTCGACTCGGGCGGCACGTTCGTCGACGACCTGTCCCGCGCCACGAAGATCGGCACCGTGTACGGCGTCGACTGGGTGGACGTCCCCGACCGCGACGCCCGCACCACCCCCGTGCGCAAGCAGTTCAAGGACGGCGAGGTCACCCGCGCCCGCAAGCTGGAGGGCATGTGGTGGGGCGACGGCGGCGCCTACATCGTGTCCTCCTTCGCCCGTGCGGAGAGCCCGGTCCAGCACGACGGCCAGGTCTGGTTCTACGACCCCAAGCGCCGCACGCTGACGCTGAAGGTCCTCCTCGGCGTGAACCCCGACCCGTCGAAGGACGGCGCGTTCGACGGCCCCGACAACATCACCGTCTCGCCGTACGGCGGCCTCGTCATCGCCGAGGACGGGGAAGGGGTTCAGCACCTGTTCGGCGCCACCGACAGCGGACGCACCTACCCGATCGCCCGCAACGAACTCAACATCGGCACCGAAGAGGAGCCGGAGTACAGCGAGTTCACCGGCGTCACCTTCTCTCCCGACGGCCGCACCCTCTACGCCAACATCCAGACGCCCGGCATCATGCTCGCCATCACCGGGCCCTGGAAGCGGCAGAAGCGGTCGTAAATTCGCTCGCAGTTCCCGAGTTGCGCCTCCTACAGTGAGATCACAACGTCACGCACCTCCCGGTGCGATGGCAGCGGCTACTTCTCTTCCAAAGAATCCGACGCCGCCGCCGACTTGATCTCGGGAGGCGCAGCATGTGGTGGGTGCCCGGTGCGAAGGCAACGGTTACTTCCTGGATCGGACGGTTGCGGGTTCGAGTCCCGTCAGCGACTTCGGGTCGCTGTAGCTCAATGGGTAGAGCATCTGAATGATTCCGTCGCCGACTTCTGTCCTCGGGCGCCCACTTCTTTTCCCGCATGCAGCGTCTTCCCCGAAACACGTATGAATTCGGGGGAATTCACCATGGCGCGATTCAATTCCAAAGCGGCCCGCGCGCGTCCCGTCTCGCGCGTGACGTCCACCGGGCGTGTGCTGCGCACCTACGAGGGCGGCCGGGGCCGTGAGCGGGACGTCCGCTCCGAGCTCTTCCTGCTCGCCGTCTCCCACTTCGTCTCTCAGCAGACCTTCTACGAGACCGGCGCCGACCGTGACGACCGGTTCCAGCGGCTCGTACGCGAACTCGCCGTCAGCGAACCGGAGTGGACGGCCGGCCTGCTCGGCTGGTTGCGCGGCCCGGGCAATCTGCGCACGGCCTCGGTCGTCGGCGCCGCCGAGTACGTCAGGGCCCGCCTGGACGCGGGCGTCATCGACGGCCCGTCCAACCGGCAGGTCATCGCCTCCGTCCTGCAGCGCCCCGACGAGCCCGGTGAACTGCTCGCGTACTGGACCGCGATGTACGGGCGGAACGTGCCGAAGCCGGTCAAGCGCGGTGTCGCCGACGCCGTGCGCCGCCTGTACCACGGCAGGGCGCTGCTGAAGTACGACACCGCGTCCAAGGGCTACCGCTTCGGCGACATCCTCAACCTCGTGCACGCGGCGCCCGACCCGGACAAGCCGTGGCAGGGCGAGCTGTTCCGGTACGCCCTCGATCGCCGGCACCACCCGGACACCGCCGTGCCGCCCGCGTCCGACCCCGTCCTCACCGCGCACGGCGCACTGATGGCGCTGCCGGTGGAGGACCGGCGTGCGGTCGTCACCGCCGAGGACGGCGCCGAGCGGCTGGCAGCGGCAGGGATGACCTGGGAGGCGCTGGCGGGCTGGCTGCAGGGACCGATGGACAAGGCGGCCTGGGAGGCCGTCATCCCCTCCATGGGGACCATGGCGCTCGTGCGCAACCTGCGGAACTTCGACGAGGCCGGGGTCTCGGACGAGGTGGCCGAGCGGGTCGCCGCGCGGATCAGCGACCCGGCCGAGGTCGCGCGCTCGCGGCAGTTCCCCTTCCGGTACCTGGCCGCCTACCAGCACGCGCCCTCGCTGCGCTGGTCGTACGCGCTGGAGCAGGCCCTCGGCCACTCGCTGGCCAACGTGCCCGCGCTGCCCGGCCGGACGCTGGTGCTCGTGGACCGCTCCGGCTCGATGTTCTGGTCGCGGCTGTCCGACCGCTCGGAGCTGACCCGGGCCGACGCGGCGGCGATCTTCGGCACGGCGCTCGCGCTGCGGGCCGAGCGCGCGGACCTGGTCGAGTTCGGCTCGACGAGCGGACGCGTGCCGTTCCGTGCCGGTGAGTCGGTGCTGAAGGTCCTCGGGCGCTTCGGCGACCTGGGCGGCACCGACACCACGGAGGCGGTGCGCCGGCACTACAAGAAGCACGACCGGGTGCTGATCGTCACCGACGAGCAGTACACACACGACCACCGGGGCGACCCGACCGAGCAGGTACCGGCCGACGTGCCGGTCTACACCTGGAACCTCGCGGGCTACCGGGCGGGCCACGGCCCGTCGGGCACCGGTAGCCGGCACACGTTCGGGGGGCTCTCGGACGCGGCGTTCCGGATGGTTCCGCTGATCGAGGCCTCCCGGGACGCCGACTGGCCCTGGGCGGCCTGAGCGACCGTGGCCCGCACCGCGTGGGGAGTGCGGGCCACGGTAACTGTGGTGGTTCGGCCTCGTGGGTGGAGCGGCCTGGTACGCGCATTCGCGGGCCGTGGTGCCGTGCGCGCACGTGGTGTCGTGCGCGCATCTTGTTGAGCGGTGTACTGACATCTAACATGTCAGTTCATGGAAGCCATCCGGCCCGTGCCCCGCACCCTGCTCCGGGACCGGGCGTACGCGGCGATCCGGGACGCCATCGTGGCCGGGGAGATCGAGCCCGGCGCGGTGGTGCGGGACGCCGACCTCGCGGAGCGGCTCGGGCTGTCCCGGGCACCGGTGCGGGACGCGTTCTCCCGGCTGGTGGACGAGGGGCTGCTGGAGAGCAAGCCCCAGAGCTACACCCGGGTGACCCCGCTGGTCGCCGCCGATGTCCGGGACGCCGCCGCCGTGGTCGGTGCCCTGCACGAACTCGCGACGCGAACGGCCGTCCCCCGGCTGGATGCCGCCGACCTCACGACCATGCGCGCCGCCAACGAGCGGTTCGCCGCCGCCGTCGCGGCAGGGGACGTGGACGCGGCGCTGCGGGCCGACGACGAACTGCACGACGTCCTCGTCCGGGCGAGCGGCAACCGCGCGGCCGCCGCCACCGTCGCCCGCTACACCCCGCTCATCCGCCGCCTGGAGCGGAGGCGCTTCGGCGAGGGCGGCAGCTGCCGGTCCGCCGGGCTGCACGAGCGGCTGATCGAGGCCTGCGCGGCCGGTGACGTGGACGGGGCGGTCCGTGTCACGGCGGAGATCTGGCGGGGGCTCGAAGAGCTCGCCGACTGAGGCCGGGCCCCGCCCCCGGCCCTCACCCCGACCCGACCCCGGGAGGACCCGTGCCCCTTTCCGCCTACGAGCGTTACCCCCTGCTCTTCGGGCCCTCGCCCGTCCACCGTCTCGAGCGGCTCACCGCACACCTCGGTGGGGCCTCCCTGTGGGCCAAGCGCGAGGACTGCAACTCCGGTGTCGCGTACGGCGGGAACAAGACCCGCAAACTGGAGTACCTGGTCGCCGACGCGCTCGCCCAGGGGTGCGACACCCTCGTGTCGATCGGTGGCGTGCAGTCCAACCACACCCGCCAGGTCGCGGCCGTCGCCGCCCGGGCCGGACTCAAGTGCGTCCTGGTGCAGGAGAGTTGGGTGGACTGGCCCGACGCCGTGTACGACAAGGTCGGCAACATCCTCGTCAGCAGGCTCGCCGGGGCCGATGTGCGGCTGGTGAAGGCC
Organism: Streptomyces sp. NPDC059696; assembly: GCF_042733745.1. Lineage (NCBI taxonomy): Bacteria > Bacillati > Actinomycetota > Actinomycetes > Kitasatosporales > Streptomycetaceae > Streptomyces > Streptomyces sp. NPDC059696. The sequence goes on from NZ_JBHWFG010000029.1 coordinate 27,740, forward strand.
GGGTTCGGCATCGGGTTCAAGGAGAGCTGGGAGCAGGCGCTCAGGGAGGTCGAGGAGGGCGGCGGGAAGCCGTACGCCATTCCGGCCGGTGCCTCCGACCATCCCCTCGGCGGGCTCGGCTTCGCCGCCTGGGCGCACGAGGTGGTGCAGCAGGAGCGGGAGCTGGGCGTCTTCTTCGACACCGTCGTGGTGTGCTCGGTGACCGGGTCGACCCAGGCCGGCATGGTCGCCGGGTTCGCCGCGCTGGTGGAGGCGGGCGGACGGCCCCGGCGTGTGCTCGGCATCGACGCCTCCGCGAAACCGGCCACCACCCGGGCCCAGATCGCCCGGATCGCTCACCGCACCGGCGGCCTCATCGGTCTGAAGCGCGAGCTGGCCGAGTCCGACGTCGAACTCGACGAGCGGTACCACGCGGGCGTCTACGGCGTCCCCGACGAGACGACACTCGCGGCGATGCGGCTCGCGGCCCGGACGGAGGGGATGGTGACCGATCCCGTCTACGAGGGGAAGTCCATGGCCGGGATGATCGACCTGGTGTCGAACGGTGAGATCGGGCGTGATTCCACGGTGCTGTACGCCCATCTGGGCGGGCAGCCGGCGTTGAACGCGTACAGCGCGTTGTTCTGAGTACAAGCGCGTTGTTCTGAGTACAGCGCGTCGTTCTGAGTGCGGTGCGGTGCGGTGCGGTGCGGTGCGCGGCGGTGGCAGTGCTGGAACCGCCCGTGCGGGAATCATCCGGTGGGGTGCCGGGTTGTGCCGGACACCCTACGGCCTGGAGGTGCCGCATGTCCGACGAGCCCGCTGTCCGTGAACTCCGCCTGGTCGTGACCGCCGAGGACTACGACGCCGCGCTGCACTTCTACCGGGACGTGCTCGGTCTGCCCGAGCAGGGCGCGTTCGCGTCGGAGGGCGGGCGGGTCACGATCCTCGACGCCGGGCGGGCCACGCTGGAGCTGACCGATCCGAACCATGCCGCGTTCATCGACGAGGTCGAGGTGGGGCGGCGGGTGGCCGGGCACATCCGGGTCGCCTTCCAGGTGGACGACTCCGCCGCCACGACGGCGAAGCTGGCGGAAGCGGGGGCGGAGGTGGTGGCCGAGCCGACCCGGACACCTTGGAACTCCCTGAACGCACGCCTCGAAGCTCCGGGTGCGCTGCAGCTGACGCTGTTCACCGAGCTCGGCGGCTGAGGGTGTGCGTCTTCGCCTGACGCCGGGTGGGGGTCGGGGCCGCGTCGGGGGGTGTCCGTCCTCGGAACGGCGCGATGGACGTGCGTGCCGACTGACTGTTCGTTGACGCGCCAACCGCTGCGGGCCGACACCCCCCGACACGTCCCCTTGCGTCGCCGGCGGCTGCGGCTGCGTCGTGGCTCGCCCCTGGCTGCGGGCATGCGTGCCGCACCGGGGGCGATGCCCCTTGCCTCAGGCGCGCGGCAGCGTGCTGTTGCGCGCCGGATACAGTGCTGGACGTGCGGACGGACAATCAGCCTGCGGAGTCGGGTGCCGAGCGGCCCGACGGTGTCCGGCGCCGGGCCACGATCCATGATGTGGCCCGACTGGCCGGAGTGTCTCGGCAGACGGTCTCCCGGGCGGTCAACGACAAGGGTGAGATCGATCCCGGCACCAAGGAGCGGGTCCTGGAGGCGGCGCGGCTCCTGGACTACCGGCCCAGCCGGTTCGCGCGCGGGCTCGTGCAGAAGGGTGCCGTGACGGCCGGCCTGGTCATCCCGGACCTGCGCAACCCCTTCTTCCCCGAGGTGGCCGCCGGTGTGCTGGAGGCGGCTGAGGCGCGCGGCTGGCAGGTCGTCGTCTGGGACTCCCGGATCGACGAGGCCCGGGAGCGTGAGGCGCTCGACGTGCTCTCCCACCAGGCGGACGCGGTGGTGGGCTACTTCAAGGACCCGGACGACGTGCTCACCCGGCATCTCGGGGGCGTACCGCTGGTGTTGCTGGAGCGTGGCCCGCAGCAGACCCGGTTCGCCGCCGTCGGGATCGACGCCGGTGCCGGTGTCGAGCAGGGCATGAACCATCTGTTCCGGGCGGGGCACCGCCGGATCGGCATGCTGGACGGCGTGCACGGACCCGGGCCCCGCAGACAGGCCTTCCTGGAGCAGGCGCGGCGGCTCGGTCTGGCGGTCGACGAGGACTGGGTCGTGACGTGCCCCGAGCACAGTGTCGCGGGCGGCGAAGCCGGCACGGAACGGCTCCTGGCCCGGCGGCCCGAGGTCACCGCGGTCTTCGGCTTCAACGACCTCATCGCGATCGGGGCGATGCGCACCGCCCGCCGGCGGGGCCGCCACGTCCCGGACGACCTGGCCGTGCTCGGCTTCGACGGTCTCTCGCTGGGCGAGCTGGTCGAACCCGCCCTGACCACCCTGCACATCGACAAGCGGCAGCTGGGGCGGCTGGCCGTGGAACAGGTGGCCCGGCTGCGCGCGGGCGAGGAGCCGCTGCGCGGCGCGGACGCGTGGGTGACACCCGAACTCGTGGTGCGCGGCTCCGCCTGAGGGGCGGGTCCCCGCACGGGCCCGGGGCCGGCCCGCGCGGCTGGGTAGAGTGCGCGGTGGATTCCCGGTCGGTGAGGAGGGGGCGCGTGGCGCAGGTCAGGCCCATGCGGGCGGACGCCCGGCGCAACCACGAGCGGCTGCTGAGGGTGGCCGTCGAGGCGTTCGCCGAGCACGGGGAGGGCGCCTCGCTCGACGACATCGCCAAGCGCGCCGGAGTCGGCTCCGGCACGCTCTACCGGCACTTCCCGACCCGGCAGGCGCTGCTGGAGGCCGCGTACCTGGACCGCGTGGAGGCGATCGCGGCCCGGGCCGGGGTGCTCGCGAGCGAACTGCCGCCGGGGCGCGCGCTGCGGGAGTGGCTGTACGAACTGGGCGTCGGAATGATCCGGATGCGGGGTCTGAAGGCGCTGCTGGGCCCGGCCGTCACGGATGCGGGGCCCCTGGTGAACCCGGCCTGCGGCGACTCGGTGAAGGCGGCGGCGGGGCGGCTGGTGCGGGCGGCGCAGGCCGAGGGGACGCTGCGGGCGGACGTCGAGGCGATCGACGTGCTGCGGCTGGCTCACGGGGTGGCGACCGCGTCGGAACTCGCGGACGGGCAGGACCGGCACCTCCGGCGGTATCTGGCGCTGCTGGTGGAGGGACTGGGAGCCGCGCCGGCCACGCGGTGATCCGGACGCCCCCGGTGCGGGGGCGCCCTGGTGTCCGGTGCGGTGGCTTACAGGGCCTGGGCCGCCGGCTTCACCATCCCCCTGACCGTGCGGGACTTGACGAAGTCGCCCATGGCCGTCATCTCCCACTCGCCGGAGAACTGGCGGATCAGCTTGGCCATCAGGACGCCCGTCTGGGGCTCGGCGGAGGTGAGGTCGAAGCGGACCAGTTCCTCGCCGGTGGTGCCGTCCAGGAGGCGGCAGTAGGCCTTGGCGACCTCCGTGAACTTCTGGCCCGAGAACGAGTTGACCGTGAAGACCAGGCCCGTGACCTCCTGGGGCAGGCGGCCCAGGTCGACCATGATGGTCTCGTCGTCCCCGCCGCCCTCACCCGTGAGGTTGTCGCCGGAGTGGCGGATGGCGCCGCCCACGATCTGGAGCTTGCCGAAGTAGCAGCTGTCGATGTGGTTGCGCTGCGGTCCGTAGGCGATGACCGAGGCGTCCAGGTCGATGTCCTTGCCGCGGTACGCCGGCTCCCAGCCCAGACCCATCCTGACCTGGGAGAGCAGCGGGCGGCCGCCCTTGATCAGGGAGACCGTCTGGTTCTTCTGGAGGCTGACGCGGCCCTTGTCGAGGTTGATCTTCCCGGTGCCCGGCGCGGGCGGGGGAGGTGTGGCCGGGGCCGGAGGAGCGGCCGGGGCGGAGACGGGCGGGGCGGGCGGCTGCACGGGGGCCGGCGGGGTCACCGGCTGGGGCGCGGCGGCCGGCTCCTCCACGGTGACTCCGAAGTCCGTGGCGATGCCCGCCAGGCCGTTGGCGTATCCCTGGCCGACGGCGCGGGCCTTCCACTGACCGCCTCGCTGGTAGATCTCCACGATCACCAGGGCCGTCTCGCTGCCGAGCTGCGGCGGCGTGAAGGAGGCCAGGACGGAGCCGTCGTCCGCGTTGCGGATGGTGGCCGTCGGTTCGATGCCCTGGAAGGTCTGGCCCGCGGCGTCCGGGCTCGCCGTGACGACGATCTTCTCGATGCCCGGGGGGAGGGCCGTCGTGTCGACGACGATCGCGTCGGGGGCGCTGCCGCCGCCCGAGCGGTACGTCACGCCCGGGCCCGACGGCTGGTTGTAGAAGATGAAGTCGTCGTCGGAGCGCACCTTGCCGTCGGCGGTGAGCAGCAGGCCCGATACGTCGAGCCGCACCGGGGCGGCGACGTCCACCGTCACGCGGGCGGCGGACAGGGGGATGTTCGAGCCGGGGGTCATAGCTGTCATGCCGGGTGAACGAGCGAGGCGACTTTGCCGTTCCCTTACCCTGCGGCCAATCGGGTCAGCGGCGGTTGCGCGGGTGGTTGCGGGCGGTGCGTTCGTTGCCGCGCTTGTAGTTGCCGGTCCAGCGGGCTATGACGAGCTGGGGGTCGGAGGTCTCGACCTCGGCGAGGAACTGCGCGGCCCGGGGGCCGTTCAGGGTGGTGGCGGGGCGGCCGTGGTGGCTGATGCGGATCGTTCCGCCCGTGTGCTGCTCGTAGGTGAATCCATGAGGTCTCGGCATGCCGTGAGGGTACGAGGCGGGAGGCGGGCGCCCCAGCGAATTTCGCCCGCCCCCGCCGCCGGACCCCCGGGCCTGGCCTTACGGCACGACGACGATCTTCCGGCCCACCCCTGCCGCGAACTGCTCCAGCGCCTGCGGGTACCGCTCCAGCGGAATGCGGTCGCTGATGAAGATGTCCGGGTCGAGGACGCCGCCCGCGAACAGCTCCGCCGCCCGCTCGAAGCTGTGCAGCACCGCCATCGAGCCGGTGATGGTGATCTCCTGGTTGTAGATGCGGTACGGGTCGATCGTCACGCGGGTCGCGTAGTCGGCCACGCCGAACTGCAGGAACGTGCCCGCCTTGGCCACCCGGTCCAGACCGTCCTGGATCGCCGCCGCGTTGCCCGTGGCGTCGACGACCAGGTCCCAGCCCTGCGGGCGGTCCAGTTCGTCGGGGTTCGCCGCCGACGCCGAGACGCCGAGGCGGCGGGCGGTCTCCAGGCGGGCCGGGTTCACGTCGACGACGTCCACGCTCGCCGCACCGGTGCGCTTGGCCAGCTCCAGCATCATCAGTCCCATGGTGCCGGAGCCGTAGATCAGCACGTGCGCGCCGAGGCGGGAGCGGAGCACGTCGTAGCCGCGCACCGCGCAGGAGAGGGGCTCGACGAGCGCCGCGTCCTGCGTGCGGACGTGCTCGGGGAGCCGCACGCAGTTGGCCACCGGGGCGACCGCGTACCGTGCCGCGCCTCCGGCCGTGGTCACGCCGATCGCCGCCCAGCGTTCGCAGAGGTTGTTGTGGCCGGTACGGCAGTGGCGGCATTCGTAGCAGTACAGGGACGGGTCGACCGCGACGCGGTCACCCACCGAGAGTTCCGTGACCCGGGTGCCCACCCCGACCACCTCGCCGGCGAACTCGTGACCGGGCACGATCGGCAGTTCCGGGGCGAACTCGCCCTGGAGGATGTGCAGGTCGGTTCCGCACAGGCCGCAGGCCGCGACCTCGACCACGACCTCGCGCGGGCCGGGCGTCGGGTCGGGGACCTCGGCGACGACGGCCTTGCCCACGGACTCGATGACGGCGGCCTTCATTTCACGGCTCCCAACGACAGGCCCTGGACCAGCTTGTCCTGGGCGGCGAACCCCGCGGCGAGCACCGGCAGGGAGATGACGAGCGACGCGGCGCACACCTTCGCCAGGAACAGGCCCTGGCTGGTGATGAAGCCGGTCAGGAAGACGGGGGCGGTCTCGGCGACCACGCCCGTGAGCACCCGGGCGAACAGCAGCTCGTTCCAGCTGAAGATGAAGCAGATCAGGGCGGTGGCGGCGATACCGGGGAGGGAGATCGGGGCGACCACGCGCGTGAGGACCGTGGGCAGCCGGGCCCCGTCCACCCTGGCCGCCTCGATCACCGCGACCGGGATCTCGGCGAGGAAGGACTGCATCATCCACACCGCGATCGGCAGGTTCATGGAGGTGTAGAGGATGACCAGCAGCCAGATGTTGTCGAGCATCCCGGCGTTCTTGGCGAACAGGTAGATCGGGAGCAGGCCCGCCACGACCGGCAGCATCTTGGTGGACAGGAAGAAGAACAGCACGTCCGTCCACTTGCGGACGCGGTTGATGGACAGCGCGTACGCCGCCGGGAAGGCCAGCAGCAGGACCAGCAGGGTCGAGGCCACGGACGCGACGGTGGAGTTGATCAGGGCCGGCCAGGGGCTCGCGCCGCCGCCGGCGCCGAAGAACTCGCGGTAGCCGTCCAGGGTGAGGGCGGCCGCGAAGGAGGGCGGGTTGGTGGCGGCGTCGGACTCCGAGTGGAACGACGTCAGCGCCATCCACGCGATGGGCAGGAAGAACACGATCCCGGCCAGCCAGGCCAGCAGGCCCAGGCCGTTGCGGCGTACGACGCTCATGCGCGGGACACCTCCTCGCGGAACAGGGACGACACCACGCGCAGGGCGAAGGTCGCGATGACGATCGAGCCGATGACCACCAGGACGCCCGCGGCCGAGGCGAGGCCGTTCTCGTGGGCCTGGTAGAAGCTCTGGTAGACGGTGTAGGGGAGGTTGGCGGTGCCGAGGCCGCCGGACGTGATCGTGAAGACCGCGTCGAAGTTCTGGACGATGTAGATCGAGCCCAGCAGGGCGCCCAGTTCGAGGTAGCGGCGCAGGTGCGGCAGCGTGAGGTGGACGAAGATCTGCCAGTCGTTCGCGCCGTCGACCCGGGCCGCCTCGATCTGCTCGTGGTCGCGGCTCTGCAGTCCGGCGAGCAGGATCAGCATCATGAACGGCGTCCACTGCCACACGAGGGACGCCTCGACCGCGAGCAGCGGGGTGTTCGAGATCCAGTCGGGCTGTGGACCGCCCACATAGTGCAACAACCCATTGAGCAGGCCGTATTCAGGGTTGTAGAGCACATGTTTCCAGAGCAGGGCCGCGGCGACGGGCACCACCAGGAAGGGCGCGATGAGCAGGGTGCGGACGATGCCCCGGCCGCGGAACCTCCGGTCCAGCAGCAGGGCGAGCACGAGCCCCAGCACCAGGCTGGCCAGCACCACGGCCACCGTCAGCAGGACGGTCGTCCACACCGAGTGGCGCAGGTCCGGGTCGGTGAGGACCTCCTGGTAGTTGTCGACGCCGGTGAAGTGCCGGGCGTCGGGGTAGAGGGCGTTCCAGTCGAAGAAAGAGATCACCAGCGTGGCCACGAAGGGCAGCTGGGTGACGACGATCATGAAGATCAGGGCGGGCAGCAGCGGGGCCCGGGTGGCCCAGGCGCGCAGCCGGGCGGAGGGCCTGCGGACGGGGCGGGGTACCTCGGGGGAGGCCACGGGGGCCGTTGCGGTGGCGGTCATCGTCCCTCGTACTCCTCGGAGATCTTCTGGGCGAGCGCCTGGGACTTCGTCAGGGCCGACTCGACGGACTGGCGTCCGGCGATGGCCGCGCTGATCTCCTGGGAGACCTTGGTGCCGAGGTCGGTGAACTCGGGGATGCCGACGAACTGGATGCCGGGCGCGGGCCGCGGCTGGACGCCGGGATCCTCGGGCCGGGCGCCTTCGATGGCCTGCTTGGTCATCTCCTGGAAGGCGGCGGCCTCTTTGCGGTAGTCGGCGTTGGCGTAGGTCGACGCCCGCTTTCCGGCCGGGACGTTCGACCAGCCGGCCCGGTCGCCGACCAGCTGCTCGTAGCCCTTGCCGGACGCCCAGGAGACGAACTTCCAGGCGTTGTCCGGGTTGCGGGAGGCCTTCTGGATGCCCCAGGCCCAGGTGTAGAGCCAGCCGGAGGACTTCGTCTTCTCGACGGGGGCGGGGGCGTAACCCACCTTGCCCTTGACCGGGGAGTTCGCCGCCTCCAGGGACCCGGCTGCGGAGGTGGCGTCGTACCACATGGCGACCTTGCCCTGGGTCATGTTGTTGAGGCACTCGGCGAAGCCGGACTGGGCGGCGCCGGACTCGCCGTGCTCACGCACCAGGTCGACATAGAACTTCGTCGCCTTCCGGAAGGCCGGGGAGTCGAGCCGCGCCTTCCAGTCCTTGTCGAACCAGGTGCCGCCGAAGGTGTTGACGACCGTGGTGAGCGGGGCCATGACCTCGCCCCAGCCGGGCAGGCCGCGCAGGCAGATGCCCTTCATGCCCGGTTCGGCGCCGTCCGTCTTCGCCGCGAGGTCCGCCACCTGCCGCCAGGTGGGGTGCGCGGGCATCGTCAGGCCGTTCTTCTCGAACACGTCCTTGCGGTACATCAGGAACGACGACTCGCCGTAGAAGGGCTGGCCGTAGAGTTTGCCGTCGTCCGCGGTGAGGGACTGGCGCATCGGCTTGAGGACGTCCTGCTCGTCGTAGGCGGGGTCCTCGGCGACGTAGCCGTTCATCGCGTGCAGCCAGCCGTTGCGGGCGTAGATCGGTATCTCGTAGTTGGACAGGGTGGCGACGTCGTACTGGCCGGCCTGGTTGGCGAAGTCCTGGCTGATCTTGTCGCGGACGTCGTTCTCGGGCAGGACGGTGAAGTTGACCTTGATGCCCGTCTCCTCGGTGAAGTGGGCGCGGGTCAGCTTCTGCAGCTCGACCATCTGGGGGTTGTTGACCATGAGGACGTTGATGGCGTCGCCGCCGGATCCGGCCCCGCCCGCGCCGACCCAGCAGCCGGAGAGCAGCGGGGCGAGCAGCGTCCCTGCGGCGGCCAGGGCGAGCGGGGCTCGCGGTGGCCGTCGTCGGCTCTGGGTTCGCATGGATCGCTCCTGGGAGATATGGGGAGATATGGGGAGACAAAGGGCGCACCAGGGCACGGCTGTGCCCGGTGGGACAGGGGGAGGGGTGGGTCAGACGCGGATGACCTGAGGTCCGAGCAGTGAGTAGCGGTGGGCTTCGGAGGCCGGGAGCAGGGTGCTCGTCACGATCGTCTCCAGCGCGCCGACCTCGGCGAACCGGCAGAAGCTGACCGCTCCGAACTTGGTGTGGACGCCCGCGAACACCACACGCCGGGCGGCCCGGATGGCCTGGGCCTTGACCTCGCTGACGGCCGGGTCGGGGGTGGTGAGGCCGTGTTCGCGGGAGATGCCGTTGGCGCCGATGAACGCCAGGTCGACGACGAAGCCGGACAGCATCTTCGTCGTCCAGTGGTCGACGGTGGCGAGGGTGCCGCGCCGCACCCGGCCGCCGAGCAGCAGCACGGAGACGTGCTCGGCCTCGGCGAGGGCGCCGGCGACCGGCAGGGACGCGGTGACCACGGTCAGCGGCCGGTCCTGGGGGAGTGCCTCGGCGATGAGCTGCGGGGTGTAGCCCTCGTCGACGAAGACGGTCTCGGCGTCGCCGAGGAGTTCGGCCGCGGCGGCCGCGACCCGGCGCTTCTCCGGGACGTGGCTGGTGGCGCGGAAGGCGAGCGTCGTCTCGAAACCGGCGCTCTCCACGGGATAGGCGCCGCCGTGGGTGCGGCGGAGCAGGCCGTGGTCCTCCAGGACGCGCAGGTCCCTGCGTACGGTCTCCTTGGCGACGCCCAGTTCGGTGGCGAGGGTCGTGACGTCGACCGAGCCGGTGGTGCGGGCGGTCCGTACGATTTCCCGCTGGCGTTCTTCCGCGGTCCTGGTCATGGCTCACCCGCCTTGCTGTGCTGTCTGCCCGTTCGGGCCTCCTGGGGGAAAGTTCTACAGCGGGCGGGGCGGGGTGACCAGGCCTGATCCGGGCCCGATGCTGCCCGCGTGTGCCCGTTCGGGCGGGGCGGGCCCCTCGGCTCGGGTGGTGTGGTGGTGCGGCGGCCGCGGGTGTGTCGTGGCTGGTCGCGCGGTTCCCCGCGCCCCTGGCGTGGCGCTGTCGCGCCTACGGCCGGGACACGGTCCGTGCCCGGACAGGGCTGCGGTCGGGCCCGTTCTCTGCCCGACCGCCCCGGTGGCGGCTCTTTCCGGTCAGTACGGCCAGATCGGCGGGTCCGTCACGAACTGGCCGCCGAGGTAGGCGTGGGCCTCGTTGCCGTCCTGCAGTTCGCCCTGCTCGGCGATGAGCTTCTCGGCGTAGGGCTCGGAGTCGTCCTGCGGTTCGTAGCCGAGGGCCCGGGCGGTGCCGAGGTCCCACCACAGCCGGGTGTTGGCGGAGGAGCCGTGCACGACGGTGTGGCCGACACGCTCGGCGGTCAGGGCCGCGTGGAAGAGGCGGGCGCCGTCGGCGGGGCTCATCCACACCGAGAGCATGCGCACGCTGGTCGGCTCGGGGAAGCAGGAGCCGATGCGCACCGAGACCGTCTCCAGGCCGTGCTTGTCCCAGTAGAGCTGCGCGAGGTCCTCGCCGAAGCACTTGGACAGGCCGTAGAAGGTGTCCGGGCGGCGCGGGGTGTCGACCGGGATGAGGGGGTCGTCGCCCCGGGGGCGCGGGGTGTAGCCGACGGCGTGGTTGGAGGAGGCGAAGACGATCCGGCCGACGCCCTCCTCGCGGGCGGCCTCGTACAGGTGGTAGGTGCCCTCGATGTTGGCCTTGAGGATCTTCTCGAAGGGGGCTTCCAGCGAGATCCCCGCGAGGTGGAGGATCGCGTCGACGCCCCGGACCGCCTCGCGCACCGCGTCCCGGTCGGCCAGGTCGGCGGTGATCGCGTCGGGCTCGCCTTCGATCGGCCGCAGGTCCAGCAGGCGCAGGTCGTACCCGTAGGCCGGGAGCAGGTCCCGCATCAGCGTGCCGAGGCCGCCGGCGGCTCCGGTGAGCAGGACGGTGCGGGGAGCGGGCATCCTCGGATCTCCTTGATCGCGGGCCGTGCTGATCGCCATCGTGCACATGAGCGCACGGTATTCATATGCGTGGACACGCTAAGGAGGCGGGACGGAACCCGTCAAGGGGGCCGCGGAGGGGTGAATCCGCAGGTGTGTCCGGGGTGTGCGCGCTTGACCGGCGCCGACGGGGCGCCTTAGCGTGGAGATGTTCAGAAATATAGACGCCAATCATGAATATGGAACCGGGAGAGCTCGTGACGTCAGCCCCTCTCGCCGCTCGACTCGACATCCCCAGCGGACCGCTGTTCTTCCCGGTCACCGCCTACGGCTCCGACGGCTCCGTGGACCTCGACACCTTTCGCACGCACGTCCGGCGCGGTGTGGAGGCCGGAGCCGCCGCCGTGTTCGCCTGCTGCGGCACCGGCGAGTTCCACGCCCTGACACCCGAGGAGTTCGAGGCCGTTGTACGGGCCGCCGTCGAGGCCACCGGCGGGCGCGTGCCCGTGATCGCCGGCGCCGGGTACGGCACCGCGCTCGCCGTGCGCTACGCCCGTCTCGCCGAGGCCGCCGGGGCGGACGGCCTGCTCGCCCTGCCGCCCTACCTCGTCGTCGCCGGGCAGGAGGGCCTGCTGCGGCACTACCGCGAGGTGGCCGCCGCGACCGCCCTGCCGGTCATCGTCTACCAGCGCGACAACGCCGTGTTCACCCCGGAGACGGTCGTGGAGTTCGCCCGCACGGACGGGATCATCGGCCTCAAGGACGGGCTCGGCGACCTCGACCTCCTACAGCGCGTCGTCAGCGCCGTGCGCACCGAGGCCCCGGGCGACTTCCTCTACTTCAACGGCCTGCCGACCGCCGAGCAGACCCAGCTCGCCTACCGCGCCCTCGGCGTCACGCTCTACTCGTCCGCCGTGTTCTGCTTCGCGCCGGAGATCGCCCTGGCCTTCCACCAGGCTCTCAGGAGTGGTGACGACGCCACCGTCCAGAAGCTGCTGGACGGCTTCTACGGTCCGTTCGCCGAACTGCGCGCCCGGGGCCGCGGCTACGCGGTCGCGCTGGTCAAGGCCGGTGTACGGCTGCGTGGCCTGGACGTCGGGGAGGTGCGCCCCCCGCTGCACGAACCGGACGAGGACCATGTGAAACAGCTCGCCGGCCTGATCGAGCGGGGCCGCGCGCTGCTGGAGGAGACCGAGTGAAGCTGCCGGAGGAGAGCAAGTGAAGGCGTCGGCATTCGTCTACCCCTGGGACGTCAACGGCGACCCGGACGCACCCGCGCGGATCGCCGCGCTCGGCGTGGCGCAGGTGACGCTCGCCGCCGCCTACCATTCCACGCGCGCCCTCACCCCCCGCCATCCCCGCCACCGCATCGTCACCGCCGAGTACGCAGCCGTGCTGTACCCGGCGGACGACCGCTGGGAGGGCCGGGAGCTGCGCCCCCGCCCGGCCGGTGACTGGGCCCCCGGCGACGCCTTCGGGGAGGCGGCCACCGCCCTCGCCGGAGTGGGTCTGGAGGTGCACACCTGGGTCGTCCTCGCGCACAATTCCCGACTGGGCGCCGAGCACCCCGGCACGTCGGTCGTCAACGCCTACGGCGACCGCTACCCCTGGGCCCCGTGCATCGCGCAGCCCGCCACGCGCGCGTACCTGACCGACCTGGCGGCCGAGGCGGCCGTCCGGCCCGGGGCGCGCGGCACCGAGCTGGAGTCCCTCGGCTGGTACGGCCTGGAGCATCTGCACGCCCACGACAAGACCGGCGGCGTCGCGCTCGGGGAGGCCGGGCAGTACCTGATGGCGCTGTGCTTCTGCCCGTCCTGCCGCGAGGGCTACGGCCGGCACGGCCTGGACCCCGACGAGCTGGCGACCGCCGTACGGGCCGCGCTGGAGCCGGTGTGGCAGGGGGTGGCGCCCTCCGACGGGGGCTGGCAGGGCATCGAGAAGCTCCTCGGCGAGACCCTCGCGAACACCACGCGCGCCTACCGCGACGACACCGCCCGCACCCTCCAGGAGCAGGCCGTGGCGGCGGTCCGGGCGGCCGCTCCCGACGGTTTCCAGGTGCTGCTGCACGCGGACCCGGTGTCGTACCACGTCGGCGCCAACCCGGGCGTCGACCCGGAGCACATCCTGTCCGTGGCCGACGGCGTGGTGGTGCCCTGCGCGGGCGGCACCGGCACCCTGACGCCGTTCGCGCGGCAGGACCGCGAGGGCGCCGTCGTCGCCGCCAGCCTCCCCGTCGTCGCGGGGATGGGCGGCAGCCCCGGCACCCTCGCCGCCGACGCCGCCGAGGCCCGTCGGCGGGGCGCCACCGAACTGCGGCTCTATCACGTCGGGCTGGCGTCCGACGACGACCTGGCGGCCGTCCGCTCCGGCCTCGCCGGGCTCTGACCCAGCACGGCCGCCGTCACCAGCAGGGCCACGCCCAGGGCCACCAGCACCAGCCGGTGGCTCACCAGCTCCACCAGGGCCGCTCCGGCGGCCAGCCCGACCACGTTCGGCGCGTACACCAGGGTGTGGGCGGTGGCCGTGGCCCGGCCCAGCAGCGCGCCCGGCGTCTCGCGCTGCACGGACGTCAGCGCGGCGATCAGCACCGCGGGCAGCCCCATGCCGATCGCCGCGCCGCACACCAATGCCACCGGGTCGGACGGCACCGCCCGCAGCGCCGTCGCCAGAGCCAGCAGGGCGATGCCGGACGCCGCGAAGCGCCGCGCCCCCAGCCTGCGCAGGCCGGGGCCGCAGAGCAGGCCGGCCATGACCGAACCGGCGCCCTGCACGGCGTACAGCACACCGGTGTACGCGGGGGAGTGCCCGAGGTCGTCGACGACGGCGTACACCATGGCCCCGTTCAGGCCGGCGCACAGCATCGTGACGCCGCCCGCCAGGACCAGCGGGCGCAGCACGGGGTGCGCCCACAGGTGCCGGGCGCCCTCCGCGGTGTGCTGCCTCCGGCTGCCGGTGGGCGGCGCCGGCCTGCTCTCCCGCACCCGCAGCATCGCGTACAGCCCAGCGGCCAGCACGAACGTCGCCGCGTCCAGGAGGGCCACGCCCGCGCCGCCGTACGCCGTGTAGAGGCCCGCGCCCGCCAGCGGGGCCAGGAGTTTCATGCCCTCCTGGGCGGCCATGCGCAGGCCGCCCACGTCGCCGAGCAGGGACGGCTCGATCGCGGTCGCCACGAGCGCCGACTCGGCCGCGTCGTGGACGACGCCCGCAGCGCCGTACCCGAACAGCACCGCGTACAGCAGCCACAGGTCGTCCGCGGTGCCGACGCCGAGGAGGGTGAGCAGGAGGGCGGCCGGCAGCAGGTTCGCGCCGATCAGCAGGGGTTTGCGGCGGCAGCGGTCGGCGAGGGTGCCCAGCAGCGGCCCGGCCAGGGTCGGCAGCCACAGGGCGAGCAGGCACAGCGCGGCCAGGCCGTCCGAGCCGGTGAGGTCCTTCACCCACACCCCGGACGCCAGCCACAGGGCGGAGGTGCCGAAGCCGGAGACCACCACGCCGGACAGGTAGAGCCCGGCGGCGCGGTCGCCCAGGACGCGCACGAGGGGCCAGGTCGTCTTGGTCGTCATACCTGGCCATCGTGGGGCTAAGGGCCGTACTCGAGGATCGGGCAGGTGCCCTGGTTCCTGACGGAACGGGCCGGGTGGGAGGCGGTGATCAGTCCGCTCGGGAGGCGAGCATCTCCCCGAGCTTGCCGAGGCTCTGGGCCCAGCCTTCCTCGTGCAGAGCCAGCCGCCGCTCCGTGACGAAGTCGCCCTGGTCGAGGATGAGCCGGGACCGCCGGACGCCGGTGCCGACCAGCGAGAGCGTCACCACGGTCTCCCGGTCCTCGGGATCGGGATCCTCCCAGCGGAAGGTGTACGCCAGGCCCGCGGGCGGATCGACGTCGATGTACTCGCCGACCAGGTGGAAGAGCTCGCCCTCCGGGGGCTGCATCGCGATCCGGTAGGCACCACCGGGACGGAGGTCGATCTCCGCGCTCGGGGTGCTGAACCCGTCCGGGCCCCACCAGCGAGCCAGTTCCACAGGGTCGGTCAGCTCCCGGAACACCCGCGCGGGCTCATCCGCCAGCTCGTACTCCAGATGCAGTCTCAGCTCGCCGTCCTGCGCCATGACGCACCACCCGCCACCGAAGGTGCCCGCAACAGCCCCTCCGCACGATTCTAGGAAGGCCGGCCACGGACCACGACCCGGCGGCGATGAGTTCCGCGGCCGGCGCCGGTCTGTCTCCCAGGACCGCACTACCGAGGAGCAGGCATGACCGACACCACCGGGACGACCCTCGACCTCGGCCCCCAGACGGAGGCCGTCGCGCAGCTCGTGGCGGGCATCACCGACGAACAGCTGGCCGATCCGACGCCCTGCCCCGCGTACGCGGTGCGGCATCTGCTCGGCCACCTGGCGGGGCTGGCCGCCGCCTTCCGGGACGCCGCCCGCAAGGACCTCGGCGCCACGACCGACACCAGCCCGGGCTCCAACCTGCCGGAGCTGTCGCCCGGCTGGCGCGAGGAACTCCCCGAGGTCCTCGCCGAACTGGGCGAGGCCTGGCGCGACCCGGCCGCCCGGACCGGCATGACCCGGGCCGGCGGCGTCGACCTGCCCGGCGACGTCGCCGGCCTCGTCGCCACCGACGAACTGGTCGTGCACGGCTGGGACCTGGCCCGCGCCACCGGACAGCCCTACAGCCCCGACCCGGCCGCGCTGCGCGTGTGCCACGACTTCCTCGCCGCCTCGGTCGACGACCCCCGGCGCGACGCCATCTTCGGCCCGGTCGTCACCGTCGACGCGGACGCGCCCCTGCTGGACCGCGCGATCGGGCTGAGCGGCCGGGACCCGGGGTGGACGCGCTCCGCGTAGCACGCACCCTCCTGTCCCCCCTTGGCAGAAAGCGATTTCACCTTCCTCCGCCGGAAGCATTGACGAACCTCACGCGCCCTCCTACCGTCATCGCGTCGTACTTCGTACGTCATATATGAGACGCGATACGCGAGATCCGATACGCGATCCCCCTCCGGGGCGCGAGATCCGAGAGGCGCGCATGACCTCTGTGCCCACGCCGATTCCCTCCCGCACGCAGTACGTGCTGGAGGGGATCAAACACCGCATCCTCACCGGGCAGCTGACGCCCGGGCAGGCGCTGGTCGAGACCGAGCTCGCCGCGCAGTTCGGGGTGTCGAAGACCCCGGTGCGCGAGGCGCTCAAGACCCTCGCCGGAACCGGCCTGGTCGTGATGAGCCAGTACAAGGGCGTCACCGTGCGCCTGGTGGACGCGGACATGGCGCGCGAGGTCTACGACGTCCGGCTGCTGCTGGAGCCCGAGGCGCTGCGGCGGGCCGTGCGCCGCGGGGCCTCCCTGGACGCCGCCCGCGAGGCGCTGACCCGGGCCGACGCCGCCACCGACACCGCCGAACGCTCCCTCGCCAACCGGGAGTTCCACCGCGCCCTGTACCTGCCGTGCGGCAACCCCCTGCTCGGCCGGATGCTGGATGAGGTCCGCGACCAGGCCGCCCTGGTCTCCGCCGTCGCCTGGGCCGCCTCGCCCTCCTGGGAACGGGAGGCCGGCGAGCACCGGGAGATCCTCCGGCTCGCCCTCGACGGCGACGCCGACGGCGCGGCGCGCGCCCTGCACGCCCACATCGCGTCCTTCGTGCGGCGCGCCTACCCCGAGGCGGCACGGGAACAGGAAGGCCGGGCATGAGCAGCGTGGCGTTCGAGACCCAGCGGGCGGCCCTGGCCGACGTGGTGGCGATCCCGGTGACCCCGTTCGCCGAGGACGGCTCCGTCGCGCAGGGCACCCACCGGGCCCTGCTGCGCCGCCTGCTCGACGGCGGCATCACGACCCTCACCCCGAACGGCAACACCGGCGAGTTCTACGCCCTCACCCCCGAGGAGCGCCGGCTCGTCACAGAGCTGACCATCGAGGAGGCCGGGGAGCGGGCCGTCGTCCTGGCCGGTGTCGGACACGACGTCCCGACCGCCGTCGCCTCCGCCCGGCACGCCCGGGACCTCGGCGCCCGGATGGTCATGGTCCACCAGCCCGTCCATCCGTACGTCTCGCAGGCGGGCTGGGTCGACTACCACCGTGCCGTCGCCGAGGCCGTGCCCGAGCTCGGCGTCGTGCCGTACATCCGCAACGCCCGGCTCACCGGTGCCCGCCTGGCCGAACTCGCCGACCACTGCCCGAACGTCATCGGCGTGAAGTACGCCGTCCCCGACGCGGCCGGGTTCGCCGCCTTCGCCCGGGACGCGGGTCTGGAACGGTTCGTGTGGGTCGCGGGACTCGCCGAGCCGTACGCCCCGTCCTACTTCTCCGCCGGTGCCACCGGCTTCACCTCGGGGCTGGTGAACGTCGCCCCGGCCGTCTCCCTGAACATGATCGAGGCCCTGCGCGCCGGCGACTACCCGGCCGCCATGAAGGTCTGGGAGCAGATCCGCCGCTTCGAGGAGCTGCGCGCCGCCGACGGCTCCGCCGACAACGTCACCGTCGTCAAGGAGGCCCTGGCCTCCCTCGGACTGTGCCGCCGTGAGGTCCGCCCGCCGAGCCGCACCCTCGCGCCCGAGCAGCGTGCCGAGGTCGCCGCGATCGCCGCGGGGTGGTCGATATGACCGGCCGCCTGTCGCCCGAGGAGCTCAGGAGCCACCAGTGGTACGGCGCCGAGGGCCAGTTGCGCACCTGGTCGCACAACGCCCGGATGCGCCAGCTCGGTTACGAGGCGCAGGAGTACCGGGGCCGCCCGGTGATCGCCGTCCTGAACACCTGGTCCGACATCAACCCCTGTCACGTCCATCTGCGCGAGCGGGCACAGGCGGTCAAGCGGGGGGTGTGGCAGGCCGGCGGTTTCCCGCTGGAGTTCCCGGTCGCCACGCTCTCCGAGACGTACCAGAAGCCGACCCCGATGCTCTACCGCAACCTGCTCGCCATGGAGACGGAGGAGCTGCTGCGGTCGTACCCGATCGACGCGGCGGTGCTGCTCGGCGGCTGCGACAAGTCGACGCCCGCGCTGCTCATGGGCGCGGCCTCGGCCGACGTGCCGTCCCTCTTCGTGCCCGCGGGGCCGATGCTGCCCGGCCACTGGCGCGGGGAGACCCTCGGGTCCGGCACCGACATGTGGAAGTACTGGGACGAACACCGCGCCGGCAACCTCACCGACTGCGAACTGCGGGAACTGCAGGGCGGCCTGGCCCGCTCACCGGGCCACTGCATGACGATGGGCACCGCGTCGACGATGACCGCGGCGACGGAAGCCCTCGGCATGACACTGCCGGGCGCCTCCTCGATCCCGGCCGTCGACTCCGGGCACGAGCGGATGGCCGCCGCCTCCGGGCGGCGTGCCGTGGAACTCGCCTGGACCGCGCTCAAGCCGTCCCGGATCCTCACCCGCCAGGCCTTCGAGGACGCCGTCACGACGGTGCTCGGACTCGGCGGCTCCACCAACGCGGTGATCCACCTGATCGCCATGGCGGGACGGGCCGGCGTCGAGCTCACCCTCGACGACTTCGACCGCATCGCCCGCGCGGTGCCGGTGCTCGCCGACGTCCGCCCCGGTGGACGGACGTACCTCATGGAGGACTTCCACTTCGCCGGTGGCCTGCCCGCCTTCCTCTCCCGGATCACCGACCTGCTGCACCTGGACCGGCCCACCGTCAACGGGACCCTGGGGGAGCAGATCGAGGGCGCCGTCGTCCACGACGAGGACGTCATCCGCCCCCGCGGCAACCCGGTCGCCCCGGAGGGCGGAGTCGCCGTGCTGCGCGGCAACCTCTGCCCGGACGGTGCCGTCATCAAGCACATCGCCGCCGAGCCCCACCTGCTGAAGCACACCGGTCCCGCGGTCGTCTTCGACGACTACAAGACCATGCAGCGCACCATCGACGACCCCGAGTCGCCCATTACCGCCGACAGTGTGCTCGTGCTGCGGAACGCCGGACCCAAGGGCGGCCCGGGCATGCCCGAGTACGGCATGCTGCCCATCCCCGACCGACTGCTGAAGCAGGGGGTGCGGGACATGGTCCGGATCTCCGACGCCCGGATGAGCGGCACGAGTTACGGAGCCTGCGTGCTGCACGTGGCCCCCGAGTCGTACGTGGGCGGCCCGCTCGCCCTGGTCCGCACCGGCGACTCGATCACCCTGGACGTCGAGGCGCGGACCCTCCGACTGAACGTGAGCGAGGAGGAGCTGGAAAACCGCCGCAAGGACTGGGCGCCACCGCCCCTGCGCTACGAACGCGGCTACGGCGCCCTGTACAACGACCAGATCACCCAAGCTGACACCGGCTGCGACTTCGAGTTCCTGGCCAGGCCGGGCAAGGCCCCGGATCCCTACGCCGGCTGACCGGCCCCCTCCAGGGGTGCGGGACTGTATCGACATGCGGCTCCGCCGCGTGTTCGCCACAGAGCACGACGAGTCCGCACGCGCCACACCACCGCAAGAGGCACCCCGTACCGCGCTTCCGGGCGGACTCACGCACCATGAGAAAGCGCTTCCCGAACGGCCGTACCGAGATCGGAGACCCTGTCATGGCCCAAGCCGCAGCCGTGGCGAAACCGCCCGCGCCACCCCGGCGGCGCCGGGCCTCCGCCACGCCGCGCAGGCTCCCGTACCTGCTGATCGCGCCGGCCGCCCTGCTCATGCTGGGCTTCATCGCCTACCCGGTCCTCAGCGTCTTCTACTACAGCCTGCGGAACTACAACCCCACCAAGCCGTGGCGGAACGGCTTCGCCGGCTTCGACAACTTCGTCCACGCCTTCACCGAGGACCCCGTCTTCTGGGACACGCTGGTCTTCAGCGCCGAGTGGGTCGTCGTCGAGGTCGGTCTGCAACTGCTGTTCGGCCTCGCGCTGGCGCTCATCGTCAACCAGACCTTCGTCGGCCGGGGGCTCGGACGCGCCCTGGTGTTCTCCCCGTGGGCCGTCTCCGGTGTGCTGACCTCCGCGATCTGGGTGCTGCTCTACAACTCCCAGACGGGCATCACCCGTTACCTCGCCGACATGGGCATCGGCTCCTACGGCACGAGCTGGCTGTCGGACACCTCCACGGTGTTCCCGGCGGCGGTCGTGGCGGACCTGTGGCGCGGGGTGCCGTTCTTCGCGATCCTCATCCTCGCCGACCTCCAGTCCGTCTCCAAGGACCTCTACGAGGCCGCCGAGGTCGACGGCGCCGGCCGCATCAAGCAGTTCTGGCACATCACCCTGCCGCACCTGAAGGACGCCATCATCCTGTCCACGCTGCTGCGCGCGGTGTGGGAGTTCAACAACGTCGACCTGCTCTACACCCTGACCGGCGGCGGGCCCGCGGGCGAGACGACCACGCTGCCGCTGTACATCGCCAACACCTCCGTCGACGCCCACAACTTCGGCTACGCGTCGGCCCTGACCACGGTGGCGTTCGTGATCCTGCTCTTCTGCTCGATGGTCTACCTGCGGCTGAGCAAGTTCGGAGGCGAGGGCAAGTGAGCGTCGAGGAAGCCACCAGGACCGCGCCCGCCCCCGCGCGTGCCACCCCCGAACCCACCGGGCCCGTGCGGAGGAACCACGCCTGGGACGAGGCCCCCCGCTGGCAGATCTACTTGCCCCTGGGCATCTACCTGATCTTCACCCTCATCCCGTTCTACTGGATCCTGCTGTTCTCGCTGCGCCCGGCCGGGTCGACCTCGCTCGTCCCCTGGCCGATCACCTTCGATCACTTCGAGAAGGTCTGGACGGACCGCGGCTTCGGCACCTACTTCACCAACAGCGTCCTCGTCGGCGTCGCCACCCTGCTCATGACGACGCTCGTCGCGCTGGCCGGCGGCTACGCCCTCGCCCGCTTCGACTTCACGATCAAGCGCGGGTTCATGCTGGCCCTGCTGTGCTCCCAGTTCGTCCCGGGCGCGCTGCTGCTGGTGCCGCTGTTCGAGATCTTCGCCGAGCTGAGGATGATCAACTCGCTGGGCAGTGTGATCCTCGCCGAGACGGTCTTCCAGCTGCCGCTGTCGATGATCCTGATCAGCAACTTCATCAAGAACGTGCCGTACTCCCTGGAGGAGGCGGCCTGGGTCGACGGCTGCGACCGCATGACGGCCTTCCGGATCGTGGTGCTGCCGCTGCTGCGGCCCGGCCTGATCGCCGTCGGCTCGTTCGCCTTCGTCCACTCCTGGAACCACTTCCTGTTCGCGCTGATGTTCCTCAACAACCAGGACAAGCAGACGATCCCCGTCGGCCTCAACTCCCTGATGAGCGCCGACAGCGTCGACCTGGGCGCGCTCGCCGCGGGCGGCATCATCGCGGCCGTGCCGGTGGTGATCGTGTTCGCCTTCATACAGAAGTGGCTGATCACCGGGTTCAGCGCCGGGGCGGTGAAGGGATGAGACCGCTTCAGGCGGCCCTGACGGGCCGGCTCCCGGGCATCCCGGGCATTCCCACCCGGGCCGAGCCCCGCGACCTCGGCGACACCCTCCCGGCGCACGACGGCCGGGCCGCCCACGGCACCCTCCCGGCGCACGACGGCCGGGCCGCCCACGGCCCGGGCACCATCGGGGGCACCGCCGCCGGCGCGGAACACGTCGACTCGGCCGTCCTCCGGGGCGCCGGTCTCCAGGTGCCCGTGCCGCACGGGCGGAGCGACGGTGCCCGGCACGCCGGCCGGGCGGTGGCCCGCGGCGCGGGTGTGGGGAGGCTCCGGTGACCGGCCCCATGATCGACGTCATGAGCACCCCCATGAGCACCCCCATGAGCACCCCCGTTAGTACCCCCATGAGCACCCCGCTGCCCCTCGTCCTCGCCGGTGCCCGCGGCCACGGCCGCTGGCACATGGAGAACATCCGCCGCCTCCAGCAGCAGGGCCTCGTACGGCTCGTCGGCGTCTGCGAACTGACGCCGCTGAGCGAGCAGGAGCTCGGCGACCTGGGCACGCCCGCGCAGTCCGCCGACTTCGGAGCCCTGCTGGACTCCACCGGCGCGCGGATCGCCGTGATCTGCACCCCCATCCCGACCCACACCGACCTCGCGCTCACGGCGGCCGCACGCGGGGTGCACCTGCTCCTGGAGAAGCCGCCCGCCCCCTCCTACGCCGAGTTCCGCCGGATGGCCGACGGGGTGGCCGCGGCCGGAGCCGTCTGCCAGATCGGCTTCCAGTCGCTGGGGTCGCACGCCCTGACGGCCGTCCGCGAGCTGATCGAGAAGGGCGCGATCGGACGGCTCGTCGGCCTCGGCGGGGCCGGTGCCTGGGTGCGCGACGAGGACTACTTCAAGCGGGCCCCCTGGGCGGGCAAACGACGTCTGAACGGCGTCGACGTGATCGACGGGGCGCTGACCAACCCCCTCGCCCACGCCGTCGCCACCGCCCTCGCCCTGGGCGGCAGCACCCGCGCCGAGGACGTCACCGGCATCGAGACCGAACTGCTGCGTGCCAACGCCATCGAGTCCGACGACACTTCCTGCGTCCGGATCACCACCGCACAGGGCCACCCGGTCACCGTCGCCGCGACCCTGTGCGCCGAGGAGGCCGACGAGCCGTACGTCCTGGTGCACGGCACCAGCGGCCGCATCACCTTCTGGTACAAGCAGGACCGCGTACTGCTCCAGCGCGCGGGGCACGGCCCCGAGGAGTCCGAGCACGGCCGCACCGACCTGCTGGAGAACCTCGTCGACCACCTCACCACCGGCGCGGACCTGCTCGTCCCGCCGGAGGAGACCGGCGCGTTCATGAAAGTCGTCGAGGCCATCCGCACCGCCCCCGACCCGGAGACCCTGCCGGACATCGCCTGGCACCGCGTCCCCGGCGAGAATCGCCGGGTCGTCCCCGGCATCGACGGGCTCGTCGCGGCCGCCGCGGACACCCTCTCCCTCTACTCCGAGCTCGACGCCCCCTGGACCCGTCCGTCGAACGAGGTGAGCACCCCATGAACGGCAACGGCACGACGGTCCTGCGCGTCGCGGGCCGGCCGGTCGGCCGCTACGTCACCCGGCCCGAGCTACCGGCCCGGCTCTCCCCGCGCCCCTACCTGCACCCCGTCACCACCCTGGCCGGCACGGCGGTCACCGAACTGAGCCCCGCCGACCACCCACACCACCTCGGCGTCGGTGTCGCCGTTCCCGACGTCGAGGGGTTCAACTTCTGGGGCGGACGCACCTATGTCCGCGACCGGGGCCCGACCGAGCTCGACAACCACGGCGCGCAGCGGCACGTCACCTTCCAGCTGCGCGACCCGGACGGCTTCGTCGAGGAGCTGCGCTGGGTGGCCGCGGGCGGCGAACTGCTGCGCGAACGCCGTACCGTCGCCGCCATCGAACTCACCGACCTGGCCTGGGCCCTGGACCTCACGTTCTCCCTCACCAACGTCACCGGGAACCCGCTGTCGATCGGCAGCCCCGCGACCAACGGGCGCCCGGGCGCGGCCTACGGCGGGTTCTTCTGGCGGGCCCGCAAGGAACCCTCCGCGCCGGAGGTCCTCACGGCCGGGGCCGACGGCGCGGAGAAGGCCCACGGCCGCCCCGCCGACTGGCTCGCGCTGCGGGGCGGCACCTGGACGCTGGTCTTCACCGGAGCCACCGGACAAACCCGGCGCGACCCGTGGTTCGTGCGCAGCGGCGAGTACCCGGGTGTCGGCTCGTCCCTGGCCCACGACGCGCGTGTGCCGCTCCCGCCGGGCGACACCCTGGTGCGCCGGGTGGTCACCGTCGTCGCCGACGGCCGTCTCGACCGGGGCGACGCGGCGGCCCTCGTCCGCAGGGCGGTGAACCCGTGATCCACCCCCACGACGTCACGTATCCGTTTGATCCGGAAGAGAGAGCCGACCAATGAAGAGCAGCATCCGCAGAAGCAGGCGTGCCGCCGTGGCGGTCGCCCTGGGTTCCGTCCTCGCTCTGACCGCGACCGCCTGCGGCGACGACGGCAGCGGCGCCGGCGGTGGCAAGGGAGACGACGGCAGCGGCAAGGGAAGGATCGTCTTCTGGGACAACAACGGCGGTGTCCGCACCGAGATCTGGAAGGAGATCATCGCCGACTTCGAGAAGGCCAACCCCGACATCGAGGTCGAGTACGTCGGCATCGCCGCCACCGAGTACCAGTCCAAGGTCGACACCGCCCTCCAGGGCGGAGGGCTGCCGGACGTCGGCGGGGTGGGGGCGGCGATGCTCGCGGGCTTCGCGGCGCAGGGCGCGCTGGAACCGCTCGACGAGCGGCTCGGCTCGTCCTTGCTGAACGGCAAGCTCAACAAGGACATGGTCGAGTCGCTGAAGGCGGCCGGCGGCGGGGACGGCAAGCTGTACTCGATCCCGACCTCCGCGAACAACGGTGTGCTGTACTACCGCACCGATCTGTTCGAGAAGGCGGGTCTGCCGGAGCCGACGACGTGGGACCGGTTCTACGAGGCCGCGAAGAAGCTGACGAACCCGGGCAAGAACGAGTTCGGCTACACCATCCGCGGCGGTGCGGGGTCCATCGCCCAGGCACTGGACGCCATGTACGGGCAGTCCGGCATCACGTCGTTCTGGGATTCCAGCGGTGAGAAGACCACGGTCAACGACCCGAAGAACGTGGCCGCGCTGGAGAAGTACGCGGCGCTGTACAAGAAGGTCACCCCCGCGGCCGACCTCAACAACGACTTCACCAAGATGGTCGCGCAGTGGGATTCCGGCACGATCGGAATGCTGAACCACAACCTCGGGTCGTACCAGGATCATGTGAAGGCGCTCGGCGTCGGGAAGTTCCGGGGCATTCCGCAGCCGGCCGGGGCCGGTGGCAAGCGGGTGCAGGTGTCCAACCCGGTGGACGGGCTGGGCCTGTTCAGGAGCGGCAAGAACAAGGACGCGGCCTGGAAGTTCATCGAGTTCGCCATGTCCGAGGCGGAGAACTCGAAGTTCAACGAGGCGGCGGGGCAGGTGCCGTCGAACACGGACGCGGCGAAGGACACGTGGATCGCGAAGGCCGAGCCGACGAAGCTGGCCGCTGACGCGTTGTCGGACGGGTCGACGACGATCGTGCAGCTGCCGTACTACCTGCCGGACTGGAACACGATCTCCAAGGCGGACAACGAGCCGAATTTCCAGAAGGTGCTGCTCGGGAAGATGAGTGCGAAGGAGTTCCTGGACACGATGGCCGGGCAGCTGAACTCCGCCCAGGAGGAGTGGGACCAGCA
Source organism: Streptomyces sp. NPDC059696 (assembly GCF_042733745.1). NCBI lineage: Bacteria > Bacillati > Actinomycetota > Actinomycetes > Kitasatosporales > Streptomycetaceae > Streptomyces > Streptomyces sp. NPDC059696. The sequence goes on from NZ_JBHWFG010000029.1 coordinate 52,703, forward strand.
GAACGGATAACTCTGCTTGGCGCCGTGGGGCGGGCTGGGGAGGGCAGTCCGCGGGCCGTCCCGTGGTTGTTCGCACGGTTCCCTGGATCACCTGGCCGAAGGCCCCCGCGCAACACCCTTCCCCTCTGGAATCCGGAAAAGGAGATCCGCACCATGCGCTCACGTGAATGGCATGGCCATGCCATAACTCGCCGGGCCGCGGCCCTCGCCGGCTGCACCGCGCTGGCGCTGTCCCTCACCGCCACCTCCCCCGCCCACGCCGACGCCCGCGATCTCACGCGGCAGACGCTCGGGGCGAAGGACGGGTGGGGATCGCACGGCACCGGGACCACCGGCGGGTCCGCCGCCGACGCCGAGCACGTGTACACCGTGACCACCTGGGCACAGTTCAAGTCCGCCTTGGCCGCGGGCGGCAGCGCGCCGAAGATCATCAAGGTGAAGGGGACCGTCGACGCGCTCTCCGCGGGGTGCGACGCCTTCGCCGCGCCCGGCTACGACTTCGACGCCTATCTGAAGAAGTACGCCCCCGGGACGTGGGGGCGGGACAAGGACCTGAGCGGGGAACCGGACGGCAGCCCCGAGGGCCTGCGCCGCGCCTCCGCCGGCAACCAGGACCGGACCATCAAGGCCGATGTGCCCGCCAACACCACCGTCATCGGGGTCGGGAAGAACGCGGGCTTCAAGGGCGCCAGCCTCCAGATCAAGGGCGTGGACAACGTCATCGTCCGCAACCTCACCTTCGAGAGCCCCCTCGACTGCTTCCCGCAGTGGGACCCGACCGACACCGCCACCGGCGCCTGGAACTCCGAGTACGACGCCGCCGTCGTCCACGGCTCCACCCACGTCTGGATGGACCACAACACCTTCACCGACGGCAGCCGTCCCGACAGCGAGGCACCGACGTACTTCGGCGCGCTGTACCAGCAGCACGACGGCGAGCTGGACATCGTCCGGGGAAGCAACCACGTCACCGTGTCCTGGAACGTCTTCGCCGACCACGACAAGACGCTCATGATCGGCAACAGCGACAGCGAGTCCACGGCCGCCGGCGACCGGGGCAAGCTCAAGGTGACGCTCCACCACAACCTGTTCCGGAACGTCGTCGAACGCGCTCCCCGGGTCCGCTTCGGGCAGGTCGACTCGTACGACAACCACTTCGTGGCCGGCCGGGACTACGCCTACAGCTTCGGCATCGGCAAGGAGTCCCAACTCGTCGCCGAGCACAACGCCTTCACGCTGGCGAAGGGCATCAGCCCGGCGAAGATCCTGAAGAAGTGGGCGGAGGCACCGGTCACCGCGGCGGACAACCACGTCAACGGCAGGAAGACCGACCTGATCGCCGTGCACAACGCGGAGATCCCGGAGGAGACCCTCCAGCCGGGCGCCGGCTGGACGCCGGCCCTGCGCGCGGACGTCGACCCGGCGAAGGCCGTACCGGGCATCGTCGGCGCCCGCGCGGGCGCCGGCCGCCTCAGCAGACGCCCCACACAACCGGCCCGGCCCGGGG